>PAIW01000014.1 GCA_002710885.1 Chloroflexota bacterium | reverse complement strand
GGCTAACCGGCGGCTGGCCGGGTGGGTACTGGGTAGCATGGTCCTGGGCCCATCCCCCCTCCGCCAGCAAGATGATGATGGCGCGAGTCGTTACGATGGCGCTGCCCCCGCCCAATGCCAAGATAAGGTCGGCTTCCGCTTCCCTTGCTTGGGCCGTACCCAATTCAACCGAAGGCAGGGGAGAACTGGCCTGAGCGCCGTCAAATACTCCGGCAAATCTTTCGCCCAAAGATTGCTTCACCCGGTCCAGCAGATCGGTCTTATGTGCCACGGTCTGGCCGCAGACCACAAATACCCTCTTGGCCCGAAGGCGGTTCACCTCGTCGCTTAAGTGCGCGATGACATTGGGTCCGCCATGAACCCGGACTGCCGTGGTTACCGACCGAAAAGAGCTACTTGAAGCCAATACCCGCCTCCATTTACCCGATTGGATGTACCCAGCCGGACGCTGTTCAAGAACTGCCCAGCAACATCCAGTGAGATGCGGGCATCGACCCATATGTTGCCACCCAGCTTTGGTTTTGGCAACAAACCCGAAGGTTGAGCTATTCACCTGCCAATCTTCCGTCATTGCCAGCGATGGCCGAAACCCAGGGAAGCTCGTTTACCAGATGCTACGTTCCTTCCAGCCAGTCAACTGGATTCCCGTGCAGACGGGAATGACGATAGGGTAGCGCCATGCTCCGTCTTTCCGGCGCAGGCCAGAATCCAGGGATCGTTCGCGAGATGAATGTCTCAGGACACCGGGCTTCATATTTCAGGTTGACACGCACGTTGCGTGGCTTAGACTGTACTCAACCTAGTTCTGTAGAGGTGTGCCATGCCTGAGATGAGCGGCGCTCAAGCCCTGGTCGGTTCCTTGGTCCGCAACGGCGTGGAGGTTGTCTTCGCCCTTCCCGGCGTCCAAATTATGGACGCCTTCGATGCCTTCTATCATGAACCCAGCATCCGCCTGATTCTGGCTCGTCACGAACAGGGCGTCGCATATATGGCCGACGGATACGCCCGCACCACCAGCAAGCCCGGTGTGGGGATGGTAGTCCCCGGACCCGGCGCTCTCAACACAACCGCCGCATTGGGCACCGCTTTCGCCACTTCGTCGCCGGTGCTGCTGGTGTCCGGCCAGATCGAGAGCTACAACCTGGGCATGAACCGGGGCGCGTTGCACGAGATTGGGGAATCCCTGGACGTATTTCAACACCTGACCAAGTGGTGCGCCAGGGCTGACAAAGTTGAGGAAATCCCAGGTATGGTCCAAACCGCCATGGAGCAGATGGGCACGGGCAGGCCCAGGCCGGTGGAGATTGAGATTCCCTGGGACATGCTTCCGGGCAAGGGCAACACCGACCTGCCGGAGCCGGAAGTATTCGCCAAGACCTCGCCCGACCCCACGCAGATAAAACAGGCCGCCGAACTTCTGGCTAAGGCTCGCCGCCCCGTCATATGGGTCGGGGGCGGGGCACGGGAAGCCGATATGTCCACCGAATTACTGGAGTTGGCCAGGTCGCTGAATGCTCCTGTCATCACCACCGCCGAGGGAAAGGGAGCTATTCCGGAAGACGACCCCCATTCGTTGGGCTGCTTCACTTACGCCCACGGCCCTGGCTATCTTGCCCTTCCCCAAGCCGACGTGATTCTGGTCGTGGGCAGCCGCCTCCATCTAGCACCCAAGGTCCCGTGGGCGATCCAACCCCACCAAAAGCTGATACAGATCGACGCCGACCCGGAAGAGGTGGGCCGCAACTACCCAACCACGGTTGGCATCAACTCCGACGGCCGTCTGGGAGTAGAAGCCCTGCTGGCTGAGTTGGGCGGCAAAACCACCAGCGAATGGACGGACAGCGAGATGTCGTCCATCCGCCAAGAGTCCAGCCAGCGCATCAGGGAGATGGCCCCGATACAGGTCGAGATTATCGAGACCCTGCGCCGGGAGATGGAAGACGACGCCATCATGGTGGCAGGAACCACGGACATCGGCTACTGGAGCCATTTGGCCTTCCCATCCCTCAAACCCCGCTCGTATCTAACGTCCAGCTATTTCGCCACCCTGGGTTACGCCTTCCCCACCGCCCTGGGAGCCAAGGTAGGGAACCCCAACCGCCAGGTCGTAGCGACCAGTGGGGACGGCGGCTTCGGGTATTGTTCCAGCGAACTGGCCACGGCGGTCCAAGAGGGCATCAACGTAGTGACCGTGGTCTTCAACAATGGGTTGCTGGGGGCGTCCCACATAGAGCAGCAGAACCGACTGGGAGGCCGGGTCATCGGCACCAGGCTGCACAACCCCGACTTCGCCCAACTGGCCGAGGTTTACGGCGCCATGGGCGTCAAGCTTGGCAGCCATCAGGAACTGGGCGATGCCCTGCGAACTGCTTTTAGGGCCGAACGCCCGGTGGTCATCGAAGTGCCCATCCCCAACCTAACGCCGCCCTTCCAGATACCTCCTCCCACCGTGGAAGGAATCAGCGCGTAAGCATTACTATGCTAGAATTGGTTATCTTTTCAGGCACGGATAATAGCTGACATGGCCACCGATACAGCCCGCATCAACCGCTACCGCTCCCAAAGCCTCAGGCTGTTGGACAACGCCCTTGGCGACATGCGGGGCGGACGATGGGGTCAATCTGAAGACCTCCTTTGGGGTAGCCTGACCTTGGCGGTCAAAGCGGTGGCTCTGAGCCAGGGACAAAGCCTTAGCGATGACCAATCGATCCGGGAGTTTGCAGTCAACCTGGGGAAAGAGCGCCGGGACAAAAGAATCAGGGAGTCCTTTGAGCGCCTAGGGTCCTTCAGTGAGACTCTGCAAAGAATCCGAGAGTCCCGGGGCAGGTTGGACCGTCTATTCTCGATCCTCGATGATGTGACCTCGGCCGTGGAAGTGCTCTGGGACTTGGTGCCCGTTGAATACGAAGAATAGCCGGGTAAGACTGGACTTTCCGCCGGTCCAAGCGCCTGAGACATCGCCGGACGAAACCGGATTCCGGGGCACGGTGGCGATCCGGACCCAGGGCTGCAAGCTGAACCAAGCCGACAGCGACACGCTGGCTCGCCGGTTCATCGCTGCCGGTTACCGCCTGGTGCAATCTCCAGCCAAAGCCGATGTCTTCGTCCTCAACTCCTGCACCGTGACCGCCACCGCCGACTCCAAAGCCCGGCAAGCCCTGAGAGCCGCCGCCAGAGCGAACCCAAACGCCCTTATCGTGGCCACCGGATGCTATGCCGAACGCTCCAAGGACGATCTAGCTCAAGTCGAAGGCGTGTCCCTAGTGATGGGTAACACTGAGAAAGATGAGTTGCCATCGATGGTGACGTCCTTGCTGGAGCAAAAGGGCAACAGACCGGATAATCTCCTTCCGATCCTCGATCACAGTACTCAACTAGAAGGAGTCGGGACCACCAGGTTAGCCACCGACATCCGCCGCAACCGGGCCATGGTCAGGATTCAGGAAGGTTGCGACCAGGTGTGCGCCTATTGCATCGTCCCCAAGGTCCGGGGCCGGGAGCGCAGCATCTCCCCTGAGTTGCTGGTGGAGCAGATCAACCAGCGGGCAGCCGACGGTTGCTTGGAGGTGGTCCTGACCGGAACCCAGTTAGGGACCTACGGCTTCGACCTGCCGGGAATGACCCTTACCGGGCTACTGGAAAGAATCCTGGCGGAAACCACCGTCCCGCGCATCAGGGTATCGTCCCTCCAACCTCAGGAAATCACACCCCAGTTGCTGGAGCTTTGGCAGGATGCCCGCCTGTGCCGCCACTTCCACGTCCCATTGCAGAGCGGCAGCAACCGGATACTAGAGCAGATGCGCCGCCGTTACACAACCGGATTATTCGCGGAAAAGGTTGGCCTAGTCCGGCGGTCCGTGTCTGGATGCGGTGTCACCGCCGACCTGATTGCCGGTTTTCCGGGGGAAACTGAGACCGAGTTCCAAGAGAGCCTGTCGTTCGCTAGATCCATGGAGTTCAGCGACATGCACATCTTTCCCTACTCTCCCAGGCCCGGCACCAGCGCCGTTTACCTCTCCGGAGACGTCCCTCAGCCGGTGAAGAAAGAGCGCACCGCCCAACTATTGGCGATGGCGAAAGAGGGTTTTGCGTCGTTTCGCAATCAGCAGTTGGGCAAAACCGTGTCGGTGCTGTGGGAGTCCTCGGCGAAACATGAAGGCGGCACCAAGTGGCGGGGACTTACAGGCAACTACATCCGCGTCCACACCAGCAGCCGGGACAACTTGGGCAACACAATCACTCCGGCCCGCCTGGAAGATTTGTCGGAAGACGAGGTCCGGGTAGAGATTATATAGCCCGGCGCCGCTCATCCGGCCCAAATAAAACACGGCTGCCTCTCAAGACTCCGAGCCCTGTAGGCAGCCGCAAAAATCGTTCTAGATGCCCCACAAGGGCAAATCAGGCTTACAGATCGACGGGACGCAGGTATCCGGTGTCTGCCTTGCGTTCCAGGTAACCGGCCTTCACGTCGTGTCCGTGGGAGAAGACCAGCAACCAACCCTGCTTCTCGGCCTGAGCAAGAAGGTCCCGTTTCCGCTCTAGCGTCGTCTCCGGAGAGTTGTCGAACGCCGAGATAACTCCCAGGTTCAGATGGTGCGGCGTAGGCACGATGTCCCCAAGGAAGACGATTCTCTCCCCTCCGTGGTTGACCATGACCATCTGGTGACCCTTGGCGTGGCCGTCTGTGACCACAACATTCAAGCCCGGCATGATTTCGGTGTCGCCGTCTAGAAGCTCCAGTTGGCCTCTCTCCTCAATAGGAAGGAAGTTGTCCGCCCGATTGGTGCCGTGGCACCGTTCGTTGGGATTACATGCCTCGTCCCAGCAGGCCTCTTGAACGTAGTATTTGGCCTTCGGGAAGGTCGGCACCACGTTGCCCGCCCGGTCCAAGCGCGTGCATCCACCGCTGTGGTCGAAATGAAGATGGGTAAGGACTACTGCGTGAATATCCTTGGGGCCCATGCCCACGCTCTTTAGGCCTTTGAGCAACCGGCTGGGTACCAAGCCCAGGCTTTCCTTGTCGTTGTCGGCGTCTTTTGTGCCAACTCCGGTATCTACCAAGATGTTCTGTCCGCTGATCTGAAGTAGCAAACAGTTGAGACCCAGTGTCATGCGGTTTTTTCGGTCCGTCACCACACTATTTTCCCAGGCCATCTTGGGCACCTGTCCAAACATGGACCCGCCATCCAGTTTTATGACTCCGTCACTAAGAACTTTTACAGCTGTCGACATCATCTTTACACCCAAACCCCTTCTGCGAAATTATTTTGAATTCGCTCCCCGCCGATGCCGTCCCTTTCCGGGATGAGGAAAAATTAATAATTACTTATATTTAAAAACCGGGGGTTACCCACTTCAGCTATCCAGGAACGCCGTTGGACGGGGCCCGCCATATTAGACGGGTTTTTAAACTTTTCTCAAATTGTATAGGTGCAATAATTCTAGCCTTCACCTCCTATCTGTGATGCGATCCACCCCAAAACACACCCCTTCCCCAAGCTATTATTAAGATAAACGCTGATCGTCGGTATTTGTCAAGGGAATTTTGGTCGCACATTCAAGTGTTTACTTAAACTAGTATAAGGATTCGCATGATTTTGGCGATAGTATAAATTATGTTCGGCAAAATGACAAGTTTCCCTTTTGGGAGCGCACCTAGGATCGGGAAAGACCGGACCGGAGGATCTGGTGCTATACTACGGGCCTGCCAGATAAGTCAATATTCCCATCCCTATTATGTCGTTCCGGGCAGCCTCTAACCTGCGCCGGACGAGGAGTCAGAATATGATGGACGAACAACGGGCGCTGACTGCCCATCTACTCCGGCGGGCGGGCTTCGGAGCCACTCCCCAGGAACTGGACGAATATCTCGAGCTGGGTTATGACGCCACCGTTGAGAAATTGCTCCATCCGTCGCAAGATCTGCCAGTGGATGAGGATGTGGTAAGGCGCTACCACATCGATCAAAACAGCCTGATGCTCATCGAAAGCTCCCAAGCCTACTGGCTGTACCGCATGATTAACACCACTAGCCCCCTGCAAGAGAAGATTACCCTCTTTTGGCACGGACTGTTCGCCACTGCCTACGGCAAGTTGAATCACGCTAAGGGCGTAGTCAACCAGACCAATATTTTCCGCCGCAGCGGCCTGGGTTATTTCCGCACGCTGCTGCTGGAGCTGGCCAGAGACCCGGCGATGATTTTTTGGCTGGACAACAAGGACAACCACAAGGACGCTCCCAACGAAAACTTCGGACGCGAGTTGCTGGAACTATTCTCCATGGGCATCGGCAACTATACCGAGGCAGATGTAAAGTCCTGCGCTCGGGCCTTCACCGGTTGGACGATCGCCAATGCCGACTACATGAGCATCCGGGCATCACGGGACTCCATCTGGCCCCACGGGCGGCTCGACTGGCAATTCCTTTACGACCCGGAAGACCACGACGACACCGACAAGACCTTCCTGGGCCACACCGGCCGGTTCAACGGGGAAGATGTCATCGATATAATCTGCGCCCAACCGGCCTGCGCCTGGTTCGTCGCCAGCAAGCTTTACAACTTCTTCGTCTCCGATACACCCGACGAAGGGGCTATCCAGACACTGGCCGACGAGTTCCAACGGTCCAACGGCAACATAGAATCGGTGATGCGCACCATGTTCCTTTCCGGCTTCTTTCAGTCGGAGAAGGTGCGCTTCGCCCGGGTCAAGAGCCCGGCGGAGATGGTGGCGGGGACGGCCCGGCTGGCCGGTAGCCACCGATCCACCGACTGGAGCATCGTTGGCCTGGCCATGGATGCCAATTTCATGGGCCAGGAGATACTGAACCCGCCCTCGGTGGAAGGCTGGCACACCGGCACCGAGTGGATCGACACCGGCAGCTTGGTCGAACGGATAAATTCGGCAGCCCAAGAGGTCGGAAACCCCGGCCATCCTGGGGTCAAAGAAATCATCCGCCGCATCCGGGAAGGGCAGGACGTACTATCTCCCCAGGAATTCGTTGATCGTTGCTTGGATCTGGCGGGCGGCGTCAAAGTTGGTGAGGCGACCAGCCAGCACCTGACCGGCTACGCAGCGGCCCAAGGAGACCTCCGCTTCGACCGCGACGAGTTGGTAGCCTGCTCCGAGGAAAGAGTCGCCAACATGTTGCAGCTGATTGTCGCTACCCGAGAGTACCAGCTTGCGTAAAGGAAGCCGTCAGCCCCGGGCCATGCCTGGGATACTGAATACTGACGCCTAATGGGTATCCTCATATGACAACAACTACGAGCTTCAATTACAGCCACACCATCGGATTTTTAGCCAATCAGGGCCGGGGTTTCAATAACCCGGTGGATGTGGCATTGGATTCTCAAGGCGTCCTCTACGTGCTGAACCGGGCCGGTCCGGAGGTGGCCATCCGCTTGCCCTACAAGCGGGTCGTCACGTGCACCGTTGACGAAGAGTACCTGGGGGAATTTGGCACCGGGGGCACCGGCGACGGGCAGTTCTGGTGGCCCAGCTCTGTAGCCTTCGATAGTGAAGATCGGCTTTACGTCGCCGACGAAGCTCTGCAACGCGTTTCCATATTTTCCAAGTCAGGTGATCTGTTGGGACAATGGGGAGAGCACGGGTCCCGCGACGGTCAGATCGACCGCCCTTCCGCCATGGTCATCGATTCCGAGGACAACCTCTACCTCGCCGACTCATTGAACAACCGGGTCCAGAAGTTCACCAAGGACGGCCAGTTCCTGGGAAAATGGGGAGAAGAGGGGGACGGCCCCGGCCAGTTCAACATGCCTTGGGGCATCGCTTTGGACAGTGACGGAGACGTTTATGTGTCGGACTGGCGCAACGACCGGGTGCAGAAATTCGATCCTTCGGGCAGGTATCTCGGCCAATGGGGTAGCTCCGGAGATGCAGAAGGACAATTCAACCGCCCATCTGGCATTGCTGTGGACCCCGATGGAAACATATACGTTTGTGACTGGGGAAATGAACGGGTTCAGGTGTTAAGCCCTTCGGGACAGGTACTCGACTCGTTCAGAGGTGACTCGGTGACCTCAACCTGGGCCTCCGCCTACTTCGAAGCCAACCCCGACGAAGGAGCCGCCCGCCTCGCCGCCGACTTGGAGCCCCAGGTCTCCCCACGGAGCGACATCCAGCGGGAAACTTCCGCCAACGTGGAAAAACTACTATGGGGACCGACCTCCGTAAAGCTGGACGACCAGGGACGCATATATATAGTAGATAGCTTGCGGCACCGGTTGCAGATATATCAGCGGGGAAGTTAGGGAGTCTGGGGACACTCGCGCCCATTGCTAAGCCAAGACAGGTTCCTAACTGGCTGATTTCACGTCTCGGGCGATAGTCTTGATGAAGCGCATCACCCCCATCCCTTCGGCCGCTCTCAGGGCAGGCTCCAACCTTCCCCCATCGAAGGGGAAGGGACTGATTCGCCCCTTCGGAACCCATTCTCTCCCCCTTGGGAAGGGGGAGAGTTAGAAAGGGAGTCACCCCAGCCTCTCGTTGAACCCTACCTACCCCTGCTT
>PAIW01000013.1 GCA_002710885.1 Chloroflexota bacterium | reverse complement strand
CTGCCCGTATGGGCCAGGCCACCGCTATGCCCGGAGACATCGTCCTGGGAGCGCGAGGCGGCATAATCTTCATTCCTCCGCATCTGGCCGAAGAGGTTGTGGTGTCCTCGGAGAACGTCCGCCTTCGGGACGTGTTCGGCCACCAGAGCCTGCGGGAGGGCAAATACAACTCCGGCGAGATCGACATGCAATGGTCACCCCAAATCGAAGAAGACTTCGAGAACTGGAAGCGCGAGCGCGGCGAGTAGCCATTGTCCGGCCTGATAGATTCGGTCTCCAGACTATGAAACCCTCGATGACCCGACTTTACTACGGCTGGTGGATAGTCGGAGGCGCGATACTGTGCCAGTTCGCCTTCATGAGCGTGAGCCAGGCCATTGTTGGCGTATTCATGAGGCCGGTCATTGATGACCTAGGCTGGAAGGTCTGGCAGTTCACTTTGGGATCATCACTCGCCGTGGGCGCGGGCGCGATGACCGGCATTATCGCAGGCAACATCGTTGACTCAAAAGGTCCCCGCCCGCTGATGCTGGTCGGAGCAGTCGTGAGCGCGGCATGTTTGCTTCTGTTGGGGCGCCAGTCTAGTCTCGTCGTGTTTCTGGCCATTTACGTTGCCGCCGGATTGGTCGGCTGGAACTTGTTTAGCCCGCTTGTGGTCAATGCCACGCTGAGCAAATGGTTCATCAGAAGGCGCGGATGGGCGTTGGCGATAGGCTCAATCGGAATCTCGCTGTCAGGTTTGATCGCCCCGTTTGTGATGACCACTATCGTAGACAGTTACGGTTGGCGAACTGGGTATAGCGTCCTAGCGGTTTTCGTTCTCATCGTAGTAATCCCCATCGCTTTTGTTATGCGTAGAACCCCCGAGGACTATGGGCTGTCGCCAGATGGTGACACTGAAGTGTCTTCATCTAGCGCGGGCGCTGCGTCAGTGGCAGCAGAGGCACGCTCCTTCACCAGAGCCGAAGCGGTCCGCACCAGGGGGTTCTGGCTTCTGATCGTCGGATTCGGTTTGAACCAGACGGCTCTAACATCGGTGCTAGTGCACGCCATACCCTTTGCCACAGAGGTCGGATTTTCCAGAAGCATGGCCGCGACAGCCCTGGCGGTTAACGGTTTCGGCAACCTGGCTTCCAAAGTTGTTTGGGGATATGGCCTTCAACGAGTCGAACCTCGATTGCTAGTGATAGCAGCTTATTCGCTTTCAGCCACAGGCGTCGTGCTGATGCTGATCGCCGCGACGACGGGACAGGTGCCAGTCTTGTTATCAGGTTTCCTGCTCTACGGATTCGGTTTTGGAGGCACGATTCCGCTGAGCGAGTTCCTGTGGGCCAAATACTTCGGCAAATCGCACATCGGCGCAATCCGAGGCGTAGGCTACCCCATAACGATCGTCGGAACCGGTCTCGGCCCTGTTCTGATCGGGTACTGGTCCGACGTATCCCTGACTTACCAACCGGCCTTCATCGCCATAATATGCGCGTATCTCGTGGGTGCGGTGACTGTCTGGGTTTCAAGAGAACCCAGTCCACGTTAGAGATCGGATTCTGTGCATATCAATCTCTCGTGGTTTTGAAATGGGAACCATGTCCGGGCTGATGTACAATACCCGGGTCTCGAAATATCTCATTCAAACTCCCCAGGAGACCCCCGCATGGACAAACCCATTCAGGTTAACTCAGACATCACTGTTCTGCCCTCCCACCTGCCATTGCCAATACCCGGCCACGGATATCTTGGAATCAACGCCTTTGTCCTCAAATCTCAACAACCGGTGCTTGTTGACACAGGAATGGGCATTGAGGCCGACGAGTACATGAGCGCACTGGAGTCGATAATTGATCCCAGTGAAATCCAATGGATATGGATTACGCACGATGATGCCGACCACATCGGCAACCTGGAAGCAGTGCTGGCACGCGCGCCGAAGGCAAAAATCGTCACCAATATCATCGGCGTCGCCCGCATGGAGACCTTCTGGAACATCAAATTAGACATGGTGCATCTGGTGAACCCTGGAGAGACTCTGGACGTGGGAGATCGGGTTTTGCACGCCGTAAGGCCGCCATTGTTCGACTCGCCAGCCACAATGGGCTTGTACGACCCTAAAAGCGACGCGTTTTTCAGTTCCGACTGCTTCGGGGCATTCGTTCCAGAACCTATGCCCAACGCTCAAGATGTTCCCAGCGATGCTCTTTTGGAAGGGTTTGGAATGTTCAACAAGGGCAACCACCCTTGGGTGCATTTGGCGGATGAGAAAAAACTGGGCAGCGTATTGAATGTGGTAAAGGAGATGAACCCTCAGGCCATACTCAGCGCGCACCTGGCTCCCGCGTTCGGTATGTTGGACCAGTTTTTGAAGACGATGGCCCAACTGCCGTCGGCAGACCCGTTCGTCGGCCCGAATCAGGTAGAAATCGAGCAGATCATGGCTCAGGTTAACGCAGGCCAAGTGCCAACAGTCGAAGCATAATACCCATCAGTTACTTACCAAACCCAGCATGAGACCGGGCCCAGCCTCCCTTGCGCAAAGCTCGGGTCAAGCTGAACAGTATTTACTGGAAACGGCGAAGATATAATGTCTCTGTTAAGTGATGATGAAGACCGCCCGTGGCAGTTGCAAAGTGGGCCACCACTAACCTTCACTCGAGAGCATTGTTCTCTTATCTGAGATAAGGCGGAAGGGATGCACAAAGTGGAGTTGTATAGCCGGGTTCCCCGAGCCCGCCACATCGAAGGGACGAGCATTCGTGGAGCTGCCACGGTGTTCGGGTTGCATCGGGACATCGTTCGCAAGATGCCCGAACACTCAACGCCTCCAGGGTATCAACGGAGCGAACCACCACGCACTCCCAAGCTAGGCCTTTGCGAGAATGTCATAGATCAGATCCTCCAAGACTACCTGAAGATTCCGAAAAAGCAGCGTCACACGGCAAAGCGGATCTAGCACAGGCTGAGAGACGAGCAATCGTTCAGCGGCATATCGAACAGGGAGTAGCAACCTTCTCGTCAGACTCGAAAGCTGACCGCGAGTCCGGGAGGGTAGCTCAGACAGCTGTGTGGCTAAAAGGTCCGCATTCTTAGCAAGTGCTCGAACGCTGGAACTGCGGCGTTCGGGATGGTCAGATCACGCTCAGATAATTGGCGGGGCAGAACCGGCGCTAAGAGGCTTTTCCGATCCTGAATACTGTGGCAGCGCATACCGAGCACTTGCCACGAGTGGCAGGTCGGCCGTTCTTGAGGGTAACTTGTTGTGCGTCGTTAATGTCGCGGTGGTCACGGCACTTAAGGCAGTAGGCTTGCATTAATCTCTCCAAAAGGATGCAGTGTAGGAAATGTTACAACCGAAGCGGCGCCGCGGAGACCCATCATCGCAGCGTCTTCCCGTCGGAGATGCGATCACTACATTCTGACGAAAAGTTTGTCCCTGGGAAAACGCCGAAGTGTCAACGCATCATAGGGCCAGATTGTCCAATATTATATTACGCCGATTTCGAAAGTCGCAACCCTTTTTACCTATATATTGTGTATTACAACACCGTTACCAGCAGATATGAGAATTTCCGTTTATGATTCGACGGTCGATTGAAGTATGTGTCAAATCACACACACTGACGAAATCGAGGGGTTGCCCCATCGTTCCGCCCATCACAGCATGTGAACCGTCACCCACCAGTTCGAGATGTAACCTCTGACCGTTAATCCTCCACCCTGTACACTCTCGCGGCGGTGTCGTGGAACATGCTGGCGCGCTCTGAATCCGAGTAACCGCTGGACAGTCGCTTGAAGGCGTTGTACATGACGTGGTAGGAGTATCCCACCTTGTCCACAGGGAAGTTGCTCTCAAACATCGAGCGGTCGGGACCGAACTGTTCGATGCAGTAGTTCATAAAGGGGGCCATCGACTCGGCCAACTCCTCTGAGCCTATGGGCGTGTCGCGATCGTGCCAGTCCATCCCGGTGCGGGGCATGCCGACCCCGCCCAGCTTGACGTTGACGTTGGGACACTCGGCGACCGCCGCAAGTCCCTCTCGCCAGGTAGCCAACACCTCGTCGTCCCGATTGGCGTAGGGGCCGACCCTCAGAAGCCCTCCGATGTGGTTCAAGATGATGGGCAAGTCGGGGACAGCCTTGGCGAAGTCTGCAAGCTCGGGAAGCTGAGGGAAGTACATCCATGCCTCAAGTGACATGCCCATCCGGGCCAGAACTCGCGCGCCTGCCCTGAAATTATCGCTGAGCAGTTGACCTTCTGCCCTGTGTGCAGACGTGACTTCAACCTCCGGGTGTGGGTCCCATGTCACCGAGTGCCGGATGCCCCGGAACCTGTTGGGGCTGGCTGCCTGCAATGCATCTAGCACCGGTTCGACAGCATCTCCTAGGTTCAAGTTGGCGTGGCCGACGATCGCCGCCGCGATTTTAGTGGGGCCGTACAGTCCGCTAGCGCTGGCCGCGGCAAGACCTTGAACGAACTCAACCTCGCCGACGGGTCGCATCTCCTCAGGCCCGTCAGTCCGGTACATCGACCGGGCCTCAATGAACACGGTGGATTTCACGTTGTGCCCGCTGTTAACGTCGTCGGCCAGTTCGTGAATCAGGTATCTCTGATACGGGATGCGCTGCGTGCGGAAATCCCAAAAGTGGTGGTGTGGGTCGCAGATAGGGATATCTGGCTCCAGGGTTTCTTCCTGGGTCAAAGCCAGCCAGTCGTTGCCTCCGAACGGCATGATAGTGCCTCCCTTGAAGTGTTTGGAGGCCAAATCATATCACACGGACCGACCGGCCGAGAGTCGTTCCTTTTTGGACATCCACGGGCCTGGGGGGCCGACATCAGGAAGGCACACGAGGCAGGCTCGGAATCCAGCGTCGTAAGCATCATCCAGAGTCGGGAAGCGTATACGATTCTCGGGTTTGGTGCGTCGACCAGGAGGACAGTTGGGCCGACAAACGATCTTTGTGGTGGCGCATGCGTTGAACATTTTTCGAAGGGCCTCACGTATTCAGAATCTCAGCGTGAGGCTATTCTAGCAGGCCGATGATTCACTGTTTGATTCCATGCCACTGCGAATCTCCAACCTGTTATCATCTTGCATCACCGGATTAAACGGACGATCAATTTGGGCGGCAATCTCCACAAAAGGATTTCATCATGTCAGAACTTTTGAAAATCATCATTGGCCCATTTACCTTCACTGCCCGAACAGAGGACGCCGCGCCCAAAACCTGCGAGGCGTTCCTGAAGTTGCTGCCCTTTAGGCAGAAGATCATCCAGGCTCGATGGAGTGGAGAGTCAGCATGGGTGTCGTTGGGCGATTTCAATATGATTGATCAGTACGAGAACCACACGTCCTATCCGTCAAAGGGCGACATATTATTTTATCCCGGTGGAATCAGCGAGACCGAGATTCTATTCCCTTATGGCTCCACCGCTTTCGGGAGTAAGGTAGGGCTGCTGGCCGGAAACCATTTTCTGACCATCGTCGACGGCCGCGAGCATCTCATCGACTTCGGTCACAAGGTGCTGTGGGAGGGCGCCCAGGATATTTCTTTCGAAATTGTCTAATCGTCCAGAGGTCAATAACTGTTCATAGCCAACTGCGCTATGTTCCAACAAGACAACAGAAGATCTAACGATGGGGTCTTCAGTTTACGAAAGAGACGTTATGCCCTACTTCGCCGGTCTGGTCTCGTCCTTCAGACTGCCGAGATCAGGGCATCGTCGACATCATGAACGACGCGATGGAGACGGCGGCTGACGGCGTGGACGCCGTGTACGTCAGCATCGACATCGACGCGATCGACGCCCACGAGTCCACAGGCACCGGATCGCCGGAGTTCCACGGCGTCACCACCAACGAGTTCTTCGAGGCAATGGACATGCTCGCCATGTTCGACATGCTGGGAGCCTTCGACCTGTGCGAGGTCTCACCGGGATGGGACCCGTCAGTCCCAACGGTGCGAATCGCCACGTTGGGCATTCTCAAAACCCTGGCTCCGATACTCCTAGAAACCGTTGATCCCGATGATCTCCTGAACCGATCCTGATACGTCCAGCCTTTGTCCTAAGTGAGCAACTGGCACTTAAACAGCAAGTTGCGATCACACCCGCGCGAACTTTTGGATGGCATTCTGGGCGCCGACTTCTGCGACGTAGACGTTGGAACCAGAGTCTATCCAGATGCCGTGAGGGTAGCCTCGGAACTCGCCGGAGCCTTCGCCGTGCTGGTTCCACTTGCCGATTACTTCACCGTCTAGCGTCATGACGTGGATTCCTTCATGTCCAGTGGCGACGTGGAGCAGGTTGTCATCGTCGAGGTGAGCGTCGTTGGGACCTGGGACTCTTGGCCACTCCGTTTTGAAGTTGCCCTCGAGGTCGAAGACCTGACAGCGGTTGTTCTCTCTGTCCATGACGTAGACGTTGTTGTTGGAGTCAACGGTCACGTCATGGGGCAGGTCGAACTGGCCGGGGCCTGTGCCGTCCGCTCCCCAAGAGGTTATGTGCTCGCCAGCAGATGTAAAGCGATGCACGCGGTTTTGGCCGTAGCCGTCTCCGACGAAAATTTCTCCCGACGGCGACAGCACGGCGCGGGTCGGTCTGTTGAAGGGAGTGCCCGGAGCGCCGGTGACACCCTTCTGCCCCATTGTCATCAGAATCTCGCCGGACGGGGCGTACTTGCGGACGGTGTGATCGGCACTGTCAGTCATGAAGATTTCGTCATCGGGGCCGATCCACATGCCGTGAGGCGTCGTGTACAAATCTTCGCCCCATGTCTCCAACAGCTTGCCATTCTCGTCGAAGATCAGCACCGCGCCGCCTGTGACATCTGGGTAGGGCCATTCGCGCCATGCAATATAGGCGCGTCCACTTGAATCCAAAGCGATATCTGAGGCAACGCCCGCCGCGGTCAAGTTGGGCCATCCCTCCACCAATTCATACCGGTAGTCTCCGAATCCAAACTTTGCAGCCATGATGTCGTCCTCTCTTGGGTGAATGGCAATCCAAGTAAAATCGGGCGCAATTGTAGCAGGATGACTTCGAAGGAACAACCGATTACTGACTAGGCCTTACGCAAAATTATTCTCTGGCGAATTGATGATTGATGAAGACGTTTCAGGCTGATATGCTTGGCTTCGACTTCCAAAGTGTCGACTTCTCTCATTCGACTGCCACCGTTATCATCAGGACAAATGGCTGTGGGACCAACCTGACGCCTGATTGCCTGATACCTGAACCTTACTAAGGAGCGAATCATGGATATTGGGGCCGTAATGTTCTCCACCGACTACTCAATCAGACCCGACGATCTGGCGAAGTTGCTGGAGGACAGAGGGTTCGAGTCCATGTGGGTTCCAGAGCATACCCATATCCCTGCCAGTCGACAATCTCCGTGGCCCGGAGGCGCCGATCTCCCGAAGATGTACTGGCATACCTATGACCCCTTCGTTGCCCTGACTGCGGCAGCAGCAGTCACCACGAATTTGAAGCTGGGGACCGGTATCTGTCTGGTGGTCGAGCATGACCCTATTGTCTTGGCGAAAGAGGTTGCCAGCCTTGACCGGCTCTCGGACGGTCGGTTCCTCTTTGGCATCGGCGGCGGCTGGAACAAAGAGGAGATGGAGAATCACGGCACCAATCCCCGAACCCGCATGAGGCTGCTCCGAGAACGAATGCTGGCGATGAAGGAAATCTGGACCAAAGACGAGCCTGAGTTCCACGGCGAGTTCGTTGACTTTGACAAGATTTGGAGTTATCCCAAACCCGTGCAACAACCATATCCGCCGATCATCGTGGGCGGCGATGGCGCGACAACATTTAATCGGGTTGTCGAATTCGGTGACGGCTGGATGCCGATTGGAGGGCGTCCCTCTGGAGGACTCAAGCTGGCCGAAAAGATCGTGTCGTTGAAACAGCAGGCCGAAGAATCGGGAAGAGACCCGTCAACGATCTCGATCACGGTATTCGGCGCCCAGCCTGACGCCGACGAGATACAGCATTTGGAGTCGATAGGCGTGAGCCGCGCAGTGTTGTCTCTGCCTTCGGAAGAAAAAGACACGGTGTTACCGATGATAGATGAATACTCCAAGCTCATCTGAGACTGATCTGCCACCTGTAAGTCACAAGGAGGCCCGAAATCGTGGTCGACAAACCGATCAACCTGTATGAGTACGAAGCGCTGGCAAAAGAACTCATGCCCAAACCAGAGTGGGATTTCGTCGAGGGAGGCGCGACCGATGAGATTACCATCAGCCGAACTCGTCAGGCGTTCGACTCCATAATGCTTCGGCCCAGGATGCTGGTGGACATGGACGTGCGCGATCTGTCGACCACGGTGCTGGGAGAGCGGATAGACTTTCCGTTGATGATGTGTCCGGCGGGACATCACATCCGGGCCCATGCCGACGCGGAACTTGCGACCGTCAGAGCGGCCTGCGCGGCAGATGTCGGGATGATCCTCAGTTCTGGTTCCAGTGTTGTGATGGAAGACGTTGCCGGCGCGGCGACTCGTAAAATCTGGTTCCAACAGTATTTCTACAGAGACAGGGAAATCACCGAGCTTATGGCCCATCGCGCCGATGACTCCGGTTACTCTGCGCTGTGCATCACCCTTGATGCGTCTGTCCGGTCCAAGCGCGAACGGAACCTCCGCAACAACTACTCCATCCCT
>PAIW01000012.1 GCA_002710885.1 Chloroflexota bacterium | reverse complement strand
GCGCGCATGCGCGGAATCAAGGCTAGCGAAATCATCGACAACATCGTCAGTGAAATCCCTGTTCCCGGCGCTCAGGCAGCCGATCGAGCCAGGAGATAGTCAAATTTTTGAAACGAGGTTATTCCTCCTCAAAAGGTTTTACCTGATACTGGTTCTCATCGCCATCACCCTGTTCACGGGCATGGCAACCGGGTTCGGCCTATTTTTCAGGTTGATATACCTTCTGAGCCTGACGCTGATTCTCGGGTTCATCTGGAATTGGGTCAATCTCCGGGGGATGGAGGTAACGATAGACCGACGTTCGAAACGAGTGCGGGTCGGTGATGTGGTGGAGGAACGAATAACTATCCGCAACCGCGGCAGTCTGCCTAAACCGATCCTGGAGGTCGAAGACCTGACCGACATGCCCGGTTACACCAATGGCCGAGCAATCAGCCTTTCTACCAGGGGGTTCAGGTCTTGGTTAAGCACGGCTCCGGCGCGCAAGCGGGGCGTCTATACCCTGGGCCCTGTCCGAGTCTCGAACACCGACGCCTTCGGCATTTTCCGACGAGACCGGACGTTTGGCGGCACCGACACCCTCCTGGTGTATCCACAGGCCCACGACATTCCCGGCTTCACCCTACCGTCGGCTTACCTCTCGGGCGAAAGTTCATCCCGACGGCGCTCCCACGATCTGACTCCCCACGCCGCAAGCGTGCGGGAATACGCCTCCGGCGACAGCATCAGCCGCATCCATTGGAATAGCACCGCGCGCCTGGGGAAAATGATGTCCAAGGAGTTTGACCTGGGGCTGTCCAGCGATGTCTGGATACTCGTCGACCTGCACCGCGACGTGCAGGCAGGGGAGTTGGACGAAAGCACTGACGAATACGCCGTGTCCGTCGCGGCGTCGCTGGCAAGCAAATATCTGGACGCGCAATTGCCCGCAGGGCTTGTCGCCTACGGAGATCAACGTTACATGCTTCCGGCGGAAACCGGCGCCGGGCAATTCGACCGGATTATGGAATTTTTGGCGATGAGCAAAGCCGAGGGAGACATCCCCTTGGAACAGCTTCTTCCAATGGAAGAACAATTGTGGGGATACCACAGTTCGCTAGTCGTAATCACGTCATCTCATCACCTGGAATGGGTCTCTGCCCTGAGGGAGTTGTCTCGCCGTCGCGTGAGAGTAGCCGTGATATTGTTGGACAGTCAAAGTTTCGGAGGCATGTTCGATTCGATGGCGGTAATTCCGAAGCTATACGACATCGGCATCTCGCCTTACCTAATTCGGCAGGGGGACAACATACCGGTAGCTTTGAGCAGCGCCTACACCATTCCTGGCGCGGCGGCGGAGGCGGCATCATGAGTAATTCAGAAGCTGCCTCACTAATGACCGGTCGCCGACACCAGGACCCACCAACGCCGAACACCAAGCACCCGATACGTGTGTTCTATAGCAGATTCAATCCCAGCCAGGGTTGGGCCACGTTCGCAATACTCATATTCTTGCTCCTCATAATCGGTGACTCAGTCACCGTCGGGGACTGGGTGGAGACGCCCAGCTTGACAACGATATTATTTGTCTCAGCCCTCATAGGCTTGTTATTCGCAAAATTGCGACTGCCCTGGTTCCTGATGCTGCCTTTCGGCGTGGTATTGGGTGGCGTCGTCGTCGTCTGGCAATCCGCATCATTGGCTGAGAATCAAGATTCGATAACAGATGGTTTAAGGGAGATTTTCACGCGGCTTGATGTCTGGTACGACGCCGCAAATAACGGCGGCATAAGCACGGACCTGATGCCATTCTCACTGATCCTCATCTCGGCTGCCTGGATGCTCGGATTTCTCAGTTCATTTCTAATATTCAGATACGACAACATCTGGTTCGCCGTGGTATTCGGCGGAACTGCCATGTTGACCAACCTGAGTTTTTTGCCTGAACGGTTCGGGTCCCGGTTCTTTATATTCGTCCTGATTGCCATGCTTCTCGTCGTGAGAATGAGCATCGTACAGCGGCACGAATTTTGGCGCAAGCGCAGCTTCCGATTCACTCCAAACAGCGGGTGGTTGACGCTCCACGCGACCCTTTGGTTCAGCATCATAGTGATCGTGTTTGCCGCGATCCTGCCCCTCAAAATCATCGTTTCACAGCCAGTTGTAGACATTTGGAGAACTGGGCGGACGCCAGTCTCCTCAATGGAGGATGTATTCGTTCGACTATTCTCGACAATTCCGTCCAGAATGGACACATCAGGCCGCTTTTTCGGAAAGACCCTGCCGTTCATGGGCAAAATATCGTTCGGTGGAGAGGTCGTTGCGTGGACCAACAGTGAATACCCCTCATATTGGCTTTCCCAAGCGTATAATTACTACACGTCTCAGGGTTGGATAGCAACTGAAACGGAGCGCATCGACATCGGGCCTGGAATCCTGCCTCCTCCTACTATGGATAGCCTCAAACGCACCGACGTCGTCCAGACCGTCCAGCTTGGTTTTGACACCAACAAGTTTTTGACCGGAGGAGGATTCGATTGGGTAAGCCTACCGGCAGTTGCGGAATCGCTAGCCCCGAGAAAGTTCGTTATTGACGTAAACGACAACACTTTCGATGTAGATTACCCGAAAGACATTCAGGAATTTGCGTCGCGAATCAGGACTCAAACGCGGTTGCCGGACGCGAGCGTTGCCAACCGACTCATCACGGGCCTACTTCCGAGCGATCTTTTGCTGGTCGATACCCAGGAAGGCGCCAAAGGACGGGTGGAATTTTTCACACTCCAACGCAAGGCATCCATTGCGCCGGACCTCGTCGCATGGCAATTCAAAGATGAACTTCCTGAAACGCAACCATACAGCATGGTGTCACTCGTATCGATTGCGACTGACGACGATCTGCAAGAAGCCGACACCGATTACAGCAGTTTCATAACTGACCACTACGTTCAACTGCCGTCCACGCTGCCGCAGAGAGTGCGCGACCTGGCGCAATCCGTCACCGCCAACGCAGACAACCCCTACGACAAGGCAGTGGCCGTCCAAAACTATCTGCGAGAATCGGGTTTCGTGTATTCCCAGGATATTGACGCTCCACCTCGAGGCACAGACGGCGTGGACCATTTCCTATTTGAATCCAAGATCGGATATTCCGACTACTTTGGATCGTCGATGGCCGTGCTGTTGCGGGCCGCCGGTGTCCCCGCGCGCCTTGCAGCCGGATACGCTCCGGGCGAGGCCGCGGCGAACTCAGACCAGAGGTTCGTCAGAGATTCCGACAGCCACGGTTGGGTGCAGGTTTACTTCCCAGACTTTGGCTGGATAGACTTCGAGCCAACTCCAAATTGGCCGCTTCAGGCGCGCGCAATTGGTGGTGGAGCTGCTTTCTCCTCGTCTGATACTGATCTTGACGCCGACCTTGACGATTTCAATATCCCTGATGAAATTGATCCCTTCGTCGAACAGGTGCCTGACTATCCGGGTGTCTCACAAGGCTTTGGCGACGCATTCACTTTCGACGTCACGCCCTACTTGAAGCCGGGTGGCATTATTTTGGGCACATTAATCGTGCTATTCATAATCTCCCAAATCGCCTGGAATTTCGGGTTGGGGAGCATGACCGCAGTGGAGAAGACATACACCAAGATGGGCCGACTGGGTTGGCTGGCCGGCGTAGGCCGTAAACGTCACCAAACCCCCTGGGAACATGCTGCCGCAATTGGTCTCGCGTCGCCGAATGCCGCCGTGGGATCGAGAAAAATAGCTTCTCAATTCGCTACGTCGATGTACGGTCACCAGGAACCGAATAAAAATGACCTAGAAGAAATGGAGGAGGCGTGGAAGACTGTTCGCATGGGACTAATAGTCCGCGGATTGAGGAGCATGATTCCTCAGTCAAGCGCACAACCTCAACAGGCTAGGTGACCGACTTGACGATCTACTACGACATATTCGAGACTCCGTTCGGCTGGATGGGACTGCTGGCCTCGGATAAAGGTTTGCGAAACGCCACGCTCCCTCAGAACTCCCCCGACATTTGCTACGAAGAGCTTGGCCCGGAGATGGTTGGGGCCGTCCAGGACTCAGATCGATTTGACGAGCTTCGCCAGCGCATAATCGGGTATTTCGAGGGGGCCCCCGAAACCTTCGAGGACGTTCCCTTGGACCTTGAGGATGCGTCCGAATTCTATCTCGCGGCGTGGAAAGCATGCCAATCTATCCCTCACGGGCAGACCCGGACTTACGGATGGCTTGCTGATCAGGCAGGAAATCCGCGCGCTCCCAGAGCCGCAGGACAGTCGATGGCGAGGAACCGCCTTGCCATCATCGTCCCATGCCATCGGGTCGTCGCCAGCGACGGGAGCTTAAGAGGGTTCGGCAAAGGCACGACTCAGCTAGGACTCAAACGGAAGCTGCTCAACCTTGAGGTAGGCCAGTTTACCCAACAGATCTGAACATTTATAGGCTTGTGAAATGGCGGTTGGCAAATCGAAAAACAGAGGGGGTGGGTTTGAAACCCGCCCCCTCTTGCGTAAACAACATTTTCATCCAAATTTACTGAAGCTCGTTATGACTCGTCCGAAAACTCCACGCCAAGCTCCGACTTCATAAGTTCCCGCGCGCGATCTACGGCATATTCGTCCACGAGTATGCGACACGGGTAGGCGGACACGCCGAGGAACGACTGCGTGTCTCCAGCCCGCACTCTGGCGCGCACGCCATACGAGGACAGCAGTTCGCTCCACATTTCAGCTATCAGTTGGTCCGGCGCGGTGGTCAGATAGGTCCAACTCAATTCACGAGGTTCTCCACGGTGACGTCACCCGAATCTCCCAGCAGGTCCTGAAGCCGGACGGTCAGATCTTCGCTAGCGTCGACTTTGACCATCGACCACTCCAGCCTGAACACCTGGCCCTGGGCCGCGATTTCAAGGCTCACCTCGTCTTCCCCGACAAATTCCAACAGCAGCCGCTTTATGTCGTCCAACATTAGTTGGTCATCGGCCACACTGTCAGATTCCACAATTCGCAGATTCAACCTCTGAGGAATAGCCAACTTGGAGTAGGCCAACGATGGGGCGCCACCCGATCCGCCATTTCCATTGCTGCCATTCACTCCATTCTCTGTCGGCGGTTTGATGACTGGTTTGGGCGCTCGGGTTCCGTTTGTTTCTGGTTGACTCGATTCGATCACTGACGTCTCAGCTGCATCATTGGAATTTGTTGATGCCACTTTTCCGATGATTTCGGGCGAATATTCTTCAGCGTCCTGACAGGACATGCTAATTTCGTCGTCTCGAACCCTGATTGTGCCGGCCACGGCGACCAGTTTTCCTTCTTCCCACAAACCCTTGGTCGCCTCCATCTTGTCCTCCCATACGAACACATCTATTGTGCCGTCCATCAAGGACACAGTGGCGATTTGAAATGGTTTATTCTTGCGAGTGAAGCGCTGAATTACCGTGGAAACCTGGCCCACAATGGAAACCTTTTTGCCTGCCTGGTGAGGCTCGATGTCATTCTTGAACACGATTGTGTCCGAACCGGCAGAGCTTAACAGGTTAGCCAGATGGTTCACCCCAGACAGGGACAGTCCGAGCAACTCCCGCTCCCATTCTTCGGTCTCGCGATCCGAGGTTTTGCCTTCTGGCAGGGTGATATTCGCCAGCGGAGTCGGCACGGAATCGCCGAACAAGTCGAACATAGAAGTCTGGTCCGACTCTCTGAGCCCCGCCTCGCTGTGGGCCAGGCTCAGGATTCGCTCGGTCACCGACAGCAGCGAGCCTCGGTCTCCGAAATCGTCGAAGGTTCCCGCTTTTATCAGGCTTTCCAGGTTGTTCTTCTTCAGGCCGTTCATGTCCGCGGCACGGCACATATGTTCAAAGGACTCGAACGGCCCCTCTTTCTCGCGAGACTCAAGGATTGGCTTAATCGCGCCAGCCCCCACGCCTTTGATCGCTGCCATTCCGAATATGATGACAGCCGAACCGTCCTCCTGTTTTACAATCGTGAAATCAGATCCGCCGGTGTTGATGTTCGGCGATTTGACTGGGATGTTCATTCGCTGGCAGTCCATGACCGCGCTGACAGTGCGCTCAGGATTGCCCATATAGGCGTTGAGCAGGGCCACCATGTACTCCGCGGGGTAGTTGGCCTTCAGGTACGCCGTCCAGTAGGTGATCAGGCCATAGCTGATGCTGTGGGCTTTGTTGAACGCGTAACCCGCAAACGGTTCGATAAGCGTGAATATCTGCTCGGCCAGCTCCCGATCAAACCCCAATTTAGTTCCACCGGACAGAAATTTCTCTTTCTCTTGGGCCATGATTGCCGGAATCTTTTTGCCCATCGCCTTCCGCACGATGTCCGCTTCGCCAAGAGAGTACCCGGCGAAAGTTCGGAACAAGTGCAGCACCTGATCCTGGTAGACAATGACACCGTAGGTCTCTTCGAGAATTTCCTCCAACGCAGGGTGCGGATATGAGGGAGCAGTGCGACCGTGTTTGGCGTCGATGAAGGTACCGATATGCTCCATCGGACCTGGGCGGTAGAGCGCGATCATCGCGGCGACGTCTCCCAGCGATGTCGGCTTCAATTCCTTGAGATTGCGGGTCATGCCCCCGCCCTCCATCTGGAACACGCCTACGGTTTCCCCTCGGGCCAAAAGATTGTAGGTGTTGGAGTCGTCCAGAGGAATGTCGTTCAGGTTGAAAGTTATGCCCTGATTCTCCGCGATCAGATCAAGGGACTTCGCCAACACCGTGAGGTTGACGAGGCCTAGAAAGTCCATCTTCAACAGTCCCAGCGCTGCAACGGGATCCATCGCGTACTGGGTGGTGGTGAACATGCTGTTCTCGTCGTTTTTGCTCGGACGCTGGAGAGGCACAATGTCAGTCAGTGGTTCCTCGGAGATCACCACCGCGGCGGCATGTGTGCTGGAGTGTCGCGTGAGACCTTCCAACCCTTCTGCCGTTTCAACGAGTTTCTTCACGGTCTCATCGGTGTCGATCGCCTGCTGGAACTCTGGGTTCATCTCTTTGGCTTCATTCAGCGTGATGCCCAGCTTCGTTGGAATCATCCGGGCGACCTGGTCAACATCACCATAAGGCATCGCGAGCGCGCGTCCAACGTCTCTCAGGACGCCCTTGGCTCCCATCGTTCCAAACGTGATGATCTGGGCCACGTGGTCTCGACCGTACTTGTCAATACAGTAGTTGATGACCTCCTCGCGCCGATCGTCCTGGAAATCCATGTCGATGTCAGGCATTTCCTTGCGTTCAAGGTTCAGAAACCTTTCGAACACCAGGGTGTAGGGCATCGGATCAACGTCTGTCACGCCCAGGCAGTACAGCACAAGGCTGGCCGCCGCGCTCCCTCGGACCGCGAAGAATATGTCCCGCAAACGAACGAACTTCGAAATATCCCACACTACCAGGAAGTAGTTGTCGAATTTGGTCTGCTTGATGACTTCCAACTCGTACTTGAGTCGCTCAACGTAGGTCTCGTCGGCGTGTGGAAGCAGAGTCTTGAAACCGTCCCAGCACAGCTTTGCCAGAAATTCCGTCGCGGTGGCGCCATCGGGAACGACGTACTCGGGAAGTCGTTGTTTGGTGAAGTCGAACTCCACTTCGCACATATCCGCGACAAGTTGAGTGTTGGTCACAGCCTCCGGCATGTGAGGATACAGGGCCATCATCTCTTCGGGGCTTTTCAGGTAATATGACGACTCTTCCATCCGCATTCTTTTGGCATCGTTAATATTCGTGTTGGTGTGAATGCAGATCACTATGTCCTGGAGTTGCGCATCTTCCTTCAGGACATAGTGAGAGTCGTTCGTCGCCACCACTGGCAGGTCCAACTCGGAGCGCAACTGCATTAGCCCTTGATTGATGGCTGGCAGTTCGGGAACGTCGCCATGTTCCATAAACTCCAGATAATAGTCGTCGAACACCTCTTTGTACCAGGCGGCTGCGGCCCTGGCCTCGTCCATCCGGCCCTGGGTGATCAGCGACGGAACCTCGCCGCTGGGGCAACCAGACATGACAATCAGGTCTTCACTGTATTGCTCCAGTATTTCACGGTCCACCCTGGGTCGATAGTAGAACCCTTCCAGGTGGGACTTGGTCACCAGTTTGATCAAGTTCTGATAACCGCGATTACTCTTTGCAAGGACTGTCATATGGTAAGGAGTTTTCTCGTTGGGATTGCGTTCGTGCCGACTTTTGGGAGCGACATACATCTCACAGCCGATAATCGGTTTGATTCCGGCGGCTTTTGCGATCTTGTAGAAGTCGATGGCCCCGTACATCCCGCCGTGGTCGGTAATGGCGAGACTATTCATGCCAAGATCGGCGGCGCGGGCGACGAGGGGTTCCAAACGGCTCAGGCCGTCCAGCATGCTGTATTCAGTGTGAACGTGCAGGTGTGAAAACACTGCTCCTCCGATGGATATTTTCGAGTGTCGCCAAGCTGAAACTAAGCTAAGCGTCTGGTCGCTTCCCGAACAATCGCCATCTTACTTTCGACCAGTTTATTCGTCTGCGGGCTCAGAATGGCGAGTTGGGTGATGGCTGAAAGCGTGTCTTCCCGACGTCTGATACCTGAAATCCTGACCACCTGTCTTTAGGTAGTCCGGGAAGTATAGCATTGCCTCCTACCTGAGCCTGCAAGAGACAAAATTCCCAAATACACTCAATTCTAAAGATTTCCTACCGCTTGGACCTTTTCCAACCCAGAGCCTGCGCCTCGGCTTCGGTGCAAAACCAGCGGTCTCCTCGTCCTGGCTCGACGACAGTGGTAGAGTAGAATAGGCTCCCCGGCACGTGGTACAGACGCTCGCCAGGCCGTTGATCGACGTTCCCTTTGATGACAGGTGTGTCGGAACCAGAAAATT
>PAIW01000011.1 GCA_002710885.1 Chloroflexota bacterium | reverse complement strand
TGGGACCAATTGGACGTTGAGACGGACCATAGATTCGGATGGGCCGGAGTATGTTGCGATCATAGAAAAGAAATTTTAAAGCCAATTAAATTTGCGCCAAATTATCGAGAGGACTGACAGAATGAAAATTACCGATTTGAGGATGGAGACCTATAGATGGGACAGAACGGTGCCCATCCGAAATGGCATGTATGTCTACCCGACGTCTGGGCTTAACGTTGTGAAGGTCGAGACTGACGAAGGCATCACCGGAATCGGACTGGCCGGCGGGGTGCAGGGCGCCGAAGAGATCGGCTCGGTCATTCTCGATCACTTTAAGCAGTTTGTCGTGGGCCAGGACCCTTTCGACACTGAGCGAATCTGGGACGCTATGTGGCAGCCCAAGCTCGTCGGCAGGCGAGGCATCACAACTCGGGTGATTAGCGGCATAGATATCGCTCTCTGGGACCTTAAGGGCAGGGCGGTTGGCAAACCTGTGTATAAGCTGCTGGGCGGCTTTGCTGACAAGGTGCCGGTGTACATCGCTGGAGGTTACTATGAGGAAGGCAAGGGCCTGAAGGAACTGGCTGAGGAGATGGAGGAGAGCGTCGGGATGGGCGCAAACGCGATCAAAATGAAGATCGGCGGCGCGCCGATTAACGAAGATGTGGAGCGTGTCCGGGTGGTGCGAGAAACGGTGGGCCCAGACGTTAAAGTCATGGTGGACGCTAACTGCGCCTATCGTCACTATGAGGCTATAGAGATCGCCCGCAAGATGGAGCCTTACGACGTGTTCTGGTTCGAGGAACCGGTGAATCCTGACGATTACAAAGGTCACCAACTAATCAGTCAGTCAACGACAATACCAATAGCCACTGGCGAAAACGAGTACACTCGCTACGGATTCCGTGAGCTGATCGAGGGTCGTTGCTGTGACATTCTCCAGCCCGACGGCCTGATTATGGGTGGAGTGACAGAGTTCATGAAAGTGGCGGCGATGGCTCAATCTCACGATCTCCACGTCGCGCCCCACGGCAAGCAGGAGATTCACGTTCATCTCGTCTGCGCCATCCCCAACGGTTTGACGGTCGAATACTACCGTGGCTCTACAGACCCGATGTGGGACAAGACGTTCCTGGAGCCCCTCGAAGTCAATGACGGGTTTGTCAGTCCGCCGGACCGTCCTGGGTTCGGAATCGACCTGAACGAAGAAGCCCTTGCGCCGCACCGAGTAAGGTAAGCGCACGAAACGGCCTTGACAGAAACGAGGAAGGGGAGTGGCATCAACGCGATGCCACTCCCCGTTCGTGTGATGATCGGGTGAGTTGGGAAACGAATTACTCTTCTGATTCTTCCTCGCCTTCGCCCTCTTCGCCTTCGCCCTCTTCGCCTTCGAGACCTTCTTCGCCTTCGATCTCTTCTTCTTCCTCGACGATTTCGATTCTTGGCGCGGTCACTCTGACTACTAGAGCGTCGGGGTCATTAAGAATCGAGACATTTTCCGGACTCTCCACGTCGGAGACCTGGATCGTCACTTCAAAGTCAATCAGTCCCGAAATATCGATGTTGAACGCCGCCGGAATCTCCATCGGCAGCGCTTCAACGAGCAGTGACTGGAAGTTTTGGAGCAAAACTCCACCCATTTGGGTTATGCCTGGTGCCGTTCCTTCGAAGACAACCGGAACCTGGGCGGTGATCGTCTGGCTGACGTCCACACGGAGGAAGTCGACATGAAGGATCGACTCTTTAACCGGGTGTCGCTGAACCTCGCGGACAAAGCAGATGTCTGCGCCATCCTGACCTTCTACCTCGACAGAGACAGGGATGTTGGAGCCGACCTCAAGCAGTAGGCGATTCAGGGTCTGATCTTCGACCTGTGCCGAGATGGATTCGGCCTGGGTTCCATAAACATGCACCGGCACAATGCCTTTGCGCCTGAGCAAGGCTACTTTCTTTCCAACTATCGTTCTCGCTGAAAGTTTGATACTTTTTACATCCATTGAGGGTCGCTCCTGTGATCTGACGCAGGGTTACGTCTCTGGCGTTGGCTGCGTTTTGGTATTATCGAACTCGTGGCCTGTCACGTTGAAATGCTACCGCGCCGCGACAAGTAATTCTAGCACACGCCGATTGCGACACGGTAGGACTCTAGTCATCGACCATCCACGGCTGTCGTTCGACTGCGAATGCTCTGTCCAATTGGGAGACAATTCCAGATTTCAATTCCTGAATCCGGCCAGTCCTCATTAGGGTTCCGAGTGACGGGCCGCCGAGGTAAACAGCTCCTAGGTCTGAAATGTCAGCTCAGGTCTGGCGCCTGGGTCGTTGGTTGGCAGGTCGAGCCATCCGGCGAGACAATCAACTTGTAACAACCCTGATCCCACGGACAGAAATCGTCGCGAATATGGATCACGGCGCTCGCCTATGCATCGTAGCTTCTCGCTTGGAGGGCCCTAGGAACTTCGACCATACTGAGCCACATGAGGTCCTGCGCTTTACTCTCAAGCCCTCGGGTATTCGCCAGCAGCCACGGCAGAGGATCATCTGAAGGTCGCACGAAGTCATCAGGTGGATGCCGAAGCAATAACTCCAAAGGGCCGTCTCCGCCTCTGGTGTTGCGTCCAGCAGTATTATGCCTCCTACGATATTGTTCCTGAGTCGGTAGGTCACGAATCCCTGTGGAACTTCGTTCTCCTCTTAGGCCACATGGAAGAACGCGGAAGCCCGCCGCCGCGGCGGCAATGGGTCCTGTGAGAAACCTTCCCACCAAGCGTCAGAAATATTAAACATGCCGACTCGATCGCGCCGGACTCGATCATAAACTCCAGACCAGTTTTGGCGCATCTCGTCTGGATCGACAAACCGAGTTTCCCCAGACGGCGTTGGGGCACGCGACATGATGGTTTGTTCACGGGAGATGCTCCAATCCTCGCCCCAAACGGCAATGCTCCATCTTTATCGTGAATAGATTGAGCTTTCCGATGGGGTGAGGCCTGCCACAAACTCCCCGCGTTCTCGAAATTCTTCCAGCTACTGTCTCATCATCCGAGTCAGCAGACCCCGTCTCCGATGCGTAGGCTGTACGGTCACAATATCCACAAACGGAAACGGCACACGCGCCCCCGGCACAGTCAGTTTAAAAGTATGGGCGGTGGCTGAACCAACGACTCTGCCATTTTGGAAAGCGCCCAATGTCCGTTCGATCTCGGTGATGGACCGAATGAACGCCTGCATGACTGGATCGGAATGCTCGCCGAACACCCGTGCGGCAGAGTGTTCCCAATCGGGCCATTCGTCTTCAGTGATGGGGCGGATTTCGATATGTTGATCTGCCGAATTGGTGCTCTCTACTGGTCGATTACAGAACCATCCTCGTGGAGCCTGGTTGAGACTACACGAGGCGTGAACGGGTGTTTTTCCCCTGCGTCGTCTGCTAGCTCGACACCAATACCAGGAGCGTCGGGAACGATCAAGTATCCGTTCTCCTGCCTGACTGCGGATTTCACGATTTCGGTTTTCGGAGCTTCGCCTTCTCCAATCGGGTACTCTTGGAGCGCAAAGTTAGGGATGGACGCCGCAATCTGAAGGCAGGCAGCTGTGCTGACAGGACTCAGCGGGTTGTGAGGCACGACGCCGACGTAGTGGGCCTCGGCGATGGCCGCGATTTTCTTGGCGTGGGTGATTCCGCCAACCATGCATACGTCTGGACGCACGTACTGGACAGCGCCCCGCTTCAAGAGCATCTCGAACTCGTGGATGGTGTGCAGTCTTTCGCCGGTGGCGATAGGGATATTGATATGTTGCGCCACCAAACCCATCGCGTCGAAATTTTCAGGCAAAATTGGGTCTTCGTAGAAGTAGGGGTTATACTGCTCGATACCGCGGCCCAGAGCGATCGCCTCTGCTGGGGTGAGGCGGCGGTGAATCTCGATACAAAGGTCAACGTCGTTGCCCACGGCGTCTCGGTACGCGCCGACGGTGTCGATGGCGTCGCCGATCTTGTTGGCGTGGGTCTTGAAGTAAGGAACGTCGCGAGACTCGTCGAGGAACGGCGTCAGATGGCCGACGGCCGTGAACCCAAGCTCTTTGGCGTCCTTGATGCCCTGGACCAGCCTTTCCCTTGTGTCTCCGAACACATGGTAATAGACACGAGCCTTGTCGCGCGTCTTGCCGCCCAATAGCTGATGGACGGGGACCCCGAAATTCTTCCCCATAATGTCCCACATCGCAATGTCCAATGCGCTGAGAGCGCCCATGATGGCGGCACCTCGGAAGTGGCTGAATCGGTACATATACTGCCAGTGATGTTCAATGCGCAGTGGATCTTTGCCCACCAGGTATCGCCCGAACAGCTCGATTGCAGATTTTGACGCTTCCAGATAACCCCAGGCTCCAGACTCGCCCAGCCCTGTAATTCCCTCGTCGGTGTGAATCTTCGCGTACAGGTATCGCGAGACGCCGATAGCCTCGACTTTAGTGATTTTCACAAGTTCTCCTCTGGCGTGGGATGGGTTTGCGGGCGTATTGTATTGTGTGAGCGGATGGAGAACAAGCTGGATTTCTGCGGATCACCGATTGAGCCTGAAGCGTCTGTCGCTTAAAATGTATGAGCATCGCAAGCAAACGGAACCACGCGCCGCAAAGGTGAGGACAATACTAAAATGTCGATTCGTTCGATAACTCCGCTGGACGGAAGATACACGACACAGATAACAGGTCTCGCCGACAGCCTTTCTGAGTGGGCGTTGATAAAGCATCGTGTCATGGTGGAGGTTGAATGGCTGATTGAGATGGCCGAGCTTGCCCACATCAGCGACATGCGCAACCTGTCGGTAGACGAAATAGAACTTCTTCGCGGCCTCGTGGCGGACTTTGACGACGACGCGGCCCTAAGGGTCACTGAAATTGAGCGAACCACGAACCACGACGTCAAAGCCGTCGAGTATTACATTCAGGAAAAACTCCAAGGCACATCACTAGAGGACGTTACGCAGTGGATACACTTTTGCTGTACGTCTGAGGACATCAATAACCTGTCGTATGCGCTAATGCTGAAGGAAGGTATCGCGACAGAGTGGATTCCCTCGGCGGAATCGCTCGTCGAAGGCGTTGTCTCGCTGGCCAGGGATCACGCGGACACGGCGCTGTTGGCTCGAACCCATGGTCAGCCTGCCACGCCAACGACCCTGGGCAAAGAGATGGCCGTGTTCGTCCACCGATGGAGGCGTCAACTAAAGCAGATTGAGAACGCAGAATTTCTGGGGAAGTTCAACGGGGCTGTCGGGGCGCATAACGCTCACGCCGTTGCATATCCAGACGCCCCGTGGAACGACATATCGAAGGCGTTCGTTGAGCGTCTTGGGTTGATCCACAACCCTTTGACGACACAGATCGAGCCTCACGATTACATGGCCGAGGTGTTCCACGCCCTAATTCGGTTCAATACGATCACGCTAGACTTTGACCGGGATATGTGGGCGTATATTTCTCTAGGCGTTTTTAAGCAGAAAACAGTGGCAGGCGAGGTAGGGTCATCGACCATGCCCCACAAGGTCAATCCGATCAACTTCGAGAACTCGGAGGCCAATCTAGGGATCAGCAACTCGCTATTTGAACATCTGACGACCAAATTGCCGATTTCGCGACTTCAACGAGACCTGTCCGATTCGTCGGCGCTTCGGAACGTCGGCCCGGCGGTGGGCCACAGCCTCGTTGGCATGAAGTCTGCCATACGAGGTTTGAGCCGCGTCGAGGTTGACAAGGCGCTGCTGAGTCGCGAGCTTGACGAAGCCTGGGAGGTGCTGACCGAGGCAGTGCAGACAGTCATGCGTAAGCATGGTTTCGGTGATGCGTACGAACAGCTAAAATCGTTTTCCAGAGGCAAAGCCATCGATCAAGAAGGGATGCGTAACTTCATAATATCTCTTGACCTGCCAGAAGCCGACAAAGCGCGATTGGCGGAAATGACTCCCTCTGACTATACGGGAATCGCCGGAGAGTTAGTGGGGAAATTCTTGTAATCTCCGCGCTGCGACGCGTCACGCATCTAGATTGCCAGCGACCACGATCCCGTATCTGTCGAATAGCATGGAACTTGCCTGGTTGGAGGTTATCACAGCCCCTTGCAGGCGCGCGACACACAATTCCGAGCCTACAAACGTGGCGCCTCGTAGGTCGGCGTTGTTGAATGTGGTCTCCGGTGAAATGACAGCGCCCTCCAGATGGCAGTCTTCAAACTCGCACAGCGAGAAATCGCACCCGGTGATATCGGCCTCCGAGAAATTGACCCCTACGAACCTGCGTTTCTTGAAATCTTTCAGCCGGAGCGAACATAACCCCAAGTTGGCGCCATCCAATCGTGTGGAGTCGATGTTCGTCTCAGTGAAATCTATGCCCATCAATCTGGAGCCGGACAGGTCGGCTCCAGACAGGTTGGCCCAATTGAATATTGACGACGACAGGTCAGAGTCGATTATTCTCGCGAAGTTCATTTTGGCGTTTTGAAAGTTGGCCGAGCCTCCGACACACTTGACGAATTCCGATTGAAGGATGTCTGCACTCTCAAAAATCGCGTGTTCGAGATTCGAATTGGAAATCTGCAGGCTTTCACACGAGAGATCAGACAAGTCGCAGCCCCTGAGGGAACACTCCTCGAACTCTAGCTCCTCGGCGTAGAAGCCAGCCAGATCTGCGCCGTCGAAACTGCAATTCCTGAAGGCCGGGTCACACTCAACCATCGAAAACAACTTATCGACGCCTGACACTGTCAGTCCCTCATGTGCCATTCCAGAAACCCCGCTTACTTAAACTCTTCGCGAAATTCCTCGAAAATCTTCTGAGTTTGGATGGTGCCGAGAGCGAGCGTGCTGCTCACATTCATCATGCGGTAACCTTCACGAATCCACCGTCGTGCGTCCTCAGGGTCGGCGAAGGTGCAGGCTAGCATTTTGCCTTTTGCCTTGGCCCTTTTGGCAACGTCAACCATCACGTTTTCGACTTTGGAGTGGTGAATCTGCCCAGACACGCCGAGAGATGCTGATAGGTCAGCGGGGCCGACTAGCAGAACATCGTAGTGTTCAACAGCGAGAATTTCGTCCAGCTTTTCGTAAGCCTCGACGCTCTCCATCTGGATGATGAGGATTGTCTCCGAGTTGGCATGTTCGATTACTTCTGGAACGGTGATGCCAAGAGGGGCGGCGAACCACGGAGCGATGCCTCGTTCTCCGATGGGCGGATACTTGGCGTAACGCACGGCGTCCCGAAGTTCCTCTGGATTGTCCACCTGGGGGACCATGACGCCCACGGCCCCAGAGTCGTAGGCCTTTTTGATGTCGCCGGGAGTGTTCCACGGCCCACGGATCCCAGCGGCGACGCCAGCCTGCCGGGCCATTACGCACATCAAGCCCACGGACTCAGTGCCCCAGATGCTGTGTTCCTGGTCTATCCACACCCAGTCGGGGCCGGTCTGATAGATGGCAGAAGCGACATGGGGCTCCCTGCCGAAAAACGCGGTGCTGAGCAGGACTTCGTTGTTCTGGATTCGTTGTTTGATATTGCTAGGATACATAGTGTTGTCTACTCCCGGTCTTGGCGTTTTGTTGGCTGCAAGAGTGTATTCGGGAGGCATCGTGGTGTCAATTCCTTGGAGCTGTGCAACCCATCTGCTACGGGCACATGGCAGCCATGTCAATTGATCGGAGCGCTAACGAAGTAGCCTAAGCAGATTCCCAGAGCCACGTGGATCTCATTGTCACAGGTATTGAAACTTCGAACGGTGCGACAGGAACGGGCTCAGGAGAATGCGGCAATGCATCAGTCACGTTCTTTGAAGAAGGGCAGAACGGAATGAACCTTGAGCTGGGGTGCGTATTTGAGCGCCAGTCGATCAACCCCAGCTTCCGAGGTTTCGCGATACATCACTACAACGATGCATATTTCGCAGACATATACACTCCACCGAATAGCTGGCTTCTAGGCAACTTGGAGTTTCCAAAAACACCGAACCTGCTGCTGTGCCCGCCGGAAGCCTAAGATCTGGACGTTGCGCCTTGAGACACACGAATTGGCACAACTGAGATACGATTACGAGAACCAAGTTTTTAGATATCAGTGACTCAAAGGCTCGACACTTCGCGGGCGAGCACCATGAGGCTGGTGGTTATGATCACGGCCACGACGGCGCGCCGGAACACCGCCTCGTTCATGTGCCGCACCAGAAAAGTCGCCAGCCAGAAACCCAGGATCACCGGGATTATAGTTATGAGAATCAGGACGACACGCTCTCTGGTGAGCAGGCCGGTTATCCCATATCCCACAACACCCGATGCCTCGACGACGACGAAGTAGAAGGCCAATGACCCGCGCAGCGCGTTACGTGACCAACCTTGCCCCAGGATATAAAGAGCCATCAAAGGCCCGCCGATTCCCAGCGAGTTGAGGAGCGCCGAAACCACCGCCGCGACCAGAAATCCGAACCACCGCCATCGAGGGATGACGCTTTGAAGATTCAACGCCGTCACTACGGTGAGAACGATAATCAGCGCGGTTATCCCGATACGTAGAAAACTGGCGTTGGCGGAGCTTAGAACGAAGACCCCGATAGGCACTCCAACGAGACCAGCAAGTCCCCACGGCACGACGGCCCGGTACGGAATCTCTGCTCGGTTCTGGTAGATGATAAAGCCGAACAGAAGGATCGATATGGTGTTTACCACGACCACAGCGGTCTGAGGATCGAACACCAGCAACAGCACGGGCGTGGTCGTCATCCCGATGCCGAATCCGACGGTGCTCAGGACGGTGGAGCCGACGAATAGCATCGCGGCGACGACTATCCCTTCGACGCCGGAGATCATCGGCGTAGGGCATAAAGGGGCTGCAACGTGGCCAAGCCCACTTGGAACTCGAACGTATCGTCCTGGTTAAGATAATCTATTGGCCCTGCATGAGGATCAAGATTCACTACGGCACTGCATGACCGGCCAAAACTCCAGTGCAACGCTCGGTGTCCACAGCGACCTGACCGTTAACCAACACGAAAGGGATGCCTGTCGGAAACTGTGTCGGGTCGTCGTAGGTGGCGTTATCGATGATGTGATCTGGGTCGAATACCACAACGTCGCCGAAGTACCCCTTCTCGATTCGTCCCCTGTCGGTGATGCCGAAGCGCCGGGCCGGGTTGTCAGTCATCCGCTGAACCATTCCCTCAAGTGTCAGAATCGGGAACTGGCGCCTCAGACGCCCCAAGAACCGGGGGAAACATCCGTATGCGCGGGGGTGAGGGAGAGAGCCGATAGGTATGGCATCACTGCCTACCATGTAGTCAGGGCGAGACAGGAACTCCACGCAGTCGCGGCTTATCTGCTGCCAGGTCTTGACGCTCTCCGGTGGCGCTCCTCGATAGCATATCTGCCCGTCCTCTTCAATGAGCAAGTCTAGTAGAGTCTCTGCTAGCGAAGAGCCTTTTTCCGCTGCGACATCAGGCAGGCTCATGCCTTCCAAGTCCTTGTTCTTGCCCAGGTAGGTGAACACCGCCTCATTCAAAGGCCGAGCCTGGCTGGCCTCCAGATGGTCGATCATGCGGACTCGCTCTGATGGGTTCTTCATGCGTTCCATGATGGCATCGGGGCCGCCCTCGTGAGCGTAGCTGGGCAAGAAACTGAGGGGAAACGAACTTCCTGTCGGATACGGGTATAGCTCCAGTGTGCAGTCCACGCCCTCGGCCTTGGCCTTGTCGATTAGCTCCATCCGCTCGGCAACTTGACCGGCATTGGACGCCTGGGTGCGGTAGTGAGAAAAGTGGACCTTCACACCAGACTGCCGCCCGATTTCCAGAGCTTCGGGCACCTGACCGCCACCGAAGCCTCGGTCAGTGTTTACATCTCTGAGGTGAGTGGTGTACACGCCTCCGAACTTGGCAACGACCTTGCATAATTCGATCAGTTCGGCGGTGTCGCTCCAGGCGTTGGGGTGGTAGGACATGCCCGTGGCGAATCCAACCGCACCCTGCTCCATGCCCTCTCGCACCAGCCGTTTGGCCTCTTCAAGAGCGTCGCCAACAAGCGGTTTGTCTGTGAAGCCGAGAGTTTCCAGCCTTATAGCGCCGTGGGCCACGTTGTAGGCTGTGTTGATCGCGACCTTCTTATGATAATGGGAGCGGAACGCCTCAACGCTGCTCATATCCAGGTCTTCAGGTGGCTCGCCCAGGATGCCTGACAAGTAACGCCTGTATGTGCGGTAATTGTCCGGGGACAGGGGAGCGTAGGACAGCCCGTCTTGACCAAGTATCTCCGTTGTCACACCCTGTCGGATGCCGTTGGCGTGTTGCGGGTCCCATAACAGCACGCCGTCGGAATGGGCGTGGCTGTCTATGAAGCCCGGCGAGACGGTGAGACCAGTGCCGTCGATGACGCGCCTTGCTCCCGCCTGTGACAGATCACTGACGGATTCGATGCGCTCTCCGTTAATTCCCACGTCGGCCCGTATTCCCGGAGATCCCGTGCCGTCAACAACGGTCCCGCCTGATATGATTATGTCGAACATTTTTCGTAATTCCTCCGTCGTTGGGTCATGGTTCATTATGTTGAATCTATCGATGACGGTGCGAAGTATAGCATAGCGGAGTGGCGCGAAATCCCATGACGCCAGAAGACTATATAAGGCTGGTAGAAGTCCATTTCCCGCGCCTAGAAATCCGCGCGTACGAATCTATCGAGATGGGCTGGGACTATTTCGTTCTGGACGTGAACGACGAGTTGATCTTCAGATTTCCCAGGCGTTCTAACGTGATACAGCAACTTGAATGGGAGGCAGCGATACTGCCAATGCTGGCCGAGGCCTTGCCCGTCGAAGTGCCGGACTTCAAGTATGTCGTTAATCGAAAATCCGGCGAGCCGTCGATGTTTGTAGGGTATCCGAAGATTCAAGGTTCAGGACTGGACGCCCAAAAACTGGAGGAGTCTGACGCTCGGAAGCCCGTGGCTCGGAGAATCGGGGAGGCGTTGAGCGCACTCCATTCCATTTCGCTGGACGGCATGAATGACCATCCCATGAGCGAAAACCCGGAGCCACGGGAGGCAGAGGGTTGGAGAGACGTGTATCGACGGCTGTTTCAATTTGCCGAGGAGCATGTGTTCCCTCAACTCAGCCACGAAGCCCGATCGAGGGATATGCAAACCTGGCAGGAATTTCTTTTCGATGAATCCAATTTCGATTTCTCACCTGTTCTGGTGCACCAGGATTTGAACACCGAGCATGTCATCATAGATTATGAAGCGGGGACTGTCGCTGGAATAATCGACTGGGGTGATTGCGGAATCGGCGATGCCGCCTTGGACTTCGTGGGCCTGGCGCAAGGCATGGGGGAGAATTTTGCTCTTGAAGTTCTAGATAACTACCAGTTCGCCGATCCAGGCATCATGAGACGGGCGCGTTTCTATGAGGTTGTCGTCCCCTACCACTACGTCAGATTCGACCACGAATCGGGAAGCGATAAATTCCGCGAACAAGGCATCCGGGCTATAGAAACTCGCTCGACGTGAAGCGTGTCTGGCGATAGAGCCTCATATCGGCCAACCGGAGGCGAGGGCTACGTTCGTGCCGCGATCAGGTCCTCCGACGGTACACAAGTTTGGACTCAACCGGTATTTCTCGAGTAAGCGAACCGGTCTGATGCTCGTTGCGTTTTATCATGCCTAGTACAGGATTACACCTCTGGCGTCTTCGCCGCGTGCCAAGGCATCGAATCCTTCGTTGATCTGGTCAAGGTTGTAATGGCGGGTTATCAAACTTTCGATATCTAGCAACCCTCGCGTGTAAAAGTCCACAATCTTGCTGAATGTTTCATGAGGGCTGACGGAGCCGTAATAGCTGCCGGTCAGCGTTTTCTGGTTTCTCACCATATCCACAATGTCAATGGGCGCAGTCTCTCCCATGGGGGCGAGGCCCACCTGGACGGCTGTTCCATTTTTTCTGAGCGCGTTAACCGATTGGGCGGTCGTCTGCGGGCTTCCGAAGGTGTCGAAGGCCATATCCACGCCGCCGCCAGTCAGTTCTCGGATGGCCTCCACAGCATCGACGTCACGGGAGTTCACGACGTCGGTCGCTCCAAATTTGTAGGTAAATTCGAGCTTGTGATCGAAGATGTCCACAGCGATGATCCGGCTTGCGTTCATCAGCTTGGCGCCCTGGATGGCGTTGAGACCCACGCCGCCGCACCCAAACACCGCGACAGTCGCCCCGGGCTTTATGACAGGCGAGTTTATGACCGCGCCTACCCCCGTTGTGACACAGCAACCGATCAGCGCAGCGACATCCATTGGCACTTCGTCGGGCATGGGATGGCAGGCCTGTTGGGGAACGACGATGCTCTCGGCGAAAACTCCCAGTTTCGCCATCTGGTGGATTTCAGTGTCGCCGGAATGTAGGCGCACCGTGCCGTCAAATTGCTTTGCCCCCGTTGCCATGTTTGTGTCGCATAGGTTTGGCAGTCCTGAGCGACACATGCTGCAATGCCCGCAGTTAGAGACGAATGACAAGATGCAACGGTCTCCGGCTTTCACACTGGTGACCGCTGGCCCGACCTCGGCCACAGTGCCTGCGCCTTCGTGTCCAAGCACAACCGGCAGGGCCATTGCCGCTGTGCCGTGCATGATATGGATGTCTGAGGCGCACAGGCCAGCCGCGCCTGTGTTGACACGGACCTCGCCCGCTTTTGGTGGGTCCTGTTCTACATCCTCAATCACAAGCGGTTGGTTCGTTTCGTACAGCACTGCAGCTTTTACCATGTCACGTTTTCCTTTGGGAGTGTTTTCGCCAAACTGAGCAACTGTTGGCGCTGAACGGATCGTGTCTAATGCTAAGAACTGGACGACTTTGAGTCAAGTTGACTCGCCCGATTAGCTTGTTTATAGTCGGACGACACATTGCTGGTCGTTGGACCGACCGAGGATTATTGACATGACCACAGAGACGAACGAGACTGACCGCGTCAGAATGTACCTCCGAACTCAAGGCGAGCGGTACACATTTCGGGAGTTGTGGATTCGGGCGGTGAAGGCTCGATTGCAGTTATTGGACTCGCTTGACGGAGTGAACGACGAACAGGCGGCGTTCAAGATCAACGAAGACGAATGGAGCATTCTTGAGGTTCTCAAGCACGTTTTGACCAGCTCAGGAAACGTGGCGCAATTGGTCGAATCCCTGGCGAATCGGCGATCTAGACAGTCTGA
>PAIW01000010.1 GCA_002710885.1 Chloroflexota bacterium | reverse complement strand
TGGCCAAACCTTCTACCCACGGCTTCCAAAACCTTCACCGATTCGTCAATGACCTCCGGCCCAATGCCATCCCCCGGCAGGACAGTGATTTTGTATTCCATATCCAGCGCTCCTGGTTGTTATTTTGTAAAGTCTTTAATGCGGGGCGTATTATATGCGAAATTGATTCACAGCGCAGGCATAGAGGCAAGCACATGACCGTAACTACCGAAGCCGTAATCATCGGTGGCGGAGTAATGGGAACCAGCATCCTGTATAATCTGGTTTCAAGGGGCGTTAAATCTCCGATTCTATTAGAACGCGACACGCTCGGTTCAGGCTCTACGGGCCGGTCCTCTGGTGCCATCAGGATGCACTATTCCACCGAGGTGAACGCGCGGTTGGCGTGGGAGTCCTTGAAGATTTTTCGAGACTGGGACTCGCTGGTCGGAGGTGGCCAAGTTGGATTTGTGAAGACTGGCTATATGGTTTTTGTGCCTGACGATGCCAAAGACGCATTTCGGCAGAACATCGAGATGCAACAAAAAATTGGGATCGCCACGGAGATCGTCTCGATGCAGGAAGCGCGAGAATTGGCCCCCGCATTTCGCCTGGAGGAGTCAGAAGCGTTCGCCTGGGAATCTGAATCTGGTCACGGCGATCCGTCCGCGACTGCGTTGGCGTACTCGACCCGTGCAAGAGAGTCAGGCGCCCGCGTGATTTTGGAATCGCCTGCCACACGAGTTGAAATTACCGCTGGTCACGTGTCAGCAGTGGAAACTGCCAACGAGCGATACGAAACCAGTACCGTGGTCATAGCCACCGGCCCGTGGTCGAGTAGATTCCTTAAGCATCTGGGGATCAAACTGCCGCTGAAACCGACACGTCACGAGGTCATCCTCCTGAGACGCATAACAGACGCTATTCCCAACCATCCGGGCGGCGGAGACATGAGCAATCTCATATATTTCCGGCCCGAAGGCCCCGACCTCACGTTGGTCGGCAACGGCAACCGCGAGGAAGAGGCCAACCCAGACGCCTACAACCCCAGAGCGACTATGGACTTTGTTCAGGACATCTGGGGTCGTCTCGCCAAGCGCCTGCCTGGCATCGAGGACGCCGAACTATTCACAGGTTATGCAGGTCTTTATACCACAACACCCGACCTCCATCAGGTCGTAGACAAAGTAGACGGCATCGAGGGCCTGTACATCTGCACAGGATTCAGCGGACACGGATTCAAACTGGCCCCTGCCATCGGCGTCGCCGTGTCCGAATTAATCCTGGAAGGCGATGCAAAACTTTTGGACATTTCCTCGTTGAGAATGAACCGATTCGCCGAAGGAGACCTGAACTCGACGCGGTACTCGTTCAAAGTGATTGCGTAGCGGTCTAGATTCTAGCCAGCCACGATGTTCACCAACCGGCCTGGCACATATATGACTTTCGACACGTTAAAGCCCTCGATATGAGGCTGGATTTTTGGGCTGGAAAGAGCGGTCTCCTTGGCGGTGTCTTCGTCGATTCCGACCGGAACTTCGATTCGGTCTCTCAGCCGACCGTTGACCTGAACCACTAACGTGATCGTCTCGTCGGCGGCCAGCGATTCGTCCCATTCAGGCCATGATTGGGTATGAACGCTGGATTCGTGGCCCGTCGCCTCCCAAAGTTCTTCTGACAGGTATGGGGTAATAGGCGCCATCATTGCCACCAGATTGTTGACGGCTTTGTTCCAGGCGTCCGACGTCAGGTCCGAGCGCTCCCATGCTTGAGTCAGTGTGTTAGTTAACTCCATCAACGAAGCAATGGCGGTGTTGAACTTGAAGTTGTCCATGTCGTCGGAGACTTTCTTGATTGTCTTGTGCAGGGCACGCTGAACGTCGCGTACAGAGTTTTCGTTTACAGGGCTGTGGTCCAACTCTGATGAGTCACGATTCGCGACCTCCCAGACTCGATTCGCCCAGCGCGCGACCCCATTGATACCCGAATCGCTCCAGTCGCCGCCAGCCTCCCACGGACCGAGGAACATCAGGTACGAACGCACCACGTCCGCGCCGACCTCGCTCACGTAGTCGTCGGGAGCGATAACATTGCCCCGTGACTTGCTCATCTTCTGGTGCTGGTAGATGATCGTCCCCTGGTTGAATAGCCGAACGAACGGCTCGTCAAAAGCAATCAACCCCAGGTCTCGCAGCGCTTTTGTGAAGAAACGAGCGTAGAGCAGGTGCATCACCGCGTGCTCCACGCCGCCTGTGTACTGGTCAACGGGGTTCCATTTTTTGATCGCTTCGGGGTCGAATGGCCCATCCTGGAATCCGGCGCTGGCGTATCTCAGGAAATACCACGATGAGTCCACGAATGTGTCCATCGTGTCTGTCTCCCGCTTGGATGGCCGTCCACAATCTGGGCATGGAACATTGACGAACCCTTCGTGTAAAGCCAGAGGAGACTCACCCGTCGGCAAAAATTCAGCGTCTTCTGGCAGCACAACAGGCAATTCATCATCTGGAACCGGAACTTCTCCGCACTCCGGGCAGTAGATGATCGGTATGGGCGTGCCCCAGTATCGCTGACGGGAGACAAGCCAGTCTCGCATTCGGTAGTTGACCTTGCGTTCGCCCCAGCCTTGCGCTTCGATATGGTCGGCTATTTTCTGCAATCCTTCAAAGCTAGACAGGCCGTCAAATTCTCCTGAGTTAACCTGTGCCCCTTCAGCAAGATACGCATCTTCGAGGTCGCCACCGTCCCAATCCGGCGGCGCGACAACCACCCGAATAGGCAGGCCATATTTTTTTGCGAAAACGAAATCACGGGCGTCATGGGCAGGCACGCCCATGACCACACCAGTCCCGTAAGTGTGCAAAACGTAATCGGCAGTCAGAATCGGCACCCTCTCGCCGTTCAATCGATTGATGCAATAGGCGCCAGTGAAAACGCCGGTCTTTTCCTTTTCAGTGGATAATCGTTCGATCTCTGTTTCCAGACTTGCCTTGTGAATGTAGTCTGCCACCTCTGCGTTGTGTTCCTTGATTGTCAACTCCGGAACGAGAGGATGCTCCGGCGCCAAAACCACGAACGTCACGCCGAATACAGTGTCGATCCGTGTAGTGAACGTTCGGAGCGTCTTTTGTTCGAGTCCGTATTCCGAAATATCGAACTCTACCTCGACGCCTTCGCTTCGGCCAACCCAATTAGTCTGCATTGTGTTGATTCGTTCCGGCCAATCGATCTTGGACTGGTCGAGAAGCTCTTCAGCGTAATCAGTGATTTTGAAGAACCACTGGTTCATGTCCCGTTGCTCAACGGGTGTATCGCTCCTTTCGCACATACCGTCGATTACCTGTTCATTAGCGAGCACCGTTTTGCATGAAGGACACCAGTTCACCGGTGCGAACCCACGATAGGCCAGCCCTTTTTTGTAGAACTGGAGGAAGAACCACTGGTTCCACTTGTAGTAATCGGGAGTGCAGGTGATGATCTCCCGGTCCCAGTCATACATTGGCCCCATTGAACGCAACTGTAGCCGCATGTTCTCGATGTTGCTCATGGTCCATTTGAACGGATGGATACCGCGTTGAATAGCGGCGTTCTCAGCGTTCAAACCGAAGGCGTCGAACCCCATAGGATGCAAGACATTAAAACCCGACATACGCTTGAAACGGGCATGCAGGTCAGCGCCCGACATGGCGTACCAGTGACCGATATGAAGGTCTCCAGACGGGTACGGGTACATATGAAGCTCGTACCAGTTAGGTCGAGAGTCGTCATCGTCTACGTGGTAGATGCCGTCTTTCTCCCAGCGTTCGCGCCACTTGGCTTCGATAGCCTGATGATCGTATCTGGTCGATGTAGTTCTGACTGATGTCATCCTTAACTCCGTCGTGTGTAAACCAAAACTGAATATAAACAAACATCCCGCCCCAGATTAAGGGACGGGATGTTTGGCATCAAAATTCCCGCGGTACCACCCTAATTGTCTGAACGCTTGATCCAGACCACTTTGATCTGCGATAACGGTGCAACCGTCCGGCCCTATTGTGTGAGTATATTCAGGCAGGAAGCTCCGAGGCGAGTTCAGGGCAGTCCTCGCACCAGCTTCCACCAACCGCCGGCTCTCTTGAGCGGGACTGTCCCTTACTACTCCCAATCAACGCCTATTCGTGCGTCTACCTCAGCAGCCGCACACAAAAACCGTAGCATAGCCAATTCAAGCGAGTCAAGATTCGAAGCGTTCAGCACACGGGACGACTGCCGACCAAAGGATCTATACTCCGGTTCACCAGGTTGCCGTCACCCGCTGAGCCAACGAGGTAGCCGTCCTCGACCATCACTTTGCCTCTCAGAATTGTCGTGGTAGGCCAACCGTGTGCGTGCCAACCAGCCCAGATGCTGTAATCCTCCATGTGGAGATCGTCTAGCGTCAGAGGTCGGTCGAACAAGGGGTCGATTATTGTGATATCTGCGTCGCTGCCGGCCGCAATGGCGCCTTTTTTCGGATACATGCCGAATATCTTGGCGGCGTTGGATGAGGTGATGTCGACCATCCGCTCCAAGGACATGCCCAAATCAACGACGCCGACTGAATAGGCTATGCCCATACGAGTCTCGATGCCATTATGTCCACCAGTCACATCGGCGGTCGTCCTGAACCTGATCTTCTCTTCCCAGGTCGTCGAAACCAAGTCCGTTGCGACTGTCGATAGCCGGCCATCAATCAGTCCGGCCCAGAGCGCCTTCCGATCATCCTCTGATTTCAAGGAAGGATAGGTATGGTACTTCATGCCGTTGTCTTCTCGATAATTCTCGGCACTGAAGCAGGCGTAATTGTGAAGCGTCTCGCCGTAGATAGCCTGTCCGCGGCTCCGAGCCTCGCCTACTGCCTCGACGCCCTCCAATGCGCTGACGTGGACGAAATATACTGGACAATTTTTCTGTTCGGCCAGCCTTATTACCCGTCGGAAAGAAACGTCCTCAGAGAGTTTGGTGTGAATCTGGTGCATCTGCCACCATTCGACGTTGCCCTGATCCTCCGCGTTGTCGTAGTTGTAATGGACCATGTCGTCGTCCTCAGAATGGACCAGAAGCATCCCTCCGGCCTCGGCGACTTGCTCCATGATTAGAGAAAGCCTGCCGAAGTCGGTCTTGTTGTTTTGCAATTGCGCGCTTGGGGGCCGGATGCTTGTCGTGAATATCTTGAAGCTGGGAAACCCTGCTTCGACAAGCTCACCTATCTGGTGGATTGAGGCATTATCGGCACCGCTGGTGAATATCGGATGGTAGGAATAATCGGTGTAGCCTTGGCCTTCCCATCGTTCGGCCGCTTCGCCCATTGCATGCAGCAGATCGTGGCCGGCGACCTGAGTGGCGAAGTCCAAAACCGTGGTCGTTCCGCCGTAGATAGCCGCCTTGGACACAGGCTCTGCCCCTGAGCGTTCGGGTTGGCGCGGCCCGCCGATGTGCGCGTGGGGTTCTATGCCTCCAGGGATAACGATCTTGCCGGTGCCGTCAATTACTCGCGCCCCATCGGGCGAAATGGTTCCTGGCTGAGCGACGGCGACAATTTGCTCTCCTTCGACTGCGACATCCAGGTTTCCGACTCCAGCAGGGGTGACCACCTGTCCGCCTTTGATGATCAGATCTACCATAACTAACCTCTTTCACTTTTTGATAATACTAACCAAGAGCCGACACAACGGCATCGCCTGCCTGTTCGGTGGTGGATGAGCCTCCCAGATCGGGGCCAGAGTTTCGCCGATCTCAACGATCTTAAGCGCCGCATTGTCAACCGAGTCCGCCGCTTCGTCTTCGCCCGGGTGTCTCAGCATCATGGATCCTGACACGATCGCCGCCAGAGGATTTGACTTGCGGGTTCCCGCGATGTCGGGAACTGTGACATGTACTGGCTCGAACATCGACGGGAACTGGCGTTCCGGGTCGATATTCCCGTTGGGAGCTATCCTCATGATCCCAAATGTCTAGATGACCGACCACGCCCAAGCAGATGACATCCGCTTTCGCAAGAATATCCAGGCCGTCGGACGGCATCATTTGCCCGTTCTTGATGTAGTACTCTGAACTCCACGGATGTTCTTCAAACTGCCATGAGATGACGAATTGTTCGGATAGCGCTTCCAGGACTTTGATGCCCTCCTCAATCACCTCTACGCCGATTCCGTCGCCTCTGATCAACGCGACTTTATACTGGGCCAATTTCGCCTCGTCTGAAAGGGCAACTCATTCTGAGCGTAATTTGTGTTTTGGCATGCTCGCAATCACTGGGTCTGCCGCATATTATCATGGGGCAATTTCAGCGACAAGCGCAAATATCGATGCGGTCTTCGGTCGAATATTTTGCAATCAGGAATTGAATCTCATACAATGTTTATGGATTAGATAATTGTATCGGCAATCAAATTCGGAGGGTTGGTTTGGCAGACACGACAACAGACACTATCGTTGTATATTCCCACCCCGACTGCACTTACTCGGACGCCCTAAAAGACGAGTTGAACGAGTTGGGCATCACATTTGAAGAAATCGATCTTTCACGTGAACCTGACAAATGGGCGATTGTGGAAGAACTGTCCGGTGGCGAACGAATTACGCCGGTCATGGTGACCGGTGATGTGGTCGAAGTAGGCTTTCACGGCGTTGGTTGAAGTTTCTAATATTTTCGGAGTCGTTGACCCCGATCAAATATGAACGAATGGGATGCCATTGCGAGCGCGTCTCGGCCTATCAGCAATAGAAAAAGAGGAATCTTGGCCACAAAAATCTCTAGCCAGGTCGGTGAGGGCGATTACGCGCATGGCTTTACGCTGCCTTCGTTGGACGGCGAAAACATAACGCTGAGTGACTACAAAGGGAAGCGTGTAATCCTATTCATGTGGGCTTCTTGGTGAGCGTGCCGTGAACAGTTGCCTGTATGGCAACAACTCTACGAAAGCAAGAATCTTGCTGACTCCGGCGTCGAAATTCTTTCCGTGGCGGTGGACGCCCAAGGCGCTGCGATGGCCCGACCGTTCGTCGAAAAAGCCCAAGCTAAATTCCCCACAATTGTTGACCGTGAGAACCTGTTGGGACAGCTCTATCGATTCAAAGCAATCCCCAACGGCTATCTAATAAACGAAGAAGGGATCGTGGAATACAGGCGACTCGGTGGTTTCGATATCCGCAAGACAGAAACCCGTGACGTCGTCGAAAATTGGATTGCAGAAGCGAAAGACGGGTTAGAATCTCCCGACGTGGACGAACTCGGCGCCGACCACGACGAGGCCAACGCGCTGTTCAGACAAGGGCTTTTATCATACGAGAACGGCGAGTCCGAGCAGGCGATGATTTTTTGGCGCAAGGGCGTCGAGTTAGAGCCTGACAACTATATCATCCGGAAGCAAATTTGGGCCGTCGAAAACCCAGAACGCTTCTATGAGAATAAGGTGGACTTCGACTGGCAGCGCGAACAGATGGAAGCTGGTCGCTAACCTCAAGGCAATAAGATCATTATCATGATCATGCGGCGGATGGTCTATGGCCGTCCGCCGTGTCTGTTTGTGGGGAACTAGATTAATTCTCCACAAGCGGCAATTTGATAGAATAACCATTCGGGGTTGATTAAAACCCTGCCAAAATAACTTCGGTGGGGCTCGCCGCAAAACGAACGTTCATTTCAGGATCGACGTCATTTTCGATACTGCCCATAAAAGCCGAAACGTCGGCAAGTTGGCCCGGAGGATCTAGGTCGAACGATTGCCACCGATCCTGCCTTACAACGTTTGATTCCCGTTGCGTTGACGTCCACCTGCCCATTGGGTTAAGCGAGTGATGCTCCGGCATGGCGAAAGGCGCCTCGTCGGTGTGAAGTTCGAACTTTGGATTGTGCGCGTCGAAGGTGAATGTGCCATTTGCGCCGACAACCACAATCTTCAGTGGCCCTCCTGCCGGGTGGCTGGTCCAACTGAATCTGCCTGCTGCGATCGTAGCGGACCCCCGCCTTTCTGGTCCATGATCATGATTCCGAAGTCCTAGACTCCAGCCTGCTCGTGCTCTTGGAAAAAGAAATTGCTTGTCACTGGGTCAACGATTGAAATTTTTCTGCTCGTCAACCAACGGGCCAAGGCGACGGCAAACACCCCGATATCGAACATCTCACGTTTTGCTTCCACAAATGTGAACGTGTCCGGTCGCGCTCGCTCGATTCTTGGAGCAAGAGACTTCGCAGTTCCTAGCGGGCCTTTGGCGAATATGCACTCGACATGAATCGCTTTCAATTCGCCGTTTCAGGCAGACCCGATAGCTGCGCTCGCGCCTCGCGCGAACGAGCTATGCACCTGACTGAACATCTGTGCCGTGACGCCATTTCATCCACTGCTTTGACGATTGATCTGTCGTTTTCATTTGTGCCTGCAAAAGGTTTATCGAGATAAAGACACTTTCCGGAATCAGCGCATTGGACTGCAACTCTTCCTCTGCTCTCGACATCGGGACACGCGCTTGCGATGTCAATTCCCGGCGGCTTTAGCGCCTGGTCCAAGTCCGCAACGTATGGGATATTGTAGTCATCTGCCAGAAGTTGGTTCGCTTCGGTGTGGAACGCCGAAACGTCGTGTTTATCGGTGACCGTTATCAACTCGCGACTAGGATGAACATCGAAGGCGGCGGCGTGTTCCTCCTGATGCGTACGCCTGTCTGGCACAAGTAAAACGCCATATTTTCTGATCACGACTGCAGCTCGTTCGATGAATTTCTGTGAACTTCACTTGCTAAAATATGCTGCCCCCTTTGACCCGACGATCATGACGATCATAAGGTCTGTGCTGGGTTTCATATCTTACTGAATGCGACCGACCACGAGTATCTCCGACTGGCCGCCAGGCCAATTGGTCATGCGTGTTAAAACGAACTCTTCGACACGTGAAGCCGCCTGCCGCGATGGTTCAGAGCCAATTAATCTGCGAAACGCCATGTGCCAACCGTCTGCAACTGTTTCGAGATTCACTTCTGATCGAACTTCCATAATGAATCTTGTTGATCCTAGACGTCCAGACTCCACGATATCGGACATCGCCAAGGCCAACTCATTATCGATCATGGCCTGCTGGTCCATAAGTTCTGGGAGGGGTGCCTGGATTTAGCGAGAAGTGGGTATGCAATGAAACCCAAACACCGTCTCTGCGTTCCAACACAACCGTCGCGCGGCCGGGACGGTGGAACGAACTGCCGTCCTCGTCAAAACCGGTCGAAGTCCAGGTGGCGATTCCCCAGGCGGTATTTTCCGAGCCTCCCGAAACGATATTGTCGACGTCAATTTGGAAGTCCTGGATGTTCGGCCAGACGCTTTCCCACTGGTTGGTTTGAAGCAGGTCCAATCCGACGACAATATCTGCCTTGGTGCCGAAGGAGGCAACATCGCCCGCAAATATCGCGCGAGTGGAATTGTAGTCTTCAGAGGCGCAATAGCGACTCAGCATACTGAACCATTGTTTGACAGCGTCACTAGCGTCATCGGTGACAATTGTCGGGCGTTCTTTTTGCATGTCGAACTCTCGTGAGGTTCGGGTTTGGGCTTCGGAGTGTAACACATCAGGAGTTACCTGACCTGCCAGTCCACTCGACGCGCACTGATCGTCATTGGAAGTAAAAATTCATGTCAATCCGAACACCCAAATAGTTGCCGGCATGCAGACAGTTATCGATTTTGATCCGGCTAATATCACCGTGTCGAGTGTCAAAATCGTGCCAGACTCGCCGATCGGGTTAGAGTTGCAGTCAGTTGCCGACAACAATAGTAGGATCCCGATATTTGCAGTAGGAACCTTGGGTGAACCAGCGACACAACCACTTGATATGGCGGTAACCGAATTTCTGGAATCTCCACAATCATCGACGGCGACGATTGAATTCTCAACAACCGAGCTGCGGAGAACTATCGCCAGTGCGCAAGGAGTCGAGTTTCAGAGAAGTGCCATTGGAATCGAAGTATAAATCGGGCAGCATTCAGACTTGTGAATCACGAAATTTGGGTCGCTGGCGACCGTTAAAGTTGGCGATTTCTCGACGTACACCATCGAGGTTGAGAACGTCGGACCCGAATCCGCCTTGGATATCACGATCACTGATGAGATGAATATCGGAATGGCATTGGATCAAATAGTAACGTCACAAGGCGGGTCCTCCGAATCAGCAGGTCTTATATCGTGTAACCTAGCCGATTTGGAGCCTGGCGCTTCTGCCCAAATCCGGGTAGTCGTAATACCTGACCTGCTGTTGTTGGGTGAAATTGTAGTCAACGAATCTACCGTTAAATCGTCTCGTTTCGACCCTATCACGTTCAATAATTCAGCCAGCTCTACCGTGCTTGCAGCCATATCGTTCGTTAGGATCGTGCGGGACGCCACGCAATTGTAGAAGCATGGTTTGT
>PAIW01000009.1 GCA_002710885.1 Chloroflexota bacterium | reverse complement strand
GACTCCTCAAGTATCTCGATCATCAGGGAACGGGCCGCCCGCAGGCGCAGGTCGCACTCTCCGATTTTGTACTGGAATGAAGGGCGGTTCGCTATCACAAATTGACTGAGTCCTCTGCCGCGAGATTTGGTCTCGGCCAAATCGACAATAGCGTTCAAAGCGCGGCGTCCGACGCCCAGGGCAAAGCCGGCGTGTTCGTTTGTGACGAAGCCGGGCTGTCCCATCAAGTACAGCGCTCCTCCACGCTTGGGAGCTACGTCGGCCCTGAAGATGCGCCGTGAAGGGACGAACGCGTCAGACACAGAGAAATCACAGCTTCCAGTGCCTCGCAGGCCCATGACATCCCAATTATCATGAATCTTCACCTCGGAGGTTGGGAACAATGCCCTGCGAGTTTCTCGGGCCGCGTCGTCGTTGGGTATTGTTATTCCGCCGCCGACCCATTCAGAGTGTCGAATCCCGCTGGCGAAGGGCCAGCGACCCGTGACTCGATAACCACCCTCTACGGGCGTGACCTGACCGGTGGGAGCTCCTACGCCTGCGGCCCTGGGAATCCGGCCATCCCGGAACACCTCCTGGATGCCTTCATCTGGGAGAAATGCCCCCGGCGAACCGATGCTCGTCGCGCCAATCATAACGCACCATGACGCCGATGAATCGTAGAGAGCTAAGGACTCCAAGACCTCCATCTGGGTAATCGGATCGGCCTCGACTCCCCCTAACACTTCCGGCAGTTTCAAACTGAACAATCCCGAGTCGTACAGGGCGTTAATCGATGCCGGAGGGATTGTCATTTCCGCTTCTGCTTGCTCTGCGCCTGTGATGATCGTCTCACGGACACTATCAACGGCATCGAGAAGCTTTTGCCGATTCTCCTGGCGGTCTGGGCCACCGTAATTCATTCAATTTACCTCTGGCATGTCTTCGTCGGACCACCAAACTGTCGTCGCATTGTCTTCTCAGGCAAGGATTTACTCGATTTCAACTGCTACGATTAAGTCATCGACATAATGGTGAAGCTGCATCAGTGCCGCATTGTTGCGTGACTCGTCGGTAGAGATGGAATCGAGAGTGACATCGAGATGGCCGCCGTTAGCGAAGAAAGAATACCACATAAGAGAATCACCGGAATGATAAGGTTCCTGATTAAAACGTTGCGCTCCTACGGGAATGGTCTCAATCCATTTCACGGGAGGCCCGCAGTTGTGGTTTCCAGGAAAACCGGCAAGATCGTGTCTAAATACTATCCATCATCTACTGGCCGTCGAAAGGGCGACCGCTAGAATCAAGGATGTCTGAAGTTGGTGGCGCCGCCACATTCAGCAACCATTTCCATGAAATATTCTATGTGGTTATCTTCATCACAATAGGCTGTGGGGGTGTCTGTGCTATCACCCTCTGAGCCAATCCCATGTCGAACACCGGGCTTTTCCTGACACCTGGCCGCCTGAAGCCTACCCGTCACCTCATCAGGTCAACATCCGTCATGCCCAGCAAATGCTGGCCGTGGGCCTCGTAGGATGTGCGACTGACCATGTAGTGTTGGGCTACACCGTGCATGTCCCGCAGGCACTGTTGCAGGTCGCTCGATTCCCGCAGGGCTTCGCCGCCGCCGTTGCGAAAAGCCAGGTTTACAGCGTCCATAGCGGTCTCAGTCACGTACACACAACAGCTTCGCATTTTGGATTGGAATTCGAGACTCACTGGACTGCCCTGGCTCGCCACCTCCCATGCCTCTTCCAGCACGTCGACCATCAAGGACCGGGCCGCTCGGAGGCGAATTTCCATCTGGCCGATCTCTCCCTGGAACACGGGCCTGTTGGCGATCAGATAGCGGCTGGATGTGCCACGGCTCTTGGACTTGGCAAGCTCGATTATGGAATTGAGTGAGCGGGACCCTAATCCTAGCGCGACACCGGCATGTTCGGGTATAACGAACCCTGCCCGTCCCAGCAAAAACAGCGGGCCACCGCGTCGGGGAACTCCGCCGGGGGTGAAGGTAAACTCTTCTGGCACAAACAGGTCGGACACGGAGAAGTCGCAGCTTCCTGTGCCTCGAAGCCCGGAGACCTGCCAGTTGTCGTGTATTTGAGCGTCGGATGAGCGGAATATGGCTCTGCGTATCTCTGGAGGGCTGCCTTTGACTGCAGGAATTCGCACCCCACCGGAAAACCATTCCGCGTGCGGCGTTCCGCTGCCGAAGGTCCAGTGTGCTGTGATGTTAAACCCGCCGTCGGTCGGCTCCGCGTCTCCGCCGGGGGCCGCAACGCCGACGCTCCGAGGCACCCGATCATCTGTGAAGATTTGTTGTATGGCTTCGCCGGGCAGAAAGGCGCCCGCCAGTCCGATGCTGGTGGCCCCGACCATCAGCACCCAAGCGGCGGTGGCATCGTACAGCGCCATCGCCTCGATCACGTCCATCAGGGTTACGGGATCGACCTCGGCTCCTCCAAGCTCGACAGGGAGTTTCAGGGCCATGAGTCGGGAATCGTACAATGCATCGACGGTCGCCGGAGGGAGCGTGCCTTCTCTTTCGCCCTGTTCTGCTCCGGCAGTTATGACCTCGCGAACACTCTCCACCGCATCCAACAGAACACGACGTTTATCCTGACGGCCTGATGGGAATGGAATGTTCAAAGGTGAAAAATCTCATGAACGTCATGCTGAACAGAGTGAAGCATCTAGCCGTCAAAAGGGCAATCGTGGTTCAATTGACGACCAGATTCTTCGCCGCGATTCAGCATGACAGGTTACTTGACGGCTGATTGCTGGATACTGAGAGCTTTCTAGCTAGGAATCGCCGCCCGCGCGATGTCTAGAAGGACCTCTTCCGAGTCATCAAGATTCACAGCGTCGCCGTGGGGCTGAGGAACGTCGAATCCCGTCTTGTAGTAGACCTCTATCGTGTTGCCTTCTGGGTCATGCGCGTACATGCCGAAAGCGTTTCCGTGGCTGACTGTGCGCTGGATGGTCACATCTTCCTCTGACTTGAAGACGGTGTGAAATTCCTTGAGTTCTGCCAGCGTGTCAACTTTGAAGGACAGTTGCTGGACCACCCTAGTGTTGCTATCAGAGACACGGCCCTTCATGATTACGAACTCGTGGTGCTCCTCTTCGGGGTGGGCACTCAAGAAAACCATGCCTCGTTGTTCCAGGTCTTCGTCGGCGATCTTAAGACCCATGACCCTGGTGTAAAAGTCCCGCTGTTTCATCAGGTCGTCAACAAAAATTCCTACGTGTCCCAGTCCGCTTACCTGTGGCATTGTTGCCTCCCATCTAATCTTGGGTGTTAATAGTTTGTGATTGCGTGCGGGTGGGTCTGAAACCCGCCCGTGCCGGGGTGCATTGTTCGAGCGTCAATTAGAGAACATGGTACATCAGGTGATGCTCGCGCATCACGTCCGAAGCGAAGTCGTTATCCACATCTCGGATTACGGAGTGGATGTGGTTGGCGCCGTTCTGAACGTTGTCGTACTCGACCACGAAGCTGCCAGAGTGGATTCGATAGTAGTGGCCTTTGAACGCCTCAGTTCCACCTGCCCAGGCAAGATGGAAGTTGCCGACGCCTTCCTCCTGAATTGCAGTCATCTTGTCATGGGAGATGTCGTGTCTCACCTGAGTTACGTACTCGGTGATCAGGGACATCAGCATTTCCTGCTGTGTGCCGTTCATCTGAGAGCCAGGCAATCCCTCCTCTTTCGGGAAGACGGGCTTGGATGAGTTATAGGAATAGATATCCCAAGGCGCGGCGTCCTCAACGATGGCACGGGTGCGCTGGCCAGAGTCCAGGCTGTTAATAAGCTCCAACGCCATGTCCTCGCGGTTGCTGAGGATTCGCAATCCCGCCTGGTCGCCTTTTAGAACCTCGGCTGGGTTGGCGCCAAAGAAGAACGGCGTGGTGGCTATGATCTTGTCGCCCCAAATGCTGAAGTGCAAGGAGACGTGATGCCCCTCAGCTCTCCAGCCCCAGGGGTCTTCTCCATCTGGTTCACCAAAGATCGTCCAATAGTAAAGCTCTGGATTCCGGCTGAACGATATGACGCCTGCTTCCTTCTCGATGGGGCCGAGAATAGACTCATGGTCGATGATCTGCTTTGTGCGATGATAGGCGACCGGGTCTAGCGTCTTCTCGACGATGGCCATAGCCAGGGATCGCTGGTTTTCGTCCATGTCCCTCAGAGGCAGTCCGTGCCTATTCATGGGCGGGTAGTACCAGAAGATGCGCTCGCCGTCCAGGTAGTGGAACGTGGCCTTTGCTTTCTGGTCAGCCGATAGGCTCCCCAGGAAGGCGCTGGCCGCCTGAGTAATCTCTCCTACCGCATGGGCCTGCTCGTGTCCGTGGTCATGGTCGTGATCGTGATCTGTTGACAATTCCATCCCTCCTTAAGGGTTCACATTCGTTGTTTTCCTGATTTTCGGGGCCACTTCCTCGCCGAATAAATTGACCGAGTTTAACACCTGCTCAGAAGGTATCCCGCCTCCTACATTAGACTCCATGATGAAGCCGGACAACCCCAGGGTGTCCCGTAGCTCAATGAGCCGTTCGGTCACAACATCTGGCGTGCCGTAGGCAAGGCGATCTCTCAGCAGGTCATCGTATGTTATAGCGCTGAGACGCTTTCCTCGCTCGGCCCGTTCCTCACCGGATTCAGTGCCCGACCGACCAACCGATCCTGTGAACGCCTGTTGGAGACGCGCATACGCCTTCATTGCGCTCTCCTGTGGCTCGGAGTGTGCCTGCTCCATGCTATCGGCCACGTAGATGGGTATGCGAAGCGCTATTTTCCCATCAGGGTTCACTGTGCGGTAATCCACTATCGCATCGGCCAGATCAATCACTGACATTCCTCTGAGGCCCACCAGAATGTCCAAGCCCATCTCCCCGAAAAGCTCAAAAGTCGGTTTCGTAGTTGCGGCGGCCCAGACGGGCGGGTATGGCTTTTGATACGGCTTGGGAATTACTGACACGTCTTTGAATGTGTAGGTGTCGCCTTCGTGGGAAAAGGTGTCCTCGGTCCATGCGAGCTTCATCACGTTGAGATACTCGCCAAACCGATTTCGAGATTCCTCGTAAGGCAGGTCGTAGCCCTCATAGGAACGGGTGAATCCGCTTCGGCCAACCCCCAGATCGAACCGACCCTCGCAGATATTGTCCAGCGTCGCAACCTCCTCAGCCATGCGGATGGGGTGTCCCAGAGGCAGAACCAGTACGCCGGTGCCAACTCTAATGTGCTGGGTGCGCTCTGCGATGGCGGTTGCGAGAATCATGGGAGCCGAGACGATGGAGGGCACCCCTCCTGTGCCTGTCGGCGTGGCGAAATGACGCTCAGCCAGCCAAACGCCGTCGAAAGCCAAATCTTCAGCCACACGAGCTATCTTGAACGCTTCGTCGAAGGCTTGCCGCTGGTTCAGGTGTGGCGGGTAGTCGCACTCCATCGAAAGGCCTATACGCACCACGACGCTCCTTCTGGATCGCACTGCTCGGGATTGTTCCTGATGTTATACCAACAATTGTCCAAATTGTCATGTATGGCACACTATACCTGATATTTTCGTGATGATTTGATCGTGGCCTGCGTGCTGGCTACATATCACGCAACCGTTTCTGAGTCACGGTCACTACAAGCATAAAACCCAACAGAAGAACTCCGAGAGTCCCTATGGCGACTTGCGCGCCGACGTACTCTACCCATTATAGCTGTCGGCAGCACACCCAGCGGCATCATTCCTTGATTGAGCATGAACACGCTCATGACGTGGCCTCGAAACTCATCGTCCGTCTCCTCCATCATCCGTGCGTTCTTTCTCAGGCAACGACACTCCCTTTAGTGACGGATGATTTGAGCGACGGCAAGGTTGACTGCCTTCATGGGCCTCAATACAATTGCCCCGTCAAAGCGTCGTGCCGGCCTGTGACGCACCGTTCCGCAACGGGGGTAAGGGGCTTGAATCAGAACGAGGAGTGTGCCTGAATGGTTACGTTCGGCAGTGAGGGTTACAAATTCGAGGTGGTGGAGGGGTTTTTTAAGCGCCCACGAGGGTGGCCTTTCGTGGAGGCCGCCGATGTGGCTGTCGACAAGGATGACAACGTCTACGTCCTAAATCGTGGACCCTACGCCGCCGTCATGATTTTCGACAAGGATGGGGACTACTTGGATGGCTGGGGAAGGATTGGAGGAAGGCCGGAAACTGGTTTCGATTTCCAGGTCCCGCACGGCATCAGCGTTGGCCCCGACGGCTCCGTTTACACCAGCGACACCGGAGACCACACGGTGCGACGGTGGACCAAGGAGGGCAAGCTCCTCCTCACTATGGGCGACCCTATGAAGAGCGCGCCTGTACAGAGCGGGCATCCTTTCAATCGGCCAACTCACTTGACTGTCGCCACTAACGGGGATTTCTACGCCTCCGACGGCTATGGCAATTCGCACATCCATTGCTTCGACCCCTACGGCCAGTTAAAGTTCTCCTGGGGCGGTCATGGCAGCGGACCGGGGCAGTTCGACACCATCCATAGCGTATTTATAGACACGGAAGATGACGATAAGGTGTACGCCGCCGATCGCTACAACAACCGCGTGCAGTTCTTTACTCCGAATGGGGACTTCCTCGGTGAGTGGACAGATCTGAACCTGGCAAACGCAGTCCGCAAGGGGCCTGACGGGAATTTTTACGTTGCCGAGTTGGACCACAGCGTCAGCGTTCTAAACCCGCAAGGCGAGGTGTTAACACGCTGGGGCAGAACAGGCGTCGAGTTGGACGACAGCGACACCGGCTCAGGACTGCCCACCTCTCCCAGCCGAAATCCCATGATTAAGGGAAAGGTGAAGCACGAGCCGGGACCTGGACTCTTCGGCGCGCCCCACGGGATCGCGGTGGACTCGCAGGGGAGTTTCTATGTCGCCGAGGTCAGCGAGACCTTCCTGGGCTTTGACCGAGGGGACCGGAGCGTTCAGAAGTTCATCCGCGTGTGATGTCTATGCGCCACTTCGGCTTTACCAATCTTGAACCGGGAAGCTATAATTCTCGCCGACCCATACGCGTTCAACTTGTCCCTGATCATTCAACTCGAAGACGAACTTCTCTCCGTGGGCGGAGCCTCCCAAAGGATTTTCTATCCTGAACGAGTGCTCGTCCAATGGGACCAGAGTTGTCAGACTTTCTAGTGGGTCAGGCTGGGACGGGTCTATGGCAACCAGTTTCCCATCCAATTGCAACACCTGCATGTCGCTCGACGAGCCTTGATACTTGCCAATATAAGCTTCCCATTCGCTGCTTGACGGCACGGGCGCGGCGTCCGAATCCAACACGCTTAATATTCCGGGCGCGACCCATTGAAACGCCTTATCTACATATTTTTCAGGATTGCCATCATCTGCGTTGGTGAACACGATGACACCAATTTTATCAGCAGGTCGCAATCGCACATGAGTGCGGAATCCCTTTACCGACCCGCCGTGACCGTTGTATGTCCTACCATCAATCCGGCTGACATTGAAACCCAGTCCCCAACCCGATTCCCACTCCTCGTCCAGCCAGTGGACTCGATGCATTTCGCGCATCGTGCTGCCCTTTAATATCTGCCTGCCGCCTGTATCGCCGTCGCGAAACTGAAGCATGGCAAATTTCGCCAGGTCTTCCACAGTGGTGGACATATTTGCCGCCGCTGTTATGCCTTTTCCATCGGTGAACGGACTCACCTGTCGTTTGCCGTTCGGGGCGCGACGTCCGTACCCGGTCGCCAGCGACGGATGATCGCGGTCGGGAGAGTTCACGAACGTGCTGGACATGCCTAGCGGGTCCAGTATATTGCTCTGCACATACTCGGGGTAGCTGATTCCTGACACTGTCTCGACGATCTCGCCCGCCAACGAGAGAGCAAGGTTCGAGTATTTCCAACGAGTCTCTGTAGGCAGGACTGTTTGCTGATTCGGCAAAGCGCCGACTATCTGGTCGCGGGTCGGAAATTCGGAATCGGTCCAGTATGGGAAAGCGGCTTCACGAGGGAGTCCGGATGTATGGGTGATTAGGTGTCGAATCGTTATGGGAGGCGCGTCGGGGTACCTGTCCTGAATATCGAACCACGGGATATGCTTTATGATCGGGTCATCGAGTTGCAGTTTCCCATCGTCGCGAAGCTGCATGATCGAGGTTGCCGTAAACAGTTTGGTTATCGACGCGATACGATAAATCGTGCTCGGTTCCGCCGGAGTCTCTAACGCAACGTCGCTGTGCCCGAACCCCTTGGACCAGACGATGTCCTGATCGCGAATGATCGCGATGGACAGACCGGGCTGGCCGCTGTACGCCATTTGCGATTCGATCCACGCGCTTAGCAGATCAATGCTCGATGCTACCGGTTCGTGAGACATCAATTCGTAGGTCATAAGTTTCGTCCTCGCTTTGGGGCCGTTAAAATACGGAGCCAAAAGACGGCGTCACCGTGTCAAACCGAGGCGTTTCAAGATGAACGCATACTCGAAGGCGACTTCCTTAAATTGCTCATACCTGCCGGAGACGCCGCCGTGTCCCGCGCCCATGTTTGTCTTGAGCAGCAGGACGTTGTCGTCGGTTTTCATGTCGCGTAGCTTCGCCGACCACTTGGCCGGCTCCCAGTACGACACTCTTGGATCGTTGAGGCCTGCGGTGATCAGCATGTCTGGGT
>PAIW01000008.1 GCA_002710885.1 Chloroflexota bacterium | reverse complement strand
GCAAAACGGACGGGCCACTCATAACGAGTGGCCCGTTTAGCTATAGAGGAGCTCTTGTTATGTAAAGTGGTGCCGAAGGGGAGAGTCGAACTCCCACGGGCGTTATGCCCAACGGTGTTTGAGACCGCCGCGTCTACCATTCCGCCACTTCGGCTTGTCGATTACCCAGCTATGAGTAACCTCACTTAGGGATGTGCGGTCTGAAAATGCTAACACAGGACTGCCATTCAAATACATCCCTTTACATCTCCTCAGCACGATTGCGCCAACATTGATCCTCGCCCTCGCCCCGCCAACACCACTTCTGCGAAGAGAGCTTGCTAACTGGGCACGAGAATGCAAGACATCATTGCCCTGCTGTCAGGTTTCTAAACTTTTGATGTTTCGATCCTATAGTTGCTGTGCATAGGTGTCCCCGCCTATGCACAGCCATGTTTACTTGGTGAAACCATTAATAAATTCATCCATAAATGGCAATGCTTTTATCAGTGCACTACGCGCAGTCTCTAGCAAGTTTTACGAATTGTGCTGGAAACCATATTCCTGATGGCGTTTTTATCCAAGCACGATAACCCTGTTTGACGATTTTCGGAAGCGCGTTGAACCTAACGAAGTGCAACCTTGTTAGTGCCGGCGTGTCGAACTTGAGAATCGAACGCGCAACAACGCCGACCGAATGATCGGGGTGTCGTCAGGAACTCGCCAGTGTTGAGTCAGCTAAATCTCAAGTATAGTCGCTTAACGCGTGCTTCAATAGAGATATCAAATTCTAGATTCCAGGGAAGCACGACAAACACGATGCAAGCGAACCTGACGCCGAGATCAATGACCGACCCGCCCGTTTTTGTTCTTGGGAACTCCGGTTCATCTCTCAAGAGTTATTCGCATGCATGGAGACTAACCAACTCGCGAGCAACTACATTATAGAAGACGTCAGCGACGTGTGGTCCAGACTCCGCTATGTTCACCCATGGCATCACCCAGAGTTCACTATACAGAGTGATTCCAGAAACACCATTCGTTACATACTAAATCCAGGGAGAACGCAAACGAAGAGATCGGATATACATGATGCAGCAGACGCAAAACACACCATACCCGAAGACGGCCCCAATCAGGGGTCAGCCGGTCTTCTTTTTTGGCGGAGAGTTCAGGGCCTGGGGTCAGGTCGAACAGCGGACAAAGATCAACGCTGCCGTAGAAAGGTATATCTCAAGCAGCCCTCTACAGCGAGCTTTCGCCTGGACGAGCAAAGCTGCCTAACGTAACAATTGCGACCATTGCGACCCGTCTTCAGGGTAACGGTCCCCTCATGCAGTTTCCAGCTGCGCCTCGCCGACCTGCCGAACCTTCTCATCGAACTCGAATTTGACTTCGTACTTCTGTTCGGCCGAGTCTTCGAGGGCGTGGGCCGCTATGAAATCAGCAGGGGCGTGAGATATAACGACTGATGTGATGACCCCCAACCGGTCGCGCAACGCCTTTGGCGCGGCAGGGCTGTTGGCGGATACCCTGATTCGTTGACCTTCAACAAATTTCGCCATCTACTTGGCCTCCATAATCATATCTCGCATGTCCTTTGTTAGGTTCGCTCATAACCCAGCGAAACGCGCGTTCCGCTGGGTTATCGTGGTTAACTTATTGTGATTGATTTGAGTAGCCTCATTCGTTATCGTTGTCGATTTCACGCCACGGAGTCGACAGAATGCCATGAGGATTTCATATGTCCAGTATGGGTGGCACCATCGTGAAAATCATTCTCTAGCGACCGATAGATTCTGGCTGAATATTTTTCGTCTATTTTACATGCCCTTCACACCCGCGCTTGTTAAGGATAGAATACGGTTGATCGGCGGACAGGATCAGGCGTTCGTGGCGCTGACTGATAGCGTCTTTCAACCCGGAGGGGACAGCGCGCCGATATAACGCTATATTTGGAGGAATGAAATCGTGACCACAACCTCGCAGGCATGGACAGAAGAGATAGTTGAACTGGCGGGAACCAGTGTTCAACTGGTGAAGGGAGGCTCCGGCGAGCCGCTTCTTATCCTTCACGACGAGATGGGACACCCGGGCTGGATGAATTTTCATGAGGCGCTGGGACAGAACAACGAACTGATAATCCCCTCGCATCCCGGATTCGGAGACTCGCCCTTTCTCGACTGGATCATGAACATGCGAGACATGGCAGGCTGGTACCTGGAAGCTCTCGACGACATGGGTGTGAACCAGATCAACATGATGGGTTTCTCCTTCGGAGGATGGCTGGCCGCAGAGATGGCGACGATGGACCCGGGTCGTTTCAACAAGCTAATTCTCGTGGACGCCGCGGGCATCAAGCCTCCAAGCGGCGAAATATTCGACATGTTCCTGGTGGTTGGCAAAGAGTTCATCACTGAAAGTTTTTTGAATCCAGAGGGAACGCCAGAGTTCGCGACGATTTGCCCAGAAGAGCCGACGCCCGAACAGGCCGAGTACTGGGAGGTTGCAAGGGAACAGGCGTGCCGTCTTAGCTGGCGCCCCTACATGCACTACCCTGCACTGCCGAATCTGTTGAGCAGGCTCAAGAAATTGCCCACACAGATCATCTGGGGCCGCGAGGACGCCATCGTTCCGCTGAGCGCAGGGCAGGTCTTCAACGATTCGATCCCAGGCTCTCAGCTTGCCATCATAGACAACGCGGGGCATCGTCCCGAGATCGAGCAGACTGACGAGTTCGTGCGAATCGTGCAGAGGTTTTTGTCCGGTTAACCGTAAAATTGTTTATTGACGCGGCGCCCAGCTATGCGCAGAGAACCCCAATTTCAGCCAATTGGAGACCAAGGAGGCGTGGATGTTTATAGGACACTTCACAGAAAGGCCGTACCAGGACCAAAAGTCCGGTTACTTCGGGGCAACAGGAAAATCCATCAGGGACCTGGACCTCAGCAATGACATATACGACCCACAGATCGGCGCAGACCTTTACAACCGCTATCTTGACGAGCGAGTGTACGCTGAGGAGATGGGTTTCGACGGCCTAATGCTCAACGAGCATCACAGCACGCCCTTCTGCATGGGCGGCGCGATGAACGTCGAAGCCTCAATCCTCGCCAAGATCACCAAAAAGGCTAAGATCGTTCTGTTGGGCAACATTCTGCCCATCTGGGAAGACCCGCTCTGGCTGGTTGAGCAATTGGCAATGATCGACATGATCTCCCGTGGCCGTCTTGTGTCGGGCTGGGTCCGAGGGACAGGGCGAGAGAGCGTCTCCCACAACGCGCCCCCACCTTATAATTGGGAGAGGTTCCAGGAGGCCCACGAGTTCATCGTCAAAGCCTGGACCGAGCCTGGACCCTTCCGCTGGGAGGGCAAGCACTACAACTACCGCTACGTCAACCCTTGGGTCAAGCCCTACCAAAAACCCCACCCTCAGATTTGGCTTCCCGGTGTCGTCAGTGAAGACTCGCTCAAGTGGGCCGCCAGACAACGCATCCCCTACATAATGCTCGCCACCAAGCTGGAGCCGACCAAGCAGGCTTTTCAGATTTACCACGACACCGCCAAAGAAGAGGGGTATGAGTCCGGGCCTCAGAACCTGGGCTACCTGTGGAAAGTCCACGTTGATGAGACTGAAGAGCTGGCAGAGGAAGTGGGCCGAAAGTTCGTCCAGGGTCCCAGCAACCCGTTCCTGGCCGGCAACGAAGGCACCGCGAATCAGGCGCTTATGAGGCTCCCTGGCCTTACCTCCCGCAGGCGTGTCCTACCGACCATGAACGCGGCCACAGCCAACCGTGGCGGAGTCCTCAGCACATCCTACGAGGAGCAGATCGAGAACTACACCATCGTCACAGGAACGCCGGACACGGTGATACCCAAGATTCGCCACATCCTTGAGGAGCTTCGACCAGGCAGTGTCTTCTTCTGGGACGGCGACGGCGCCATGACCCACGACGATCAGATGCGAAGCCTGAGGCTGATGGGTCAGGAGGTCATCCCCGCAGTCCGAGAGATCGCGAAGGAGTTGGACCTGCCCTCGTCCTTCGACATCAACCCTGCCACCGGCGCGCCATTCGAGGACGCTCCCGCCATCGCGGAGGTTGCGGACTAGAAACCGGATACCCGAACCCACAGTCAGAACATCCCAGCCGACGCAAACTTGGCTGGGATGTTTGCTTTCGGGAGACGGCCTTCACTCGTCAGCTTACATTTCAGCACGGAATTGGCATGTAAATGAACTCTCGATCAATGAGACATATCGTTTGATGCGTGGCGCCGCTAGACATCAAACACGAACCCGTCGCCAACCCACTATTGAATCCCCACACCAACCACCGCCAGTCCCATGACTTCGGCCTCAAAGTGCGATAGCATATGGGCATCAACTCTAAGGAGGCCCGTCTTAATGGAAATCGGATATTTCACCATGCCGCTGCATCCGCCTGGGTCCAACATTACCCAGACTCTAGAAGACGACTTGCAACAGATTGTGATGCTGGATGAGATGGGCTACAAGGAAGCGTACATCGGCGAGCATTTCACCTTCGCCTGGGAGAATATCCCGATTCCAGACCTCGTGATCGCGCAGGCGTTGGGCATGACGAAGAACATCGTCCTGGGCACCGGTGTCCACTGTCTGCCGAACCACAACCCGATGATGCTGGCCCACCGGGTCGCCCAACTTGACCATATGTCGAAAGGTCGGTTCTACTGGGGCATCGGCTCAAGTTCGACGCCCGGTGACTACGAGATGTTCGGATTCGATCCCGAAGTCGATGATCGACGGCAGTACACTCGCGACGCCGTGGACATCATTCTCAAGATTTGGGACGACCCCAAGCCCGGCCTCTACGAGAATAAGAACTGGCGGTTCAAGATTCCTGAGCCTGTGGATGACATCGGCCTGACGTTTCACCTGACTCCATACACAAAACCTCATCCGCCTATTGCTGTGGGAGGGGTGTCCCCTCGCTCCGATACGTTGATTCAAGCCGGAGAGCGTGGCTGGATACCGATGAGCATCAACCTGGTGAATCCGGCCACAGTTGCAACTCACTGGGACGCATACGAAGAGGGCGCCAACAACACAGGTCTCGCCGCGGACCGCTCCATCTGGCGCATCGCTCGTGAAGTTTACGTGGCTGACACGACGGAACAGGCGCGCAAAGAAGCATTAAAGGGAGTGCTGAGACGCGATTTCGAGGACTACTGGTTCCACCTGCTGTCACAAGGGGACGGGCTGCAACGCATGAAGCTGGACCCAGACATGGCGGACTCAGACCTGACCATCGAATACCTGATGGACAATATGTGGATCGTCGGCAGTCCTGACGATGTAGCCGAAAAGATTCGGAATCTGTATCATCAAGTAGGCGGATTCGGAGTCCTGCTGGCAATGGGCCACGAGTGGGAACCAAAAGAGCAGTGGGAGAATTCCATGCGACTCTTGGCCGACGAGGTCATGCCCAAACTGGCGGACTTGGACTAAGGTAACAAGGTTTTCAGCGATCAGGTTGTCAGGACATATTGGTGTGACGGCCTGACTGCAACCACACTATGCAAGTAATCGAAACCGTATCTGAATTTCGTGTTGCGGAACGCAGCGCCGCCCGACCTCTGGGACTGGTGCCGACCATGGGTTACCTGCACGAGGGGCATATGTCTCTGGCGCTCCGCGCTCGGGCCGACAACGCCACTGTTTCGGCCAGCATCTTCGTCAACCCGACTCAGTTCGCCCCTAACGAGGATCTGGCTGCCTACCCTCGCGACATGGCTGGCGACCTGGCGAAACTGGAGGAGGCAGGCGTTGATCTGGTGTTCACTCCCGCGCCTCAGGAGGTCTATCCTGCGGGGTTTGACACGCACGTGAATGTTGGCCAGATCGCCACAAAACTAGAGGGCGCGTCCCGTCCTGGCCATTTCCGGGGCGTCGCCACTGTCGTCTGCAAACTGTTGACTATCGTACGGCCAGACAACGTGTATTTCGGCCAGAAGGACGCCCAGCAATGCCTGGTCATTAAACGGCTGAACACCGATCTCAACCTGGGGGCCGAAGTCGTTGTGATTCCCACGATCAGAGACTCCGACGGGTTGGCTCTCAGCAGCCGCAATGCCTACCTGAGAGATGGAGACCGGGAATCGGCCCTCACGCTCTCGCGCTCCTTGAATCTGGCCCGCGAAATGCACCAGTCAGAGATTCTTGATGCCAAGAAGATAAGCGCTCAGATGCGAAATCTCATAGAGTCAGAACCTCGAACATCGGTGGATTACATAAGCATCTCCGACGCCGGAACCCTCGATGAGCTGAATATCATAGATCGCCCAGCCCTCGTCTCCTTGGCCGTCCGCATCGGTGACGTTCGTCTGATCGACAATACTCTGTTGCCATAAAAGGATTCATGTGGCAGGTTTTCAGGTGTCAGGACGGGATGTTACGCTCAGCCTGAGGTCTTAAACAGTTCACCGGTCTGAGCCGAGGCGAAGAGTCTGGTCGCAAGCGAGATAGCTCATACGTGCAACACCAGTTCCCTTGGAAGGTGACAATTCACACGGGCTCGTTTATCCTCATCAGAGTCAGAACCTGGCACTTGATACCTGAAAACCTGAGGACCTAACTATGAAAATTACCGATGTCGAATGCCTCGTGCTGGACCAAGATTTCCCCTTCGTCAGGATTCACACTGACGAGGGTATTACCGGAATCGGTGAGTGCTTCCGCCGCAGGCCGGAGATCACCAAGATGCTGGTCGAAGAGGTCCTGAAGCCCGCGCTGATCGGCAAAGACCCGACAGACACCGCCGTGCGCTTCAAGGACATGATGCGCGCAGGCTCGGCGATAGAGATGGGAGGCTTGGTATTTTGCGCCATATCGGGACTGGACATCGCCATGTGGGACATCGCCGGCAAGGCTCTAAACGTCCCGATCTGGAAACTGTTGGGCGGCAAGCAACGAGACATGATTCCCGTGTACGCAAGCTCCATGCGTCGTGACCTCACCCCGCTGGAGGAGGGTCGCCGCGCTGCTGGGTTGGTCGAACAAGGGTACAGTGCCTACAAGCTCCATAGCGCTCTCCCCGGAGCCATCGACCACCCGTCGGACGAGACGATCCCCACGGTAACCGAGGTCCGGGCCGCCGTGGGCGATGACGTTGACATTCTTGTGGACGTGAATGGGTCATACTCGGTGCACCACTCCATCGAGATCGGCAAGGCGCTGGAAGACCTGGGAGTGTTCCACTTCGAGGAGCCACGCCCGGCCCACGATCTGCAGGGGCTTGCCCAGATAGCCGACGCACTGACCATACCAATAGCTTCTGGTGAGATGATCTACACGCACCACCAGTACCGCGACCTGATACTCCAGGGCAAAGTGGACATCATCCAGCCGGACATAGTGAAGGTTCCCGGATTCACAGAGTTCCAGAAAATCGACGCGCTGGCCTCAGCCTTCGGAGTGCCCATCACCGTCCACAACACCCAACCCATTCTCAGCACCGTTGCGCACCTGCACTTCTGCGCAGCAAGCTCGATGGTTCCTTACCAACAGGAGTACAACATCGAGCCAATCTCCATCCGCGACGAGTGGCCCATCCTCAAAGAACCCCTCCAGGTGATCGACGGCCACATAGCGGTCCCCAATGGCCCTGGTCTGGGTGTTGAACTGGACGATGAGGTGTTGAAAACTCTGTCTGAACGGTAGGGCGGACGAGGGTTCAGGTTTTCAGGTATCAGGGGAGACTGACAGCTTTCAGCCGTCTACCCGCGCCATCCGTCGCGCCACGTCATTCTGAATCGCAACGAAGAATTCGATGTCAATGCGGCAACCGTCGTAATTCGCGGGATCAGATGCTTCACTCCGTTCAGTATGGCGGGGTTTTGCACGATTCGTTATATATCAGAGTCACTAGCTCCTCACTCTAGAGCTACCCAACGGGCGTAGTAATCTTCTAGCTGGGAGGTAACGCGGTCCAGTTGGCGTTTCGCACGACGTCCGGCGCGGTGGTCACGAGTCGTGAACGCCTGAGCCATCTGGTTTTCAATCTCGATTTTTTGCTCCTCGGACTCGTGGATGCGGCGTTCCAGGTCCGAGACCTCCTGGCGTTGCTGAGCGCGTTGAACCCTATCCGGCTCCCTGCGCTGGCGCCTCTGGGAGACCCGGCCCACAACATTTATGGTCGAACGGCCGCTAGCGCGCCAAAATTCTGAGAAATTGCCTGAGAATGACACCAGTTTTTTGTCCTGCACCTCCACGACCCGATTTACAACCTTGTCGAGAAAGTAGCGGTCATGGGAGACCACAAGCAGCGTGCCTTGAAAATCCTCCAACGCCTCCTCGACAGCCTCGCGGGAGGGGATGTCCAGGTGATTTGTCGGCTCGTCGAGAATCATGAAGTTGGGTTTCAGGGCCATAAGCCTCGCCAGTTGGAGCCTGTTGCGCTCTCCGCCGGAAAGTTCGCCCACCCGTTTTTGCATGTCCTCGGGCTGGAACATGAACCGGTTCAGCAGGGCGAAGGCCGACTGACTGGTCATGGGCGCGGCGTCCCGAATCTCCTCGACGATGGTGCGATCGTCGTCTAGGACTTCCTGCTGTTGGGCCGAGTATCCCACGTTCATACTGGGGCCGATGCGGAGGTCGTGGTTGCTCCAATCTCCGCGGTCGACGATGTCCTTGAGCAGGGTTGTCTTGCCGCTTCCATTGGCCCCTACCAGTGCCACAGTGTCGCCTCCGGCAATGTCCATCTCGGCATTGTCGAACAGCGTCAGGTCGTCGAAGCCACGGGTGTAGTCGCGCATCTGGAGGGCTATGTCGGCCTGTGTCTCTTCGGACAGGAACTTGGCGGCCATTGCAGACTGGTTAAGCTCTGGCTTTTCGACGGCATTCTTCTTCTCACGCTCAAGTTGGGAACGCCTGGCCCTGAGCCTGCGGCCCCATTCCTTGCTGTCATAAACCTTGGCGATCTCCGCGAATCTACGGACAAGTTCCTCCAGTCGGGCGAGTCGTTTCTGGTTGGCGATGTAGTCCGATCGCTGGGCCAGAAGTTTCCGCAGTTTGGAAGCCCGATACGCCGAGTAGTTGCCTTCGTACCGGGTGATCTTGCCGCCATCCAACTCCAGGATTCCCCTCGCAACCCTGTCCAGCAAATAACGGTTGTGAGAAACAATCAACACCGCGCCCTTAAACCTGATAAGAAAATCCTCCAGCCACGCGACGCCCAGGTAGTCGAGGTGGTTGGCAGGCTCGTCCAGCAGAAGGAGGTCAGGCTCGGAGAGCAGGGCGCGAGCTAGCGACAGAACGTTCTTTTCGCCGCCGGACATGGAGCCTACCTTCTGATCCTCCTTGCCCTTGAGGGCCATCGTGTCCAGTATGGCTTCGGCCCGCTGCGGAAAGAGATCACCGTCCACACGGTCGTAGTCGTCGCGTGCGCGCTGGTAGGCTCGCAGGGCAGCGTTGGTGTTCTTTTCTGACACCTTCTCCAAATTCTCCTCCTGAAGTCGGAGGTTCTCCGAAATGGCGTGATAGTCCGACAGTAGAAACTCCATCGTCGTGTCGGCGTCGTTATGCTCGACGTACTGGGCGACGTATCCCACCCGAACGTCGCTGGGAATCAGTATTTCGCCGGCGGTCTGCTCCTGCTGGCCTGTCAGAATCCGTAGAATGGTGGTTTTCCCAGAGCCGTTGACGCCGATCATACCCAGCTTATCGCCGGAGTTGATCTGGAAGCTGACCCCGCTCAGTACCTCGTCTGCGCCGTAGTGGGAGGTTATGTTTTGCAAGCTTGCGACCTGCATCTCCAATTCTCCTAATCCAGGGTTTTTCCGATTTCCTGAAGGGGTCGCCGTTGCCAACGTCGGTAAAAAGAAAAAGCCGCGGCTGATCGTGGTTTGCATGTGTGAGACATACGAGCCACCGATTGAGCCCGGAAATCAGAATTTTGCGACACGAGCCTAACGGCTGGCGTCACACTCCTACCTATAATGAGCAAAGTCTATGAATTCCGAAGTCCTAGGTCCTCAAAGGTCGCTCTTAAAAGATACTTTGAAATTCGTGGGAATCAGTTGAATCGCAAATGAACGAATCCAACCTTCTGCCAAATACAAAAACCCCTAACCAGGGTGCCAATTGGCGTTTGGCAAAGTATAAGTTGGATAGAGGAGCGATTGCAATGCAGGACCGAGACCGCATCCTGATTATCGAGGACGACCCCGCCGTGGGCAAGAGTCTTAGAGACAGCCCGACCAGCAATGGATTTCATGTCGAGTGGAAATCCTCTGGAGGCAAAGGCATCAGTCACGCCCAGAGATAATCTCCGGACCAGGTGAT
>PAIW01000007.1 GCA_002710885.1 Chloroflexota bacterium | reverse complement strand
CCGCCCAGCCTGCGGTGGACTCACAAGGTTATATCTACGTTGCCGACTGGGGTAACGAGCGAGTGCAAGTGCTGGGTCCAGACGGTAGCTTTCAGTTGAAACTGCGAGGCGAGGCCACCGTGTCTAAGTGGGCAAGGGAGTTCCTAGATGTCAACCCCGACGAAAGCCTCACGCGGGACCAGTCGAATCTAATTCCAGACCTGCCTTCTCACCTTGACACACCCTACCTAGTTTCCACTCAGGCCGAGCCCTACTTTTGGGGTCCGACCTCCGTAAACCTGGACGGACAAGGTAGACTGTATGTGACTGAGTCTTCCCGCCACCGTGTCCAGATCTACCAGAAATAAGACGCACTTATTCTGTCGGTATTAAACGCCGCTCGGCCTTGGCCCATAGCGATCTAACGTTTCAGATTCTTCGCTCCGCTTAGAATGACATTGGCGCAGTTCTATTAGGGCCTGATCTCTACACCCGCCATTTCCTCCTGTAGCCTATATATGACGTGGGTGTCCATATTTCCCCACCCACGGTTTCCAATCTGAATGGAGATCTGCTCCACGAGATTGGCGACCGGCATAGGCACACTCAACTCTCGACCCAACTCGTTAGCCAGCCCGATGTCTTTTCTCGCCAGGGCCTGCCGAAAGGATGGCGGGTAGAACTGGCCTCGAAAAACAGTTTTTTCCAGCCCTTCCTTCTGATGGCCCAACACCATTCGATTTCCGGCCTCCATGAGTGAATCTAGGTCAAGACCGGCCTTCAGTCCCAAGGTAAGCCCCTCGGCCACCACCTGCCTCACCGCCAGAGTAATCATGTTGTTGACAAGTTTGCAGGTGCTCCCCATCCCTAAAGGTCCCTGGTATACAACTGTGTCAGCGAAAGAATCGAAGAGTGGACGAAGCTTTTGGCAGACTTCTCTGTCGCCACTGGGCATTAGTACTACTTGCCGGTCTGCAGCAGTCGCGGGGCTTGTGAGCACTGGGGCGTCTATAACCATCACGCTTTTCTCCTCGAATATCTCGCCGATCCTACGGATCAGCGAGGGTCGGCTGGTGGAGAGGTCCACGTATATGCCACCTTCCTTGATACCATTCAGCACGCCATGAAGGCCTAAGGTAACATCCTCTACCTCTCGAGGGCCTGGCAAAGATGTGAAGGTCACGTCACTGAGGCTAGCGACTTCGTCTGGCGCCGCTGCCAATCGGGATCCTTCCTCCAGCAAAGGTTTTGTCGCACCCTCGCGGATGTCGTATACGACCATTGGATACCCTGCGTTTTGGATATTTTGGGCAATCGCAGTCCCGAGGTTGCCGAGGCCAATGAACCCTATGGTTTCCATGCTGTGTCTCCTTCAATGGGCGAGGTGGAACTAAACAAACTTTCGTAGGTACTGCCCGACCACGTCCAGTGCGGCCAAGACAGATGAATCCGAATTTTCCGAACATGCTTCAATTGAGATTGGCGTTCCTATGGGAAATCCCCGCGTTGCCTCAAGGCATTATAATGCAGGCTTTGGTTACTAACACTGGCTGGATTGATTATCGTGACCGCACAACCAGTTGACTGTGACCTCTCAGCGGAAACCTTCTAAGACCTAGTAGACCTTCTCTTCTGCCATTTGCTTCCTACTTCGTGACGCGTAGTCCCACCGTGAGCCCTGTACCCAGTAGGGCGATACTAAAGCACCTCCGTCAATTGGGCGACACTGATGGTGTCCGCCATGCCCAAGTTGGAGATCGTGCGGGACCGTTGCGTATGGTGAAAACGGGGAAGTGATCAAGCCCAGCGTCCACAAAATTACCCTGGCGAGCCGGCTTGGGCACGGTGCCTATCTAAGGGCGGTCTGGTGGTCGGTGAAGAAGCTTGCTGCTGCGTCGACTGTGCGCTGGACGTCTTCCTCGGTGTGGGCCGCGTACAGGTAGGCTCGGGCGGGCCTTGAGGGTTGGATGAAGATGCCGTGGTTGAGCATGTGCCTGGCGTAAGCAGCCCCCTTCGCTGAGCCACCGGCCTCGTTGTGGAACGCCACGTCGCGATAGTTGGATGGAATCGTCCTGTCGAAGAAGATGCCCCAGGTCGAGCCGTAACCGTAGCAGACGGCGTTGATCGCCAGCTGCTCAATGACCTGGTTGATTCCGTCGCGGAGAAGGTCGCCTAGCCCGTACAGGCGTTCGTAGAAACCGTCGCGGCCTAGTATCTCTATGGTCTTCAACGTCGCTGCTGAGGACACGGGGTTGCCGTTATAGGTGCCGGATAAGAATGCAGGGCCATCAGGCGAAAGGGTGGACATGTACTTCTGCTTGCCGGTGACCGCGGAGATCACGTAGCCGTTGGCCATAGACTTACCGTAGCAAGCCATGTCTGCTTCGATCCCCCACTTCTTCTGCAGGCCGCCAAGGTCGTGTCTGAACCCGGTAATGATCTCGTCGAGAACCAGGGGGATATCGCAGGAATTACAGAGCTCTTGCAGGCCCTTGAGGAAGCCTGGCCTGGGGAGAATGGCATGTCCGTGGACGATGGGTTCTACAATAACGCAGGCGATGTCGCGTTTCTCACGCTCGAGGCGCTCGCTTGCGGCGTCCAGATCGTTGTAGGGGAGCACTATCGTGTTCTCGAGGATGGCGGGCAGTACGCCCGAGGTATCGGGGATGGCGTTGGGACTCGAGCCAGGCCCTGCGGCGTCCAGGCTCGGGTTGGTGCTTATGGCCAGCCCGTCCGCCCAGCCGTGGTAGCCTCCCTCGAACTTGACCACCTTTTGGCGGCCGGTATAGGTTCGCGCCATGCGCACAGCGTACTGCAGGGTGTCGGTGCCGGCGTTGCAAAACACGCTCTGCTCGGCGCCGGGGATGATTTCACGCAGCTTCTTGGTCAGCTCCACCTCGAGAGTATGAGGCTGGGCGACTTGAACGCCGACATTCCGGATGGTCTCTATTACGACCTCGTCCAACTCGTCTTCCGAGTGTCCCAGAATAATGGGGCCCGCTCCGGCGTTGTAGTCTATGTACTCGTTACCGTCTAGGTCCCACAGTCGATTGCCCTTGGCCCGCTCGATGTAGAACAGGTCCCGCTCCCAGCCCTTGGCATCTGGAGCGCCTCCCGGCGAGTACCGGCAGGCTTCGTTAAAGTAGGCGTTGGACCTTGATAGGTCCAGCTTGAGATCTACGTTTATCACAGGAGTAGCCCCCTTGGATAACCCTTAGCGAAATGTCTCATATCCGGCCGGACGTACTCAATGACCGTACCGTCGCTGAGTCCGATGATTGTACGAACACCCCGATAAGCTGTCAATCACGTACCGAAGGCGAGCTATGGGGTCGTCGGGTTCACGTTGTAGAGCAAAACGAGCTTCTGCGTCAGGGGACTTACGAGTTCGCGCTAGGCGCTTTCTCTGTCATCGCCTCAAGCGGAAAGCCTGGAACCGCCGACTCCGCCCGGGCGCTCGGAAAGGAAATCATTCTGACAAGGATGTTTAATTTCGTTTGTTGTCGTTGGTCTACGATCTGGTCAGTAACAAACTGTTCAGAGAAAATCTCAGAGGTAAGAGGTCAGCGTTTGTGTAAGTGGTTGATGATAGTGTGCTTCATTAGGTATGCAAAATTTACACATCCGAATTTTTGGTCGCCGGTTCGGCGTCACGCGGTGTAGCCGAATTCTAGGCGCCATTGGATATATTCTTCGAGGCCAGCGATCAGGTCGTACCGGGTCTCGAAATGAAGGTCATCGCGAATTCGAGACGAGTCCATGATCCGCCCGCTGGACGATGACTGAGGCATGTCAGTGTCATTGCCAGTTCGAAGGTTGATGTTTGCCGAAGGAGTTGCCTCTCTGAATGCTGAAACCAGCTCTTGCGCCGAGACCTGCACTCCACGATTGAGATTATAGGCTTCGTGGGTCAGGCTAGGAGCGTCCAGCACGGTCCTGATTCCGGCGGCGATATCCAGAACGTAGGTGAAGTCCCAATAATCTTCTGTCTCGGCGTAGATTGTTTCTCCACGCACCGCCTTTCCGGTCCATTGGTGCAGCGTCGACATGACAACCCGATGCCCCGTAGCCCGCTCCATCGGGCCGTAAGGTCAGCCAAGGCGAGCCACCGCCGCCACGAATCCGTGAGCCTCTCCGCACCGGTGAGTGATCAGTTCGCTGGCGTACTTGGTGGCGTTGTACAACTGGCGGGGATGGAGCGGTGTGCCCTCTGTTAAAGTCTCGCCCTGAGACCCCAACCCTTCGTAGACCCCTACCGAGCTCACGTACACGAATCTTGCCACCTGAACCTTTCTCGCCAACTCCAGCATATTCGCAGTCCCTTCCACATTGATCGACACGATACGTCGGCTCTCGAAACTCTCGAATGTCCTCGCGTGTTGCAGAGGAGACCGCGGCGTGCACTATCTTGTCGATCTCATGGTCCTCGAGGACTCGGTCCATAGTGTTCTGATCGAGAATATCGCCGTGAACCCAGGTTACGTTGGACGACTGAGGCTCCAGATATCGCAGCACCATCGCGTCTGGCTTGGCAAGGTCTATCGATACGACTTGGTGACCATGCTGAGCCAACTCCCTGACGATGTTGGACCCGACGAAGCCTTGTTCCTCCAGTGACGATGGTTGTCCTTTCCCTCTCCCATCAATTCAATGCATGTGGCACGAGTACGGTCTCCAAGCTGCCACCGCTTCCCATCCAGGTGTCATTGGTAAACTGATTTGGCGACCCTTTTGAGACATCATGCCATGGGTGATACAAAGATCATATCGATGTCAATAATGAGGTGGAACCATGTCAGCACAGATTGCAGACGTACTTGTAATGGGTGTTCTGGTTTGGGGGGACAATGTAACACGCGCAGACGTGCTCATATTAGACGGCGGAGTGCGGGAGGTCGGCTCCGATCTTTCAAGGCGCGACGCTCGACGTGTAATTGACGCTGCTGGACGATACATTCTGCCGGGCGGGAGATCCTAAGGTGTAGACCCAGTGCCATGCATCGCCGCGCCGCGACGCCGTCGGTTGTGGTGTTTGGAGGCAGCCTGCCTCCAGGCGGCTTGCGTTAGTCTATAGCCCCCGCCCCGATCGAAACCGAAGCGGGGACTCACTCTCTGAGTCATCACCCCGACCATAGCCACTCCAGAGAGTAGGTTGTGCGCCCGCCCTCTACTCTTCTCTGGAGATCAGGTCTTTGCCGAGGATGATCGAGTAGATGGTGAATATAACGTAACCGATGCCGTTGACGCCGCTGGTCCACTCCAGCTGTGAGTTATCGGAGAAACCGATGATGGAGACTACAACCGTGATAACGGACACGACTGACACGATGTAGGCCAACGTGCTGTTGTACTCCTCACGGGAGGCCAGTGCCAGGAAAAACGCTAGGAAGCCGAGACTGAAGAAGATCCCTGCGATTCCAGCGATGCCCGACCCGACGTGAAAAAGGGGCGCCGCGGAGGTTCCTACGTCACTGCCGATGCTCACGATGATCCCGTTGCCGAAGATGAACCCCACGAGGCCGATCAATATCATCGGGACTGCATAGCGCACCAAGGCGTCGCCGTTCCCGTTGCCACGGATTTCCCCAGCGATAAAGAATATGCCGTAGACGAGGATGACAAGCCCGACGGATATGAGTATTCCGGTGAGGGTAGTCAGCCCAGAGTTAGCGGTGAGCGCGTTGATCACCGCCGTGGCGTCCGCCGGGTCGGCTTGATCGATCAGCGCAATCCCGGGCTGAAGAAAGTAGAAAATCACCGCGATTACTGGCCCCAAGGCGATGGAGAATCCCGCCAGTTTCGTCGTAGAAATCGTTCCCATTAACTGAACTCCTTAACTATCCAATCCGTATCTCCCGCCTGTTGAGTCGCGGTAAACCCAGTGACTCGTCGGTGAGGGCGGCGGCAGTATACCCTGCGATACAGCGACGGTAAAGCACGTCACAAGAAGAAGCAACGGGTATTTGGTTCTCTTTTGTTGTGGATAAAGTAGCGATAAGGCGCATATCCGGACCGGTAGCGTTAGGGCCAGCATCACCTGATCCGACGGCGAATAGACTGGACAGGTGTCACCAAACCATCAAACTAAACGTCAGCCAGATCCCTTACGATGTTCCAGGGAACTTGGAGATCGCGATCATGGAGTTCGTGAATCCCTACATCAATCGGCGCTATCACAAGGCTCTGCAGAGAGTGACTCCCTCGGACGTCTCAGACGGTCGCAGAGAATATATACTGCGGAAGCGAAAGGAGGTTCAGACTCAGACTTTTCGGTGCTGATTGTGCAATCAACATCTCAGAGAGCTCGCACAATCAGCGCCGAATCTCCATTAGCTTTTTGTCCCATTTTCGCTGAATGCTTACACTCTTGAGCGAAGAACAGCGGTGACACACTTCGCAACCGCCACAGCGGGTCGCCGACGCCACTTTGCGGGAACATTATCCTTCCGTTGCTTGTAAAGTAGTGGACGTCTTGTGTGTTACACGACAAAGCTAGTATTCAGATTCGTGGACTAGGCGCCGTCGGCATGATCCACGGTGAGACCTGCGCAATGGTGCTGCATGCGCTGTCTCTGCTGTGAAGGGACAAGCCATACTATCAATACCACGGGAATTGAGAGAACAAGAATCAAGTTGGAGTTCTTTACCTCGACTACCGAATGCGGCCTGATCTCAAGATACTCACCTGAAGCAGACACCGCAAACTCCACGTATCATGTGCATATCGCTAAGAACATTGCGATCCACATTTATTAACCACAGAAACTGGTTTAACGAACCATTAAAAATGGGGGCCCTATATGAAATATGATGTTGTTATCGTCGGTGCGGGAGCGGCCGGAACGGTGTTGGCGAGCAGATTAACTGAAAACACGGATACATCCGTTCTATTGCTGGAAGCCGGACCGGATTACCCTGATCGAGCCAACCTCCCGGATGAAATAAAGTTAGGCCACACGAGGTTCGCAGAATCCCCCGATTCGGAACACAACTGGGCACTGAAGGGCACGATCACCGAAGAGCAAGGGGAGATACACGTGGCGCAGGGCAAGGTGGTCGGTGGTGGGAGCGCCATCAATGGACAGGCAATGCAAAGGGGATTCCCTGACGATTTTGATCACTGGTCTTCTATCGGCAACAAAGAATGGTCTTATGACAAAGTATTGCCGTATTTCATAAAATCGGAGCATGATCTCGATATACAGGGTGACTTCCATGGAACTGAAGGACCGATGCCTATAAGGCGTCGCAAGTCAACTCCCTGGTCTGATATCCAAAAAGCCTTCCACGAAGCCTGTTTACAGTCAGGGTTCAACACCACGGAGGACACGAACGGGTCAGACCCGTCTGGCATTGGTATACCTCCCACGAATAACTTGGACGGTATTAGAATGAGCGTCGCTTTAACGCACCTCGATCCGATGCGCCACTTTCTTAACCTTACAATCAGAGGCAATGTTTTCGCTAGGAAGGTCTTGATAAAGGATTCTCAGGCAGTTGGAGTGGAAGTCCAAAGCGGTGGAGAAGTTTTCAACATTGAAGCAAACCGAGTAGTGTTGAGCGCTGGGGCTATAAAATCACCCCACTTGCTCATGCTATCCGGAATCGGAGTTCAGGACCAGCTACAGCAGTTTGGCATACCCTTGGTTCATGATCTTCCTGGAGTGGGCCAAAACCTATGGAACCACCTCAGTGCACAAATTACCTTCAAGGTTAAGCAAGGCGTTAGTCTAACTGGTGACCGTGACGCGGCGCACTTCATTTTACACTACACCTCCCAAGGGTCCAGCATCGTCAATGATATGTTGCTTAGAACCAGCCCTGTCGTCGAAGAACGGCAGGAGCGCGCGCCAGGTGTTCGGACCAAGTACCTAACCGATGAAGTTGCCCCTGAACAGGCGGCAAGAATATCGTGTACTCTCGGCTTACCAGATGGCCCTGGGTACGTTAGGTTAGCGTCTGCAGACCCTGAAATGCAGCCATCCTTTAACTATTGTTATCTGCAGCATCCTAATGATATTCGACGTGTGAGGGAAGGTTTGCGATTTGCCGCTAAGCTTTTGGAATCAGCGGCGTATAAAGGTGTGGTCGATAATCGAATCCAACCGACGGATGACATTCTGGCGGACGATGATGCTTTAGACCTTTGGATACGCCAAACCGTGGGAACAGCCCGGCATGTATCGGGGACCTGTAAGATGGGAGCTGATTCAGATCCATTGGCGGTAGTTGATCAATACTGCAGAGTCAAGGGAATACGGGGGTTGTGGGTCGTTGACGCATCAGTGATGCCTCGGATTCCAAGATCAGGTGGCACCCATGCAACGGTCGTCATGATAGCCGAACGTGTTGTCGATTGGATTGCGGCGAGTTAACCTCCCGCGCCACTGTTCGAGATACATGGCGAAATTCGAAATTCTGTCCAATTCATCCGGTTTGAATCTTCTGTTGATATGGGCAACGTCTCCATTTCATCCAGTGCCTATGTAAATTTCAGATCGCCTATCTCGCTAACCCGCATTTCAACGTATGTAAATCTGTAAAACGGTGTTCAGGAGCGTTGTTGTGTTACTAAACAGAAGGCTCTGGGGAGCGTGACTCCTTCGGACGTATTGGACGGTTGCAGGGAACAGATCCTGCAGAAGCGAAAGGAGGTTCAGACTCAGACTTTTCAGCACGTACGACTGTGCAATCAACATCTCAGAGAGTTCGCATAATCACCGCCGAATCTCCATTAACCTTCCGCCTCATTGTTGCTGAATCCTTACAATTGTCGCAAACCTATTTGAGCACATATTTTCTAATCTTGAACGTCAGGGATGCGACGCATTGGCGACGATCAGAGGACGTCCATGCGGTTAAATCTGATGAACGACGCCAATGCGAGATCATGCAACAATCAAATTCCCTAACCCAAGACGAACAAAAGTCGTAGAATGAAACAAACAATCCCCAGAATAATGGAGTCATGATGACCACGGGAATCGGAGTCAACAACGTAACTATTGACGGTCAGAACATCCACATCGAATGGAACGACGGCCACAAGAGCGAATGGACAGCGACGTCGCTCCGGATTAGCTGTGGATGCGCGCAATGCGTCGAAGAGTGGAGCAGGCGGCAACTGCTGGACCCGGCGTCGGTTCCTCTGGACCTCAAAGCAGAGGACTACTTGATGGTGGGCCGATACGCCGTGCAGTTCTTATGGAGCGACGGACATTTCACGGGCATATTCCCCTTCGATGTGCTCCGCAACCTGTGCGAGTGCGACGTGTGCAAGGCTGAACGTAAAGATGAATAATCTGCCGAAAGCCATGCTGATTGACCTCGACGACACCATCCTCGCCTACGACAAATTGGCGCGTCCGACCTGGTTGAGCGTGTGCCAGAATCACGCAGAAGCGCTTCCAGGAGTCACTCCAGAAGAGGCAGTCGAGGCCATTGATGAGTACCGAAAGTGGTACTGGTCAGACCCCACACGGCACCGGACCGCAAGGCTGAACCTGAGCAACGTGCGGGGTGACGTTGTTGAAGGCGGATTTGAACGTCTTGGAATCACGGCGCCAGAACTCGCGTTGAAGATGGGAAACGAGTACGCGGAGAAGCGCGAGCAGGCGGTGACCCCGTTTCCCGGCGCGATAGACGCACTCGTGGCGCTGAAAGACCTGGGCATTCGCATGGCGATGGTCACCAACGGCAGCTCAGAAACCCAGCGGGCCAAAATCAGCCGGTGGAACCTAGAACCGTATTTCGAATACATCCTGGTCGAAGGCGAATTCGGAACCGGCAAACCCGACCCTGAAGTCTATCGGCACGCGATGACGACGTTGGATTCCGAACCTCCGAACACTTGGATGATCGGCGACAACCTCGAATGGGAAGTCGCCGCCCCTCAACGCATGGGCATCATCGGAGTTTGGCACGATTGGAAAGGCCGAGGCCTGCCGCAGGGCACGAAGATCAAACCCGATCGCATCATCAAGTCATTACAAGACCTGCTTCAACTGCCCTTGGAGTGATCGTACTCAGAACGTCAGAGACACCTTGAGAGCCCCGTCCTCGCGCGATGATGCCAGGTTGAACGCGTCCTGCACTCTCTCGATGGGATATTGGTGCGTCACGAATGGCTCCATGTCGATCTCGCCGCTCCTGATGAAGTCGGTGGCAAGCTGGAACGCCGGAAGCCCAGGTTCATCTTGAGCGCCGAACACCGTATGCAGGTCGAGCCTCTTGCGGAAGAACGTATCCCAGTCGAACGGAATTGGCTCCATTGTGTCTGGCAATCCGAACACCGCGACCCTCCCAAGGGGTCTCACCAACTGCAACGACTGGTTGAATGTCGCTGTAGAGCCTACTGCCTCGACCACCAGGTCCGCCCCTTCGCCATTCGTCAGGTCCATGATTGCGTCGGTAGCCGCCTGGCCAGTCACGTCGACTGCCTCGTCAACCCCCATTCGAACGCCGTGGGCCAGACGCTCTTTGACTGGCTCAATCGCAATGATTCGGTGAGCGCCGATGCGTCGGAGCATGAAGTCGTGAAACAGACCCACAGACCCCTGCCCCATTATCACAACCGTCTGCCCCACCAAAGACGAGAGTTTTCGCGTTCCAAATACGACAGTGCCCAATTGCTGGGCCATTAGGAGATGGGCCTGGGGAACGTCCGTGGGCAGTTTGAGCAAGAACTGCGGGTCGATCAACTGATAACCTGCGAAGGTCTTGGAACCCCAGATGTTCGGTGCTGTTAGCACCAAGTCTCCAGCCCCAAAACCGGTGCCACCGCCGTCGAGCACCTCGCCAACACCCTCGTGACCTGGATACCCGTGAGGAAGAGGAAACTCATAGGCGTTCCAACCCATGTTGACGATATGCAGATCGCTGCCGCAAATAGACGCCAACGCTGTTTTGACCAATACTTTCCCCGGCTCTGGGTCTGGAATTTGAATCTCGTCTGCTCGGATAGTTCCTAGTGTCGTCGCTTGGGCAGCCAGCATCGTGGGCATATTGCGGATTCCTCCTGTCATTTGTTTCTGGCATTTTCGCCAGAAATCGGCGTCAAATCAAGAATTAGTAAGTTGCACGCCCGCCTGAGATATCGAACACCGCTCCGGTGCTGAACGAGCACTCTTCAGAGGCCAGCCATGCGACTAATGCGGCGATCTCGCTTATCTCTCCTGTGCGTCCCAATGGGATGCGTTCCACCATATACGCGACTTGTTCGGGCGTGAATTCGTCCAGTATACGCGTTTGGACCACGGCGGGAGTGACGCAGTTGACCCGAACGCCTGTGCCGGAAAGCTCTTTGCTCACGGACTTGGTAAGTCCGATCACCGCAGCTTTGGTTGCTGAGTACGGAACCATGCGCGGGTTGCCTTCTTTGCCTGCAATTGACGCTATGTTGACGATGCGTCCGTAATCGCGTTCAAGCATGTGCGGTATGACAGTGTGTGAGAACGAGAACACCCCTCGGAGGTTCGTGCGATAGACGCGATCCATCTCTTCGACTTCAAGCTCCCAAATGTTGCCATTGACGCCGCCGATACCCGCATTGTTAACCAAGATATCTATCCGGCCCCAGATATCCAACGCTTGTTTGACTGCGCGTTCGGCGGTGTCTGGCTCTGATACGTCGCCCAGGGTCAGTTCGGTGGGCGTCCCGCGAGCGGCTAGCTCGCTAGCCGCTTGCTCTCCTAACTCGCTGTCGAAGTCCACCATCACGACCTTTGCCCCTTCGCTCCCTAATCGTTTAGCGATGCCATATCCGATTCCCGTGGCGCTGCCTGTTACAATTGCGACCTGATCGTCAAACCTAGCCATTCTGGCCTCCGAACATCGTTGAATTTGAATCACTTCTCAGTGGGGAAGGTTATCACAGGCAGCGCGGCCGCTGTCAGCCTCACACAATTTGCGGTTCAGGATACAATCTTCAATGAAACATTCATTAAACGAATTGGAGGGTCAATAATCATGCCACAGGCTTTCAACGCTCCAGGATTGCCAGAACCATTCGGAATATTCTCAGGCGCGGCATGGGAACCTGAGGGCAAGGTGTTGCACATCTCAGGCTACGTCTCTCAGGATGCCGAAGGCAACCTCGTGGGCGTCGGCGATATCAAAGCTCAGACTCGGCAAGTGTTGAAGAACATCGACACCGTGCTTGCAAGCGTCGGCGCCAACGCGTCTGACATCGCTAGGGTGACAGTCTATATCACCGATATGGCTATGCTCTCAGAAATTCACGAAGCGCGGGCTGAATACTTTGAACGCCCCTACCCAGCCAGCACACTCGTCGAAGTTAGCCGTTTGGTAAGGCCAGAGTATCTGATCGAAATCGACGCGGTGGCGGTCGTGCCGTTCGACAGAGCAAAAGACCCATCCTGAACGTGAGAGTCGGTGTTGACACAGCATCAGTGCAGCGGGCAGGCCCAGATGGCCGCGCCCTGATAACAGTCGAATCGTTCAATCCCTTCTGTGCGAGGATTCAGGCGGTTGAAAGTTCCGGAAGACGCCACAAACGTTGTGGAAGCTTGAGATTCTTCGGACGTGGCGCCCTCAGAGTACGCGACAAGCCTTCAACGTTTCGAAGCACAACGGCGGCTTGGAGGTCTTCAGGGAGCATCGCGATGCCCTCTTTGATCTTGGCACCCAGCTCTGAGTTGGTTGTGAACCGTTCGGGAGCATTGCTCCAGTCGGGGTTCACAACACCGTCGAGTCCGGTCCGGGTTAGAGTCCGGGCCTTTTTCTCCTTGCGAAGCTTCACGAGGGCGGCGTTCACTGTAATTTGAACAGCCACGTCGTCACTTTGGATTCGCCGTGGAAGTGCTCGTATGCGCGGCATGCAGATATGAAGGCGTCCTGAGACGCGTCTTCCGCATCCTCAGGTTTGCCCATCATGCGATAGCCGACGTTGTAAACGAAGTCAGCGTAGTTCTCGACGATGTCGTCGAAACTGTTGATTTCCACCGGGTCTTCTCTGGCAGGCAATACCAATACATTGCCCTGTGCGTCGCCTCTGCGAAACGCATTCTGATTGCATATCAACAATAACGCAAAACAAAGGTTAGTTGACCGGCGCAACTTCATAAACTAAAGTAGCAGAGGCTACCTCGTTCGTCATTTTGAGTGGGTACTTGATCGTGGTTTCACGACTATTTGGAATATTCAAAGGAATGCGCTCAGATGACGATTGCGACGAAGTTCGCGGCATGTCTTCTGATTATATAGATGGCGCTGCCACGGTTAGTAGACACATTTTGAAATGTGGACATTGCGCCTCATTTATCAACACCCTGCAGGTTACTGTGGGCATCTTGCGGTCGCCACTGAAAGAAAATTCAACACCTGATTTTAAGCAACGAATCCGAGAACAGCTCAATCGAGAGCGAGGCAATTGACCTGACGCTATTACCCGCGTGCCTATGATCGAGATTCCTGCCAAAATTAATAAACCGCGCGCTCCACACGGCGAAGTTTTGGAACTCGTCGATCATGCGTTGAACACACACCATTTCTCTCTATGTTGAAAATCGCTGTTTGCGTCAAACAAGTCCCCGTGGTCTCAATGCTCAAATTTGACAACGAGACCCGCAGGATTGTGCGCGAGGGAGTTCCCAGCGAGGTTAACCCTTTCGATCTCCAGGCGGTGACCGCTTGCGTGATAATTAGAGAGTCAATGCCCGTCGAAATTGTGGTGGTGACGATGGGGCCACCACAGGCTCGAGAAGCGCTGACACAGTGCATGGCGTTGGGCGCAGATCGGGGAATTCACCTAAGCGATAGAGCGTTCGCAGGCTCTGACACGTTGGCAACGGCGCGTGCGCTGTCCTTGGCGTTGGCTCGCGAAGCTTTCGATATTATCTTCTGCGGAATTAACAGCGTCGATGCCGAAACAGGACAGGTTGGTCCAGAGTTAGCCGAAATGCTGAACCTGCCGCAGGTCACGGGCGTGTCCAGAATTCAGATTTCTGAGGCTGGCGAAACCGCCACGATCACCAGGCTAAACGACGACGGGCATCAAGAAATTCTGTGTCCACTTCCCGCTGTGTTCACTGCTGCCGAAGGGATCGGCCCAGAAATTTACCCCAGCCGACAGCAGATGGAAGCGGCAGAAGCCAAGCCAATCGAGACTCTGTCCGCCGCTGACATATCATCGGACACCGAACCACTAGGAGTGTCAGGCTCTCCGACGTGGGTCGGAGAAGTGTACTCCACCGAATCCACCAGGGACGGCGTAATCATCCGAGACCTTCCAGCGGATGAGGCAGTCGCCCAACTCATGGCCAAACTAGAATCCCGAAGCTTGTTCGGAGACCGCCGCGGTGACGAAGTTCCCAGCGATCCGCGCGACGTTCGCCAACCCGAAGGCGCCAACGGCGGAACTTGGGTCGTCGCAGAGACCCTCAGGGGCCGAGTCAGGCCCGTCACCCTGGAATTGTTAGGCGAAGCGCAGAAATTCGCGAGCCGCGTTGGCTCCCGTGTCGAAGCCATACTGATCGGGCACGGCATCCGAGACCACGTTGGTGAACTGACCGCCTATGGCGCGGACTGTGTCCACCTCGCTGACGCCCCCAAACTTGAACACTACGACACAGAACTATACACCGGTATCTTGGCACGGGCCATCGAGGCCCATCACCCATATGCCGTGCTGATACCGTCCACCGTGAACGGGCGAGACCTAGCTGCAAGGCTGGCCGCACGATTGGGATTGGGCCTCACGGGCGATTGCATCGGGTTGGACACTGATCCCGAAGACCGACTTGTCCAACTGAAACCGGCCTTCGGAGGTAGCATTGTCGCTCCAATCTTGTCCAACACATCGCCGCAGATGGCAACAGTGCGCCCTGGCATATTGACGGCTTGCGAGCCGGACCGATCAATCGAACCCCTCACACAAGACCTGCCCGTCAATGACTTGGGCGAATCGAGAGTCACGATTCTGGAGTCTGTTTCAGACGAATCGCTAGAGGGCGTCGAACTCGAACACTCACGCCGGGTGATTGGCGTGGGCAAAGGCATCGGCGGGCCCGGGAACTTGCCAATGGTCAGGTCATTGGCCGACGCTCTTGGAGCGTCGCTCGGAGCGACACGTGAAGTGACGGACGCGGGTTGGTTGCCGAGGCAGGTCCAAATCGGGCTTTCAGGCAAGGCCATCGCTCCAGAACTGTATATCGCCGTTGCGATACGAGGCCCGTTCAATCACACGGTTGGAATCCAACGTTCTGGCACGATCGTCGCCATTAACAACAGCGCCCGGTCCCCCATCTTCCGGGCCGCGGATTTTGGCATCATTGGCGATTACGTCGAGGTCGTTCCAGCGCTGACGAAAGCCATCAAACAACGGATGTAATATGATATCGAGTAGATCATCAGAATTTCTAACCACGGAAGGAATACGAACATGGCAGACGAACAAACGATCACAATTCGAGCTAATGGACCGTACATGGTTCAAGGCCCAGTAAAACTCATGGACGCCGACGGCAAGGAATACACGCTGGAGAACGAAATCTACATGCTGTGTCGCTGCGGACTGTCGTCCAACAAACCTTTTTGCGACGGCTCGCACCGAGAGGCCGGTTTCCAGGCTGAGAGCGAAGCTCGATAGCTCAGCAACCAAGTCGATTTACATGAAGGCGGCCTTGATGGGGGCCGCCTTTTTTGTTGTTGACTCGGCGTCTTTGCCCGCATAAACTGGCGTGCGAATATGAACACTTCTTCAACCCTGCGTACGCCAGCCGCTCGGGCTTCCACGGCATGACTCCCTCCACATTGGACAGGTTGACAGAACGCTTCGTGAGTCGGTTGTTTTTCTACGGTTGGGCCATCGTGTCAATCACGTTTGCCACGGCCATGATAACTGCTGGCATCGGGGGCTACGGCCTGTCCTTCTTCATCATTCCCATGTCCGAGGAGTTTGGCATCTCCAGAACTGAGTTCTCGGCAATCTCCGCCTTTCGCCTCGCATTGCTGCCCTTCATGCCTATGTTGGGATTCCTGGTCGACAAGAAGCATGGCCCGCGGCTGCTGATCACTATCGGCAGTATTATCGCCGGAGTGGCTCTTCTTTTGACATCCCGTGTGAGCAACATTTGGCAGTTCTACATTATCTACGGGGTCGTGTTCGGCATGGCAATGAACTCTATGGGGGGCATGCTGGTCGGGCCTGCAGTAATCTCCAAGTGGTTCATTCGCCTGCGAGGTAGGGCCATGGCAGTTGGGACAATGGGAATCTCAGCCGGCGGATTCGTCATCGCCCCGTTGGCTGGCTGGATCATAGGTCAATATGGATGGCGCGTTGGTTGGGTCGTTCTTGGATTAATATTGCTCGTGATCGTTGCTCCGATGGCGGCGCTGCTCATGCGACGCAATCCTGAAGACGCGGGAATGCAACCGGATGGAGACCCGGGACCGGTTGACTCTCAATATGACGCCGCGACCAAACCAGAGTATTCGTTCACCCTCAAACAGGCTCTTAGGACTCGCTCCTTGTGGCTCATGGTAGGCATCCAATCTGTGATGTTAGTGTCGTTGTCCCCCGTTTTGTTCCATCAAGTGGCTTACGTGCAGGACAAAGGGTTTGATCTTGGAATCGCAACCACGCTGGCAACAACATTAGCCTTCTTCGCCATCGTCGCCAAACTTCCTTGGGGGTATTTGTCTGAAAGAGTCCACGTCCGGTGGGTTATGGCGGTTTGCTTTACAACTTCGGGAATGTCGTTGTTCATAATCGTCTTGGCCGATAACTTGTGGATGCTGTACGTATACGCGGCCTTGCACGGGTTGACTATGGGAGGCGTGCCGACGGTAATGAACGTCGCATGGGCAGTTTACTTCGGACGCCGTCACATCGGGGCCATCCGAGGCGTCGTAACGCCGGTGGGCAGCATCGCAGGAGCGTTCAGTCCGATATACGCAGGCTGGGCGTGGTCGACCGACACAAATTATGACACGCCGTTTACGATGTTCGCCGTCTTATGGATCATCGGAGGCGTTCTCGCGCTAGTTGCAGCAACGCCGAAGATTCCGAGGTAATTGGCAGTCGGGCTAGAGCGACAAGGCTCGGCATCCGCCTAGCAACGCTCAGCATTCGGCTCATTGTTTCAGGCGATAACCTTCCTGTGCAATGACTTCTTGAGGTATGTCGGGTTGAGCGCTATGATAATCTGGTGGCCGCTGGACAGTGGCGCTCCTTTTGAAAAATCTTCCCAGGTTTTTCCACGCTCCGCGGTAGCTCAGTGGTAGAGCAATCGGCTGTTAACCGATCGGTCGTAGGTTCGAATCCTACCCGCGGAGCCAGTTCCTAGCTAGATTAGCTACAGGATGTTTTCCTCTGCCCTCCAAAAAAGGTGGGGGTTTCTTGTTTAGAGCGGATGGTTACTCAGAACTGCTTCATGGATTTCAGCTTGCTTTGGAGGTGTCTGGTCTTAGGCCAAGTACTATAAAGCACTACACTACTTCCAAGCAGGTTGTCGCGAGTTCAAATCTCGTCTCCCGCTCCAACCTTCCACGCCTACATCGGCCACTTGGTGCGTTCACACCACCGTCCTATTAACTCGATTGACTGCAACCGCGTCTCAAAATTAGTACTCAAACACCTCTTCATCGCAAGAGTCATGTAATTTACTGTCACTACCGACGTCACTGTCGTCAGGCCAATGCCACACGCCTGAGGGTGCCTACCCGTGCCTATATAAGTGGTTAGTCATATCGATACGTCACTTCAGATATCGGGTAGTCCCTGATAGTTCGTGACCGTTTTGTGACTAAGAATTGAAGGTCGTGCGGGTGCTGATTCGCCGACCAGCACACCTCCCGTTCGCCACCTAGGCTATACTGCCGACAGAGGCAGGGTTATGTGGAGTGGGAGGTAGACTTCGTCGGATAACGAACTGAGTCATCGGAGGAGACACGATGCTGTCAGACAAGGTAAAGGAAATCGTGGCGCTCAACCACCAGGCTGTGCTCACCACATTTCGTAAGAGCGGCGCGGCCCAGATGAGCATCGTAACCGTGGGCGTCCATGAGAAGGGTGTTGCCTTCACAATATCCCCAGGCAGTGCCAAGCTAGCGAACCTGAGACGGAATCCTCGTTGCTCGTTGATGGTCGCTCAAAGCGACTGGCTGGATTACGCCGTCCTGGAAGGCCGCGCCCAAGTGTTGTCTCCGGACGGCACACCTCCCGAGGAGCTCAGGCTGACCCTGCGTGGAGTTTACAGGGCGGCCAGCGGCAAGGAGCACCCCGACTGGGAGGAGTACGACCACGCCGTGCGAGACGACCGGCGCTCGGCGATCATTGTCGTGCCTGAACACATCTACTACGGTACTG
>PAIW01000006.1 GCA_002710885.1 Chloroflexota bacterium | reverse complement strand
TGAGGGTCTGCCAGCATCCACAATAACGGGTCGTCCACCGGTCGGTTGTTCGCCTCCACCGTGTCCAGTAGATCGACGCCCATGCAGAATTTCCACAGTGCGGCATGTGCCTCATCGGTGGCAGACACCAACTCGAAGATTATTAGGCTACTCTGGGAGCGATCTATCCGGTATTTCACGTAGCCGTCAACTTGACCATCGAGCTCGTAAACGACATAAAAATTTTCCGCAACCGACCTTCCCTGGGGGGTTCCTGAGAGTTCATCGTCCCAGGCAGCATCATTGCGGGTGACCATCCCCGACCTGACACTAAAAACACGCTGGTACACATCGGGGAAGATTCCTCTCGCTTCCCACGAATCCACGAAGGAGGTCTGGCCCCGTTCCTCCGGGGAATGAGTCAGCGCCGAGTGCTGACGCTCCACCGTCCAACGCTCGCCAAATGCGGCCATCTCGTATCCGAACCTGCCGTAGATTGCGCTCTCCGAGGGCCACAAGGCGGCTAGAGGCTCGCTTCTCTCGTGAATCCGGTGAAGCTGTTGGATCATCATTCCAGCGTTGATGCCCCGCCGGCGATGGGTTGGTTGAACAGTAACCCACGCAATTCCGCCAGTAGGAACAGCCGCGCCTCCGGGCACAGTCATCTTGAGAGTGTGGGAGGTCGAAGTCCCAACAAGGCGTTTGCCCTCGAAAGCGGCCAGCGTCCGGTCAGCCTCAATCAGCCTGTTGCCGTGGGCCAGATAAGCGTCCGTAGCGTTACGACCGAACCCTCGACTCTCCGCTCTGATAAAGTCGTCAACTTCCTCCTCTCGCACAGGACGGAATTCGATATTCATGGATTGTGTGCCTCTTTTTGAAATACAAACATGCCATACCGAAACGAGACGAAGCATATCGTCGTCTGTTCAACAACTCTTGGAGTATTCTCGACCAGATTCTTCGAAACCCCTCTCAGAATGACCCAATCGCCATACTGAACCAAGGCGAAGAATCTGGTCGACAGAATCTGACGGGCTGAAAGCTGATTGCTGACAGCTAACCCTGACAACTGTCCTTACTGAAGATTCAGAACCTCCAGCACTGGAGGATTGACCAAATTGATGGGCTTGCGACCCTCCAACACGGCGGCAACCTCCAGACCGTAGCGGCGGGGTCGGATGGCCATGGATAGCTGGGAGTAGTGGGCCGAGTGAGGAGTTATCACCACGTTGTCCATCGAGAGCAGAGGGTTGCTGGGGTCTGGTGGCTCAGACTCCAATACATCCAGTCCTGCGCCCAGAATCTGACCTTGTTGCAGGGCGTTTATAAGGGCTGCTTCATCAACCACCGGGCCTCTGGAGGTGTTAATCAAGTAGGCGTTAGACTTCATCTTGCTCAGGGCTTCGGCGTCGATGAGATGATGCGTCTCGTCGTTCAAGGGAGTGTGAACAGACACGTAGTCGGACCGGCTAAGAAGTTCATTGAAGGACACCGATATGGCTCCAACAGCCTCGAAGGCGGCGCCGTCAATGTAGGGGTCGTATGCGATAACCTCGGTTTCGAAAGCCGCGATGCGTCGAGCGAAAGCGCTTCCGATCCGGCCCATGCCGACAATGCCCACAGTCTCAGTGTGCAGGGGGCCGAAGTGTGCGGAGGGAGTAGGACTCCATGTCTCGTTGCGAACGTCGTTGAACTGGTTGACCAGCTTCCGGTTGCTCGTCAGCAGAAGGGTCATGGCGTGGTTGGCGACCTCACGGGTCCACATATCAGGAATGTTTATCACGGCGATTCCATTGTCGGTCGCGGCCTCGACGTCGATGCAGTCGAATCCGACGCCTGTCCTCAGCACTGCTTTACAATTGTCGTCGCCCAAAGCAGACAACACCTTGCGGGTGATGGGCGCCTCGACGACGATGAGCGCGTCGGCCCCTTTGGTCTTCTGGATAATTTCGTCCTCGTCGTCTAAGAAAGGCAGCAGCTCCATCTTAGCGCCAACCTTTTCCAATTCCTCGATGGTGTCATCAAGGTTTGTGTTTGACCTGTAGCCTATGTAGGAAACGTTAAATTTCTGCTCTGTCATACTTTTTCCTCGTTGATTATGTGGTTGCTTGGGCCGTTGAGTGCTCGGCTATTCTTTCACGGTCGTGATCGGTGAAGTGAGGCTCCATCTGTTTCACCAGATTGTCCAGAGTTTCGTCCGGAGTGTCCGCGCTTGTGTCCAAGTGCAATTTAGGCCCGATGGTGGATTTTTCGACAAGCCGTTGATACTCGGCCATGATCTCCGGGATGTCCGCTTTCTGAAGCGGGCTATTGGTGTGTTGAGGCGAGTCTTTCAGAGCATCCATGCGTTGTTCGATCACTGAGGCGTCAGCGGTCATATGGACGATCAGGACAGGATCAGAAGTTACCTGCTTGATTCGCTGTTCCATCTGCTCAAACGTGGTTTCTCTATCAAACGCAGCGCCCGGCGCGCCGTAACCATAATACTTCCTGCCATAGATCGACTCTTCGATGTGGAGGCCTACCGTCAGGTCGTCAGCCGAAGCATAGTGGTGGATATGATAGTAGACGCTGTAACGATGGTACATCTCCTTCAGCTTGGGAGACAGATTGAGTATCTGTTGTTGTTCCTCAAGAGTTGTGTCGTCAGGGTGCCCTGAGGTGTGTGGAATCTTGGAATGGTCGTGTATAAGGCCTCCGGCAAACGGTTCGCCCGTGACCTTCGTTTTCCAATCACGGAGCATGTTTGCCATCGTCGTTGTTCCCACGTATTCGATTCCCGCGAGGATTACTTTCATTGTGAGTCCCTCCTTCTTAAATCTCGCCATGCTGAGTCGAGGCGAAGCATCTCGTCGCAGCATTCCAACCGTTATACTACACCTACAAGAATCTTCGAGTTCCCTCCAAAAATAACGGGAAGATGGATCGTGCAGAGCGTTCTTAGAACTCGTAAAACATCTGCTGAACCGATTCACGATCGCTGGCGTTCGCCAGGGCCAGCATTAACAGGATTCGCGCCTTCTGAGGAGACAAATTATCGCAGACGATGAAACCCTGCTCCTCCTTGCGAGGGGTGATTATCACTCTGCCTGCCGGTGACCTGCTAGCCAGGACAACGGGGATCCCATCCTCCACGGCGCGGGCAGCGGCGCTCACGAATTTCGGAGGGTAAGTCCCGCCTCCGAATCCGGCGATGACCAGACCGTCGGAGCCGTTATCGCGCACTGCGTCAATCAGCAGTTCGTCTGCTCCTCCGTAGGCGTACACCACATCGACGCGAGGCAGGGATTTGACGCCCGTTACGTCGAAAGGGGTGGCTGTCGTGTGCTTCCTGGTCGGAGCGCGGTACAAAACTACGTGACCATCGGAGTCTGCGTATCCCAGAAAACCTAACTCCCCGGGGCCGAAGGTCTCCACGCGGAAGGAGTTGAGCTTCATGACATCGCGGGCACTGTGAATCTCGTTGTTCAGAACAGTCAGCACGCCCATGCCTCCGGCGTGAGGACTGGCGGCAATTCGCACAGCGTCGATCAGGTTGATGTCGGCGTCGGTGCCTAGCGCAGTGGGAGGTCTCATGGCGCCGGTGATTACCACGGGCCTGGAGTCTTTGACCGTCAGATGGAGGAAAAACGCGGTTTCTTCCAGCGTTGCAGTCCCGTGAGTCACCGCAATGCCTGACAAGCCAGGGTCATTGCGGAAAATGTCGTTGATCCGCTGGGCCAAGCTCAGCCACTCAGGAGGGCCGATGGCCGTGCTGCCGACGCTGATGATGTCCTCTGCCTGAATCTCGGCGATGTCGGCTGCTTCTGGAATCCGAGCCAGCGATTGCTCAATCGTGAGGTGGCCTCCAACTTCAGGGTAGAGGATGTAGTCCAGGCGATGAGGACCGAGTCCGGCTATGCTTCCGCCTGTGGCGACGATGTTGACTCTTGGAAGTGGCGATGTCATGGGCTCACCCTTTTGAATTGCTCTGGAATGTATGCTTTCAAGCATCGCCCATTGTATATGCAATTAATCGGGTATGCGCCAAGATAGAAAACGACCGCCGGGCGATTCAGCCTCGGCGGTCGTTTGGGAATTAAGGAAGGGCGCGCTCACCGCATTGAGGCTCCCCAAAAGTACGCCTAGTATTCGGCTATCTCCTGGCTAGTCTTGCCATCGGCGACGATGTTCAACGCCTCAGCCTCGCGCTTTGTAAGGCCATCGGGATGGGCTGGCAAGCGGGAATGTGGCTATGCAATGTGTTCCTGCAAGGCAGCTGCGCGATTCAGACACGGCTACATGTTCATCGCATCGAACTCGATTGCGGCAGAATCCACGTACGATTGGGCTTCGCCTCGGCGATCGCGATGGTGGCCCAGCAAAAGCTCGGCCAACTCAAGCTGAGCAAGAGCTATTTCCGGACGGAACTACACTTTGCAGGCAATATCCAGTGCCTGCTGGAGATAAGCCGCCGCCTCATCGGAGTTGCCTAACAAGGCGGCGGCTCCGCCTGGCTGACGTGCGACACAGGTAAACCCGAGGTCTGCGGTTGCCAGGGCCACGCTGTTGGCAAGCCTGAACGACACAACCGAAGCCACAGCCCTATCTTCCAAGAGCGTCGCTGTTTCCGGAAGTCGAGTTAATAACCACGCGAGTGTCAGGTCTCCCTCAGCGTCGCTCGCCTCAGTATAGCGACCAGGAATTAGCGCCGGTAGGTTGTCGTGAGTAACCCATGTAAAATGGCCCCCATACCAAAAGGAGGACAACGCGATGGCAATTCCCGCTGAGACACAGGTACTGGAATGGTTCGAGTCCCTAAGCAACTGGGGACGCTGGGGTGACGACGACCAGTTGGGCTGTCTGAACCTGATAACGCCAGAGAAGCGAAAACTGGCCGCGGCACTGGTTCAGGAGGGCGTCCCCGTAAGCTGCGCTCGTCCCATCACCACCGAGATGGCCCCTGACATCAGCTTCCAGGTGCAAAGGTACATGGTGGACAGCGGCGAAGGCCGAGACACCGACACGCCAGAGCGCAAGGTGACCCGACGGGGCGCCGCAGAGTTCGTAGGCATGGTGTTCCACGGCCAGACCATCACGCATATCGACGCCCTGTCCCACTACTCCTGGGACGGCACGCTCTACAACGGCAAGCCCGCCAGCATGATAACGTCCCGCGAGGGCGCACAGACCCACTCTATCGAGCCTGCATCCGATGGAATCGTCAGTCGCGGCGTGCTGCTGGACATTGCCCGCGTTCGGGGCGTCCCGTGGCTGGCCGCCGATGACCCGGTGATGCCCGAAGACCTGGAGGAGGCCGAGCGTTTGCAGGGAGTCCGCGTCGAGGAGGGTGACATCCTGCTGGTCCGCACTGGCAACTACCGCCGACGACTGGAGCAAGGGGGACTGTCCGCGAGCGAACCCAGCACCGCATGTCAGGTGGCCTGCGCTCCGTGGTTCCGAGAGCGGGGCGTCGCCATGTTCGGCACCGACACCTCCAACGACATCCGACCCTCCCAGTATCCCAACATCGGATCGCCTCTCCATACCATGTGCCTGGTGACGATGGGCCTGTGGCTGATCGATAACGCCAATCTCGAAGAGATCACTCAGGCGTGCGCCGAGCGGAACCGATACGAGTTCATGCTGACGCTGGGGCCGCTGAGACTCCAAAATATCACAGGCAGCCCTGTGAACCCTGTCGCGTTGTTCTGACGATGCCCAACAAAATCATCGACGTCATGCTGAGCGGAGCGAAGTATCTGGTCGCTGACACGACAACCGTGTTCTACTGAGACCGGATTCTTCGACCCCGGTCTCAGGTTAAAATGCTTGTTGGCAATCGTTATTGTCGAGGATAAACCTGCACAAAGCCCAATGGAGGATCAGTGCTTGAGGTTGACTGTCCTATCTCTGAGATCACATCCCAATCAGCGAAGTCACCAAGAGATGTGTTGCCATCGTTCGAGAGAGTCAACTCGATGTTAGAGCTTGCCAATAGAGTAATGTGCTCAGGAACAGTGTTGATCTCAGTGGCGACCTGAGGAAGAGTCCGAGCTTCCTCAGACACCATTGCCTGCTGAATCTCATCGGCAGATGTAATGACCGCAGCTGCGACCGTAGTCAATGTAATTAAAAACCGAATAATGGCGAGGAACGCCGAGACTACATCACCCACAATTATTCACGTCCGTCTCTACATATCACAAATCAGCTAGCCCCCGCTGATTCAACCCAAACCTTGTTAGGGAAAGAACCCAGTGTTCTTCAGGCTACATCCGCCCACCACAGTCGCAGATAATATAACCCTGGCGACTGAGCGGTGAAACTAGGCGATCTGATGGTTGGCTTCTGCTTGAAGGTGTGGATGCGAACAGTGTGTGTTCCCGCCTAGCTGAAATGCGGCATTACCTCATTGACGAACAGCTTCATGTCGTCAAGCTCCTGGAACTCTGGGAAGGTCGCCACGGAGAAGTCGAAACCCATCTCCACAAGCTCCATCAATTGCTCCGTGACGGCCACGGGGTCTCCGGCTATGGGAGGTTGATCGCTGGTCATCTTGTCTCCGGCCATCTCAAGGGCCTTCGAGTGGGTGCGATGGAGGTAGAATCGCGGAGCCAGGGTCTTGCGGATGCTGTCGTAGTCTCGACCTATCGCTTCGCAGTGGCCTTTCAGCGCGTCCAGCTTGCGTTGAAGCTGGTCAACCGGACGCATCACGTCGTTCCACCAGTCGGCGTGCTCGGCGACGACGCGCAGGGTTCGGCGCTCGCCTCCTCCTCCCAGCATCAGGATGGGGAGGGGGTCGGGAAGAGGCTCACAATGGACGTTATCGACATGGTAGTATTCGCCGCTGAAGTTGGCCGGGCTGTCGGTCCACATGGCCTTCATGACCCGAACACCCTCGTCCAGCATCTCGATACGGGTTCGCGCCGAGGGATAGTCGAATCCGTAGGAGCGGTACTCCGGCTCGTACCAACCCGCTCCGTATCCCAGGATTAGCCGACCGTAAGTTAGGTGTTGGACGCTGGATGCCATCTTCGCCATCAGCGAGGGGCTCCGAAAGGAGTTGCTCATCACCACCGTGCCCAATTGTGGCCCTGGATATCGGGCCGCCATCCAGGTCAGGAGGGTCCAGCACTCCAGACGCCATTCGGTCGTGTAGTTGAGGTGATCCGACGTCCAAAGCGACTGGAAACTCTGGGATGCCACGTCCAGCGCACGGTGCAGGTCGCCCATATACTCTCGGGGTCTGATGGTCTCGTAGCCGCGCTCTCCCGACGGCGGGTTGTATCCGAATTCCATTAGCGGTTTGCTAGGCATCGTTCTCCCTTTAGGTGGTTAGGTGTCAGGTTTTCAAGTGTCGGGGGCGATGGTATTTCAGCTTCAGATCAAGGTCAATGCGTTCGCCATCCTTATGACCTATAATCGGCTGACCAAAGTAATGGGAACGAGATAAAGGGGAGCACTTCATGTCCGATCTGAATAACGATGAGATTCGCGCGTTGGCAAAGGCCGTCGGTTTGGAGATTCCGGACTCGGATATTACCGACGTGAACTACAGCCTAAACGCCATTATCGAGGCGATGTACGGTGTTGATATTGAGGGATTGCACGCCGTGGAGCCTCTGGCCATCATTCTTCAGAACGGGGAGGCGCGGTCATGAGCAACGGGGATCTTGTTTTTCTGTCAGCTACCGAGTTGGCCTCGAAGATCAGAGACAAAGAAGTTTCGCCCATCGAGGCTGTCGAAGCCTATCTGAAACGCATCGCGCAGATTGACCCCAAACTGAACGCCTACATCACCGTTCTGGCAGTTGATGCATTGGCCGAGGCTCGACAGTCCGAGTCTGACATCGCCTCAGGGAAGAACAACGGGCCGCTCCACGGAGTCCCAGTGGGCATCAAAGACCAGATTCACACCAAAGGAATCCGCACCTCCGACGCCTCCAAGATTCGAGCCGACTTCGTGCCCGACACGGACGCGGCAGTGGTCGACGGTCTCAAGAGATCGGGCGCTATTATCCTCGGCAAGCTGAACATGACCGAATTCGCTATGGGCGACCCAATAACCTCGGCCTTCGGCGTCACCCGCAACCCGTGGGGCCTAGATCGCAACCCCGGAACCTCCAGCACCGGCTCAGGAGCGGCTACGGCGTCGTTCATGTGCGCCACCTCTCTCGGCGAGGACACTGGAGGATCGGTGCGCGGCCCAGCGGCCAACTGCGGACTGGTGGGCATCCGACCATCGTGGGGTCGAGTGAGCAGATTCGGCGTGGATGGCGCTTCGTGGTCTCTGGACACCATAGGCCCCATATCTCGCACCGTGGAAGACTGCGCCGTCACCCTGGGGGCTATAGCAGGACGCGATCCACGAGACCCGTGGACGTGGGACGTTCCTGTCCCGGATTACCGTGCCGCCCTCACCGGAGACGTGTCTGGATTGAAAATCGGGCTGGTCAAGGAGTTCCTCGACCCGGACGTTCTGGGAGTCACCGAGCCTGTGCGCCAGGGAGTTCTGCACGCAGCCCAACTACTGGCGGGTTTGGGTGCTGAGGTGGAAGAGGTCTCCCTTCCCCTAGCTCCGATATCCGGCATCGCCAGCCGAATCATAAGCGCGGTGGAGCGCACCAGCCTGCGTCCTGAATGGCTTCGTGAACGACCCCAGGACTTCCATCACAACACCCGCGTCGCCTTCACAACGGGCGAGCTTATACCCTCCCAGACCTACTACAAGGCCCAGAAGTTGAGGGCGTTAGTTCGCAAGCAGACACTGGACGCGCTGGAGCGATACGACGTGCTTGCCATGCCCATCGACTCGGAGCCTGCGACAATCATGGACATGCGCCCCGGAGTCCGAAGCAAGGAAACGGCGATTCAAGCTTTGAGACGGGGATCGTATCGCGGACTATTCAGCATGGTCAGCGGCCCTGCGCTCTCGGTGTGCTGCGGCTTCACATCTGACGGCGAGGGCAAACTGCCTCTGGCCCTCCAGCTTGCTGGCCGCCCCTTCGACGAGGCCACGGTTCTGAACGTCGCCCACGCCTACCAGCAGAACACGGCATGGCATCTGGAGCGCCCGCCAATCTAATCTTTCAACTCTCCAAGGTAGTGCTGTACCAAAGGACAGGCTTGTGACCTGTCCTTTTTCTTTGGGGCGAAACTGTCCTGTTGCCTGACGCGGCAGACTATTTTGCGCCATATGTAGGCGCTCAGGAGTCACCCAACATCTGGGTGGTCCCAACGTAACTCGTGACAGCTCTGTCCGAATAAAGATTGACTTTCCATTGGTTGCGACCGAATGAATTCTTTGGGCGTTATAGTTGCTAAACTCTGTTGCGTCTTGTCTGTAAACGTACGACAGTGCCCATTCTCCAGTCCCGTCCTGACGTTCATAAATGCGTACGCCGCCAAGGCCCGGTGCCACTATGACGCCATCACTGGTGTCTAGTCCTCCAAACGAATCAATAAAACGCGCTGGAAGAGCGACGCGATATCCCGAGCCTGATTCCAAGGGAGACTGCTAACACATGATGAATCAACAACCGACACCTCAGCGGATAATAGCCATGGGCCTGTCCTCAAATCTGGTTGATACGCATATATCTTTCTTCTGATTGCCTTGACTACGATCAACCCCTCACCAACTGCGGTGTCCATCCCGAACGCGGATCCAATAACTGAATCAGGCGATTCGAGGGTGGCGTTTAATGTCCATTCCTCTTTGTGCTAGTCCTTCTCGAACACGTAAGCGATGCCGTTGAAATTAGTCGGGAAAAGAGAGCTGAAGACGATGTTGTTATTCCACACGGAGACTGATCTGTAGTAAACGCCTGCCGATGACTCAAGCCCTTCGGACGGAATCAGTTTCGACGTATTCAGCCTGAATGTTGTGCCTGGTTCTCGTTCGTACACTTGCACGCCATCCAATACCATTACAACCAATACATCGGCGATTACTGAAAACGGCCCCATATCCGGCACAATCAATCTTGCTGTCTCTACATAATTTGATCACCGGTGTTGGGATCTGCTCCAACTGCGATAGCTGGATCCATTGCCAAGCTCGTCAAAAGGATTGTAATTGCGCTTATCAGGATGCGTTTGGAAAACATGGTACACCTAGTCCGTCTCTGGGCTTGCAAAGCTAATGCATTACGCTCTATGACGGCCAATGTATGGCTCCATCGTTAACATATTCGATGCCGGCGTAACTTTCCTGGCTGTGCGTTGACGGTTGGCTGGCTTAGACGCTGTCGCCAATCGGCTATATGGCCTCAGGTATCAGACGTTTGCAGGGATCTCTTATTAGCCATCTGATCCAATCACAAGTTCAAACGCTTTCGACTGTCAACGAAAGTCGGACGTATGGGCTACAATGCGCCCGATAGGCAAGGGCATCCGCGACATACGCGCCTGTCGTTGAAAGTCCGCCAATGACTTGGCAACATCTAGCAACGCGTGTCGGTCATGTCCAAAGGCGCTCCATCCGCATCTAACCGATGCAAGCACATACTTGAGCCAGTGAACGTCCTTGGCAGAGGTGATTATGGAAGAGAAACTGCAACAGGGGGACCGATTCCCCAGCCTGACGCTGAATCTCATCAATGGAGGGACTCTGCGTATTCCAGAGGATATGCCTTCCCGCTATCTTGTGTTGTTATTTTATCGGGGCCACTGGTGACCGCGCTGCCGGCGGCAGTTAGCCGCATTTGAGGAAAAAAAGGCCGAGCTAGAGGCGATGGGCGTCACTATCATAGGTGCCACAACCGACACTTTGGAAGAGGCCCAGGACATCGCGAATAACGACCCCGGCCTGACCTATCAACTGGCGTACGGCGTTACCAAAGAGGACGCCGACCTTCTGGGAAGCTGGTGGTCTGAGGATAGAGAAGGGTACATTCAGCCCACGGAGTTCATCATGGGTCGTGGCGGGGTTGTCCTGGGCGCGTTGTATGTGTCTGGCCCCGTGGGTCGCATGGGAGCGGATGAGGTGATTACGATGATCACGAACCGCGAGCGTCGGCGACGAAAACAGGAGGCGCCCGCCACCTGAAGAAGTTGCCATTCTGAACGAATGTGGCGAATGTGGTCGTAGATAGGACAACGGTGTCTCTCTCAGCGACTAGATTCTTCTCATCACTCAGAATGGCGAGTCTTGAAAGCTGACAGCTACCCTATGCGCTCGAAGATGGTGGCAACGCCCTGGCCTCCGCCCACGCACATGGTGACCAGACCCAAGGTTTCATCTCGAAGCTCTAGCTCTTCCAGCAGTTTGACAGTCATGATGGCGCCGGTGGCCCCAACGGGATGGCCGAGGCTGATGCCAGAGCCATTGACGTTGGTCTTGTCGATGTCCATGTCAAGCTCTCTCATACAGTAGAGGGCCTGCGACGCGAACGCTTCGTTTAGCTCGATCAGGTCGATGTCGTCCAACTCCATGCCTGCCTTGCCCAGGGCTTTTCGGACCGCTGGGATAGGGCCAGTGCCCATGATGGCAGGCTCGACGCCTGCGACGCCGCGAGTGTGCCACCTGAGTTTACCCTGAACACCAAGTTCGGCTGCCTTGGCGGCGGACATCAGGACCACCGCGGCGGCGGCATCGTTGATGCTGGATGCGTTGCCGGCGGTTACTGTCCCGTCCTTTTTGAACACGGGGCGAAGCTGTCCCAACCGCTCCAAGGTGGTGTCGGCGCGGGGGCCTTCGTCGGTGTCGGCGATGATCGGGTCGGCCCTACGCTGAGGCACCTCGACCGAGGTTATCTGTCCCTTGAATCGACCACTGGCGACTGCGGAGGCGGCACGAGTGTGGCTGATGAGGGCCAACTCGTCCTGGTCCTCTCGGCTGACACCGAAACGCTCGGCGACGTTCTCGGCGGTCACGCCCATATGGTAGCGGTTGACGGGGCATCCGAGTCCGTCAGTCAGGCCATCGACCAGATTCGCGTCGCCCATCCGAAGGCCGTCGAATCGCGCCTGGTAGCCCAGCATGAAGGGGGACTGGCTCATGTTCTCGATGCCGCCGGCCACAACAATGTCCACCTCGCCGGTGCGAACAAGCTGAGCGGCCATGTTGATGGCCTCCAGACCCGACGAGCACTGGCGGTTAATCGCGATGGTCGGAACCTCTTCGGGCACTCCGGCGCGCAGGGAGGCGAGACGGGCGGCGTATCCGGCCTCGGTGGCCTGGAGCGCGTTGCCCAGGACTACTTCATCCACCATGTCGGCAGTGATGCCCGCTCGCTCCAGCGCCGCTTTAATGGCTGTTGCGCCCAAATCCGGCGCGGGAACGTCCTTGAACGCGCCCCCAAACCTGCCCACCGGTGTCCTGGCTCCGCTGACGATTACGGCTTCTTGCAACTCCATGATGCGTCCCTCCCTGATTGTAATTAGTGTTAACTACCGTGATAAATTCGCAAGGTTCAACTCTCAGTATTACTCTGAAGGTTGAATGCCGACGACTGCTCGTGACTGGATTATACGTCAAATCTGGACTTTGACCAATTGTCGTCTCTGCGGATCGCATGGCCCTTCCATACTTAGGGGTGAAAACTTACAAGCAGGCCTGGGCGTTATGGCTTGCATGTGGCTTCTTGAGGAGTAGGATACCTTACAAAAACCCCTCTACCTGTGCACTACGCGAAGACACTATAATCTTCCATCTTGTTCGTCGTCTCCAGTGTTTTTGAATAGCTCAGTCTGCGAATCCAACATGATCGTGAGAATTTGCAGAGGCCTCCGGCCCCAAAAGTGTCCAGGTTAAGATAAGAGAAAAGTCGCGAGGGCTTCTACCTCAAAGAAACAGGTTGGAGGCGTGAGGCGAACGAAAATGTCCATTCGCCGCGATATCTACTGGCTGTCAGGATTTTCGGCTCCTCAAGGACATTGGAACACCCGCCCAACGAGTGACATGTCGGCGGAGATAATTCAGGTCTGGCGCGTACGCTACGCTCAGGCGCAATCGCCCCAAACAGGCCCTGCGGCTATTCAATCTCGCCACTCAACGCGATCCGACAAAAGAACTCCGGGAATATTGCCTGCAACAGATCTAAGAAATTGAACACCCCGACACGAGAATCGGCAGCCTC
>PAIW01000005.1 GCA_002710885.1 Chloroflexota bacterium | reverse complement strand
GATCCCTGGCTTATTATCAAACGATCTTTAAAAGGTCTGTATCACGACAGGGTACAATCCGCGTGCTAAGATTATTGAAGGTGGTAGTTGGACTAGGGCCGAACTGTACAGTGACCACGGGCGAACTGTGCTGCTGGTTATGTAGATGGCACCCAGGCTTCCTAATAAGCAAACTTACTGATCAGGATATCTATAATCGGCAATAGTTTGCTCGATCGTTCTCTTTGCAATACGCGCAAGTGTTGGATTGCTAATGCGATAGTAGGGATAGGCAACGATTCCGAAAGTCAGTGCCCAACCTCGGCCACGTGCCCATGTGGCGTGATCTGGTTGCACAATCGAACGAAAGATTTGTCGAGTTTCCGGGGTCAGTAGTGTCCATGCAACCATCATATCGCAAGCAGGATCACCAACACCTGCAGACCCGAAGTCAACGACAGCCGTAACTCTACGGTTTTGAGTGAGCACGTTTCCCGCATGAAGGTCCCCGTGAATCCAGACTGGAGCCTCTGACCATAGCGGTGAGGTCAAAGCAGATTCCCACATATCAATTAACACGCTGACATCATAGGTGTCAGTTAATGACGTAATTGCGAATCGAGTTTCCTCGTCACGGGTGCTTAACGGCTGGCCACGCTTGCTTTTAGGGCCGTTTACCGAGGAGATTTTTTTCATTTCGACAACGAAATTCCCTAGATCAACAGCCGCTAGGTGGCGGTCAAGCATACTTTCTGTATTCGGGGTTTGCCCTTCCAGCCATCGGTAAATGAGCCAAGGTAAAGGGTATGTTGCCGCTGGACTTCCTTTACCAAGGATTGTGGGAATGGAGATCGGAAGACAATGCGCGAGTTTTGGTAACCACAAACGCTCTTTGTCTATATTCGTGGCAGATCTCGCCGTGCGCAGTAACCGCACCACTTTGTCATCGCCTAACTTATACATAGCATTGTCAGTGCCCGCGCCGCTTAGAACTCGTAACCGTAAGTCTGCCCAGCCTGGAAACTGGCTAGCAAGCAATTGCTTTACAAGTGCGGCATTAATATCGATTTCGTCATTATGCAGTTTGTTACGGGACATAAGGTTCCCTTTCATTGCGGTACCGGGTCATGTGCTCGAACCTATATACGCTGACCCGAAAAGAGAATTAAAAAGCGCCTCGCGCTTAGTCGAAACTCTTCTCGAAAGCGCTTCGGAGCCGTTTACCCGCTCGGTGAAGATGCTCAAAAGGGGATCTCGTATATGCGAGTCTGAAGTGATTGTCATCCCGTACTTTGTCGACTAAACATATGGACCCTAGTGGAAAGATTAGGCCTTCGTCTGCCGAGGCTTGAATTAGCTCTGCTGCCGTGCCTCGCTTACATTTCACCCAAAGGAGGTACCAGCCTTTGGGCTCCTCTAGCTCCACATATGAGCCACAGTCATCGCACAGAGAAGCAACCATTGCTTTGCATTTGTCGCGGTATGGTGAACGCATGGATATCACATGATCCTCCATGAAGCTAGGAGAGTTGCCTGATGCATTTGGGAAATCGGAACGGGAGAAGACGGGATTAAGACAGAAACCGATCGAATTTCAGAGCGCTGTGAAGGGTTCGAAGGGAAGGGTAGTTTGCAGTTACTATTCTGGGTTGAAGAGAAATCAAGAAGATTGGGAAACAGAAGACTCGTCGACGATATTAGTAAGTGCTCGCATCAGAAGATTATATTAAGACCTATATCAGACCTTTGATATAACTGGACCGAGCCTGGTTCCTTAACCAGGTGTGGCCGTCGTCAGGGCAGGTCGATACCGAGACACGATAGGGTACAATCCGCGTCCCAAGATTATTGAAGGTGGGAGTTGGAGTAGAGTCGAACTATACTGTGAACACGGGTAAAGTTTCCTGATGGCGGCTTAGATTCCGTAAGCGTCGTCTAGAGGAGTTCAGGTTGGCTGATCTCGATCTAATCTTCTTGATACTCGCCTTTATCGAAGCAGCCGGACGAAGGTTCTTAGCCCAGATCGCTACTCCAATGATTGCGATGTTGGGCAGAATTCTTATTTCTTCTGCCCGACCTTGACGCGCTACGACATACCAGGTTTGAGATCAAATGGCAGTAACATCTGTCCTCGGCCATTTACGACAGGAGACAGATGCTATATTTGAGCGTTGTCATAATAGCGGATGCTGGGTTCTCCAGTGAGCCACGCCGCTAGCTTCTCCAAATCACCTTTTTCAGTGCGCCAGGCCAAATACTTTTCGTATTGTTGGCGGGAGTCCCAATCTTCAACGATCACCATATTGTTGGAATCATCTTGGTTTTTATGAACGGTGAGTCCATTACATCCATCAAATCCCCGTGTATGGTGGAGTTCATTTTTCATAAAATTCGTAAAGTCATTAACATTTTCAGGTTTGAGGCTCACTTCGAGCAAAACGAGAACCGACATATCTCAAATCTCCTCCAATTAAGGATTATTCCCTGAGTATACCAGGATTGTGTGGCCTCGGACCCTGTTTAGTCTCATGTGTCACGGCACCGGGTCCATGAGGGAACATTTCCGATGATTCCATCGGCAAAGGATAGCCTCTCTTCACAACCTGTACCACGCGGCTAACCGCTGACATGTCTTTCATAGGATCCCCGTCAACGACGGTAATGTCTGCGATCTTCCCTGACGATAGTGTGCCCACCTCGCCAAGAATACCGAAATCTTCGGCGCAGTTGCGTGTCGCTGAATTCAAAACTTCTCTGTTAGGTAGCCCCGCCTCCACCATCAATTCCATCCCCAGGGCATAGTCTCCGAACCTGGATATGGCATCGGTCCCCATGACGAATCGGCGTGCGCCCAACTCATAGAGCTTTCCTGTGACGTACAATTGCCCCTCCTGCTTCCATGTGAAGTAGGTCAGGCTCTCCTCCTCCCAATCTGTTAGAGGCCGCTCCTCTTTCAATTTTAGTAGGGCTTCCATGTTACGGTACCCTGTCTGAATGGTGGGACTCAGCCAAATGTTCCCTTCAATGATCCGCTCTGCCAGCGCAAGGTCCAGTCTACGCGTATAGTCCTTCTCAATGAACTCATAGTGTTCCAGTGAGTCAACTCCTGCGTCTATGGCATTTGCAATAGACTGGCTTGCAATCACGTGGACCGTGCAGATAAGGTTGTGACGATGAGCTTCGTCGACGATGGCCCGTAGCTCCTCAACGGTGTACGAAGCGTATCGATTATCGGTGATATAGGTACCACCTCCAGACCCCATAATCTTGATGAAATCTGCCCCCTCCTTGGCAAGACGCCGCACTGCTTGCCGGCAGGCATCAGGGCCGTCTGCCTCCTCGCCACAGAAGTAAAAGTGACCTCCCGTCATCGTTATGGGCCGTCCTGACGCCTGCACAGTCGGAAACCCTTTAAACAACTCTGCGCTGATTCCTTCCTTCAGGTCGAATGTGATTCGCCCTCTGGCGCCAGCGTCCCGCATTGTAGTCACGCCCGCCATCAGCGCATGCTGATACCCATTGCGCACTGCCCGCAACAGCATCAAAGAGTCACTGTCAACTTCGTTGACATCTTCGTAGCTTCGAGGTCCAGCCATGCGGTCTTCCGTTCCATACATTAGGTGGACGTGGGAATCCATAAGACCAGGGAGGATGCACCCGTTGGGATACTCGAGCACTGTGGCGTTCCAAGGGGTAGCAGGAGCCTCATTTCCATAAACGCCTGTGATTCGGGACCCTTCGATCCAGACAGAGGCTCCGTTACGATGCTCACCACCTTCGGCGTCGAAGAGGTATCGGGCGCGGATGATTAGTAGGCCAGTGAGATTCGATTCAGTCATGGTTTGGTCCAGTGGTTAGACTAGTAGTTGAAGTCGATAGAATTGCCACCATATATTTTTTAATAGTGCTAGAAGCACTGGTCGAAAGTTTGTCATCACATTGGCACAGGCCCTCTGCGTGAGCCAAACAGTCTGAAATTAGGAGAGGACAAGCGATCGGGGCCTGTCCTCTCTAGATTTAAGTCAAAAGCCGATTATAAGGCGATGATGGTCGAATCAGACGCCTCGGTCCATCCCACCGTCGACTGACGCCGCGAGATTTTCCAACGAATCCTCCAGCTTGTCTTTGAACTCGGCCCACATCTGGCCTTTCTCCAAATCGCCACCCTTGGATTCCATCAGCTTTTCACGGAACTCAATCATCAACCAGTCGTCCGCTCTGCCGTGAGGCATGTCGAAGAAGTCTCTATCGAACGTGGGCAACTCTCCAGGCCCGAAATGACCCTTGTCTGAGAGCGTGTAGCCCTCCAGAGCTTCGGTACCCTTGCCAAGCACTTTGCCCGATTCAACGTAATGTTCCATCACGGGCTTCATACCGTACTTCTGGATGGGACAAACCTTCATGCAGATGCCACAGCCTTCATACCGGGCCATCACAGGTCGACAACGCTTGAAGACCAGTTTGTTCTTCTCGACTCCTCGGTACCAGACTTTGTCCGGCATCAGAGCGCGGCCAGGGCAGCGGTCAACGCATACCTTGCATTCCTGACAGAACTGATGGATACCGTAGTCGATGGGCTTGTCTTGGGTAATGTTGGCGTCTGTGTAAATAATCTGAAGTCGGGCCCTAGATCCGAAGTGTGGAGACAACAACTGCCCATTGGCTCCTAACTGACCCAAACCCGCTTCCACGAACAATGGAATCATAGGGCCATAATGCCACGTGGGGCCCGACACCTGGCATTGGTACCCTAGCGAATGGATGTAATCCACCAGGGCCACCGTGAGCGGCCCTTGGTCGAAATAAGTGCCGAAGTGGGTGTCCTCGGCTTCCATGCTAGGAATGGTTTGAGTCTTACGATAATCCTGCTCCAGCGCCAGACAGATGGCGTTGGGCAAGCTACCCTTCATCTCGGGCTTTCTGCTTTGGTAAACGTAATGTCGATCGTTGCGTGTGAAGCCTACCTCTCCGTAGCCAAGTTCAAGAGCTTTTTGTCGGATTACCTCAGTCACATCCTCACCAGTAGGTTCGGCGGTGGGCAGCAGGTCTCCGCTGGTGCGGACCCACTCGACAATCGGTTCCATGCGCGCCTCATGCTCTGCGAAGAATTCTCGCGCATCCGGGGTGGCCGTGTTCCGAACCTCCCTCGACCATTCCGCCGACGCGCTCTCTTCAATTGCCATATTCTCCAGTGGATACTCTCGACTAAAGAACGAAACGTCGCGATCGCGGGTCGGTATCCCATCGACAGTTTCAAGGTCTTCAGCCACTGGTATGTCTATTGGGGCGTCTCCTAGAATTCTGCTTCTTCGGGTTACAACGTGACCGACTTTCTTTGTCATATCTCTCCCTTTTTGAGTGGACCTGAATTTGCTCGCTGACTAGTCAACCAAGATAGCTCAAATGTGCGACACGATCGTAAGACGAGATTCTGATTCACACCGGCAGGTAGCGTGTAGGGCAACTCCTGCACCGAAACAGTGCTTGTAGGTTGTGCATCATAAACACCGTTGGCATGAAATGAACAATATCAGAGATCGGCGCCAACAGCAAAAATAGACAAAGAACATGGGTATGTAATGATATCTATTGGCGGACAGTGGGTGATGCTGCGATTAAAGTCTGTCACCCTAACCGAGACGGCGAAGACACTGGAGTCTTCCATGGCTCGAAACCAGTCAGCGTTTGCTCGACGGCATCCCCATACCGACCATGACCGAGGAGGTCGGCGCCTGAACTCGTTTACGCTCCTATTGACCGAACCTCGGATATACTCGTGCTCAACTCAATGATTTTGGAATCGTCACTTGGAGGTGAAACAATGACAAACACTGCTGTCAGTGGACGGTCGGTGCGTCGGCATGCCATCGGACTCACATTGGACCAGATTCTATCTATTCACTCTCTCGTGGCTGGGGAGACCCCGCAATGGTCGCCAGACGGCCATAAAATCGCGTTCGTGTCTTCCCTCGGAGGATCGGACGACGTATGGACGGTAAGTCCGGAGGGTGGGTTTCCGACCCGATTGACCCTGGGAATGGGTGAGGTTTCGTTCCTAGCGCCACGTATCCTCAGATGGTCTCCCGATGGACAGTACCTCTCGTATATATCCAGAAACACCGGTAATGACGAGGTCTGCCTCTGGCCGGAGAACGGAGATTCCGGTTTCACGCTGACATCTCTTGGGGGACAGATACTTTCCATGAGTTGGTCACCTGATTCACGAACACTCGCAATCTCTTGCAATCGATATGGGAACTATGACATCTACAACATTGAGGTAGCGACTGGCGCAACGACCAGACTGACTCGAGAGACTCTAAACGAGGTTAATCCCGTATTCACTCCGGATGGTAAGTACATCCTCTACGTGCGGCTCAACGAAAGCTGGGAAGACCATGATATCGTCATGATTCCTGCAATAGGGGGAGAATCGACGGTCATCTTGAACGATACTGATTTCTTTGATTACAGTCTGGGCGCAGCCTTCGGTTATCCCATGATTTCCTCAGACGGGGATGCTTTTTTTTTCCGTTCGCAACGCAGCGGATATATCAACTATTGGAAGGGATCATTGAAGACCACGAATGTTGAGCAGCTATCACCGCAAGAAATGGATCAGACCGACGCTGCATGGTCTCACGATGGAAATTTGGTTGCCTACATAACTAATCGTAATGGCACGCTTACGTTGGAGGTGGTCGACTCCATGGGAGGGTCACCAACCACGGTGTTTTCTCCCAGCGTTGGCGTATGCTCTTCACCCCAATGGTCTCCCGATGATTCGCAGATCAGTTTTTTGTACGGCACTCCTACGACTCCGGACGATTTGTGGTTGGTGTCGTTAGAGGGCGGCGAGGCCAAACAACTGACGTTCTCTGTTCCTGGCGGAAACCTGACGGATCGGTTAACTATGCCGGAAAAGGTTTCCTATCGCAGTTTCGACGGGCTTACGATTAACGCCTATCTATATGCGCCTCCAGGCAAATCGACTTCCGACAGTTATCCTGGGATCTTGTTTATACATGGCGGGCCAACCGCTCAGTTCATAGATGACTTACAACCACAAGTCCAATACTTGGTCCAGCGTGGATACGTGGTGCTTTTGCCAAACATCCGCGGAAGTTCTGGGTATGGCAGAATTTTTGAAACGCTGAATGACAAGGACTGGGGTCATGGCGACCTGAAAGATGCGATCGCAGGTGCGGAGTTCCTTAAGGGTCTTGACTACGTAAATTCGGCGAAGATGGGAATAACCGGTACCAGCTACGGTGCGTATTTGAGCATGTGCGCTATCGGGTTTACCCAAAATATTTTCCAGGCGGCCGTTCCTATGTCGGGTTACGGTGACAGGCCAAAGCTTCGCGCCGAGTTGGAACTGAGGCACATCAAGCAAATGGAACACGAGTTTGGCACGTACGAAGAACACAAAGACGTATGGTACAAGTGCTCACCCATCTATGGGGTGAAAGACGCCACCACGCCCGCCTTTGTCTTGAACGGCGAAGGCAGAGAACCTGAATCAGATGGTTCTAAAGACTTTGCTGAAGCTCTCAAGCAGCACTATAAGACGGTTGATTACAAGGCATATCCCAACGAAACTTACTATGTTCAATCAAGGGAGGGTGTCCGAGAGATGCTCCAAGACGTCGCTGAATTTTTTGATCGCTATCTTAAAGACGAACAGGTGGATAAATCTTGATTTTGCAACAGAAGCCTCAAGGTCTTCGCTTTCCGTCTTGAGAGCGTTGATCTAATGGCAAGTAGCATCTCGCGTGGTGTCACGACTAAGACGCTGCTTGCCTGCTTCCATGAACGCTTTGGTTCACGAGTAAAAGTTGTTGGGCTTGATGCCTTCACGTCGACACTGTAGAACGTCACCGGCATTGGGACACTTCCAGACCTGAAATTAACGGAGACTAATTGTAGGTAGACCGGATTCCTGACGGAGGCATAATATGTTACAGATCTTCTTGACGTGGCTTATTGCTTAGGAGATCAGGCTAGATGGATTTGACTTAGGAGAACGGATATGGATCTTGGCTTGCAGGGCAAAGTCGCGGTCGTTACGGGTGGCAGCGAAGGGATAGGGAAGGCTGCGGCCGCGAGCATGGCGATTGAAGGAGCTAGCTTGGTAATTGCGGCGCGTCGTGCCGACGTTCTCAATGCTGCGGCAGACGAGATCAGGTTTGAGACCGGAGGAACGGTTACAGCTATCCCTACAGATGTCATGGACCCCGCACAGGTCAAGGCCCTTATCGACGCTACCGTCCGAACCTATGGCGGCCTTGATATACTGGTTAACAACGCGGGAATCTCGGCAGCTGGACCATTCGAGGGAGCCACAGACGACGATTGGCAACGCGATTTGGATCTAAAGCTGTACGGTGCCATTCGGGCCTCCAGACTAGCCCTTCCGCTCATGCGCCGACGTGGTGGTGGCCGCATCATAAACGTCACCAACATAGGAGCTAGGGCCCCAGGCGCAGAGTCGGTTCCCACCTCTGTAAGCCGCGCTGCTGGAGTCGCCTTGACGAAGGCTATGTCAAAAGAATTCGCAGGTGACAATATTCTGGTCAACACTGTCTGTATAGGCAGCATCAAGAGCGGCCAAACTCAAAGGTGGCTGGAGTGGATGCAGGAAGACAATCCCAACCTGACCATAGACCAGATCTACGATGATATTGGCGCAAGTGTGCCTCTGGGCCGAATCGGTGAAGCTGAAGAAGCAGGCGACGTAATCGCCTTCTTGGCGTCGGATCGCGCTAGTTACCTGACCGGTATCGCTGTGAATATAGACGGTGGCGTATCGCCGGTGGTGTGATCTCTAAAACACCCTAATCCGTATGTGTGAGAGGATCTTGGTTTCCAATCTAGATCCTTAGTGACATCTTCTGATAGAAATATCCTTAAGCTGCCGACTTGAACGACTTGGCAGAGAGAATGGTCCGCGAATATGCTTGTGATCAAAGTTGGATTGAGGGAGTCCCTAAATTCAAATCAAGATATAGGTCCACGAAAACATCTAGATGGGTGTGAATGATCTGTGCCGCTTCAAAAAAGTAAGGTCTCGTTGCGGTCAGTCCCCCCTCCGGCTAGTCGGAGCCAAGGTTAGTTGAACCGCCCAGAGTGCGAGCACATAAGAGTATCACCGACGCGATCGCGAGGGACTGAGCCTCGAACAGACCTGTGGAATCGATTGGCCACTGGTCCCATATCCAATGCTCACCCTTTCTGACCTAGGGCTCCATGGTCGCGGGATCGGTTGTTGACGGCTCCTCTAAGGCACTAAGTTGCCATCGTCACGACTGACTCTTTCTGCGTCATAATGGTCTATGGCGAGACGTTAAGCCGCCAGGCGGCCTCCTCATTGTTGCCTTCCGCAATTACCATGCCTGCAACGGCGTAACCCTCTATGCGGCCGATGCCGATTGGAGGCTCGTCATGACCAATGGAATGCACATTAGCTATCTCCCGCAAGGCCCTAGCAAGCGCGTCGGGCCGGCCAGATCGTTAGTTGAGATCGCTGACGATATTCTCGGACACCTTACCAGCATGGGAGGAACCCTAGTTAACTCGTATGCAGTTCCCAAGGTATCTTAGCGTCCTCCACTGTTTTAATGAGTCCGGACTCTTACGGTTCGTGTTAGTCGAAACCACTTAATCCCCCTTAAGTGGGACGGAATGTTTGTGGATATTTGGATTGAATACCTCGACTACACTGAGTTGACGACAAATGGGTAGCCGAAAAGCCGACCCGGTAGGTTGCGCACTATCGACGAATAGTGATGACGAGGTGACCGGCGTAAGCCGCATACAGTGCAACAGATGGCAAGCGAAGACCTGGAAACACAGCGCAATCGAGTTCTCGAGTTCGGGCCATCCCACGAGGAGGACACTTCGGTACCAGGTCACTGCAGTCGGTTGACAGCTTCAGAACGCGGTCATATAGTCGATACTATCCCAGGATGTCGTGTTTTTGGACGCACTTGATTCCATGTATGAATTATCCCGTTACAGCAGAGGAGAATCATGTACGCATTGCCTGACGTCGATGAAGTAGTGGCCGTGGCAAAAGAACTAGGAATCCACCTAGGTCCCGATGAGGCCGTCATGTATCGGAAGTACTTGATGGAACAGATGGAACAGTTGGACACCTTCGTGCAGGCCCGGTTGGATGAACCCAAGCCTCCGATGGTCTCGTCTGCCCGCAAGCCCGGGTACCGGCCGAGCACAGATGAAGACCCGCTCAACGCTTGGATGTGGAAGTGTAGGATTGAGGGGGTGGCCGGAGGCCTACTCGCCGGAAAGACTGTCAGTTATAAAGACCACATCGCTGTGGCAGGCATCCCCATGAGTTTCGGCTCCTTCGCCCTCGAAGGGTTCATCCCCGACTTCGACGCAACCGTTGTCACCCGGGTGCTCGAAGAGGGGGGCACCATCGTCGGTAAGAACGTCATGAACGGACTGAGTGGCGGCTTCGG
>PAIW01000004.1 GCA_002710885.1 Chloroflexota bacterium | reverse complement strand
CGCCTACCGGACTGCAGGATTTTAGGCACAATTCCGATTATATGTCAAGCCTAGTCTGACAATGGTAGTTCTGCACTTTCGACATGTTTGGCGGCTCCGTCATATATCAGGGGCGTCAAACTCGACTCTTTTCCTTTCACGCAATAATATCTTCCCAGCCACACGAACGCCACCCAGGATCAAAATAGAGATCTTCTTACTTGTCACGTCACATCTTACCTTTGTAGCCTTACGTGGTTGCGAATAAAATTGGACGAGGGTTATAATCGCTCCACTATGAAAAATCACACGCGATTGTCACTGTTGATCTTCTTTTTGGTCGCTGGAGTTCTGTCTGCCTGTAGTAGCGCAGACCCTGAGGTTGGTTCGTCGTCACAGACCTCCGCCGCGTCTCAACCGGGAGCATCCGGGCCTCTCCTTTGGAACATCCTCCCCCAATTCCCGCCCAGGGATCAGGTAATCAGCCGACGCTTGTTGGGGCTTAACGATCTGACCATGGTGGACGCCAATACTGCCTGGATCGTTGGAACTGACGGGGGTATCGGGTACACAACCAACGCAGGGTTAGACTGGGTGCTTCAAAATACGGGAACCGCCGTAAACCTCACATCTGTGTCCTTTGTGGACGCTACGCAAGGTTGGGTTGTGGGAACAGCAGGCACGCTTCTGCACACCACCGATAGCGGAACCACATGGAACCAGTTGGAAGGCATCAAGGGCGTTTTCTCGCTGGATGGAATAGACTTCGTCAGTGCGACTACCGGGTGGACCGTCTCCGACACGGGCGGCGTCTATATGTCCTCAGACAGCGGAGTTTCATGGACCAAACAAGAAAGCAACACTAAACAAGACCTCATCGACATCGTGATGCTAGACGACGGCCAGAATGGCTGGGCTGTGGGCTGGTCGGGAACGATCATTCACACCGCGGACGCCGGAGCCACCTGGACAGAACAGAACAGCGGCGTGGCCGAGGTACTAAACGGCGTATGGTTCATTGATGCGAACATCGGCGCTATCGCTGGGAGCGAAGGCACAATTCTCCACACCGCGGACGGCGGCGTCACCTGGACTCAACAAACCAGCAACACCACAGCAGACTTGATCGGAATTTTCTTCTTCGATGCGCAAAACGGCTGGGCCGTCGGTTCCAAGAACACCATAATGAACACCACCGATGGCGGAGCCACGTGGGCACAGCAGAAAACAACCACCGCATCGGACGCCATCAGGGCGGTCGTGTTCACCAGTCTTGACAGCGGACTGTCCGCTGGAAGCGGCGGTCATATCTGGAAGTGGGGGACGAAGTTAGAGGAGTAAGCATGCCAGAATTCACGACCCGACCAACAATTATGGGAACCAGGGGCGTTGTAACCTCAGGCCACTATCTAGCAACCGCCGCAGGATTCCGCATCATGGAGCAGGGTGGCAACGCCATCGATGCTGCTGCGGCAATGTGCTTTTGCCTGAACCTGCTAGAGCCTCAGAGTAACGGCATCGGGGGCGAGGTTCCTACCCTTATATACTCCGCCAAAGAGCGCAGAACGTTCGCCGTTAGCGGCATGGGCTGGTCTCCTAAAGACTTCACTATTGAATGGTGCCGCCAGAACGGCGTGGACTTGATTCCTGGCGACGGCTACCTCCCTGCCACCGTTCCTGGCGTTGTCGGGGCATGGGCCGCCGCCGTCAGCAGGTTCGGCACGATGAGCTTCTCACAGATACTTCAGCCGGTCATCGAACTGGCCGAAAACGGCTACCCGGTCTATCAGCGAATGCACGACAGGCTAGAGCAGTTCTCCGAACGGTTCCTTAGTCTTTACCCCACCACCGCCGCCATCTATCTCCCCGGCGGAAAAGTTCCAGAAGTGGGCCAAATCATCCGAAACCCCGACTTCGGCAAGTCCATGAGGATCATGTGCGACGCCGAGGTTGCCGCCAAGTCCCAAGGCCGGGTCGCGGGCATCGAGGCCGCGCGAGACGCATTCTACAAAGGGCCCATAGCCAAACGCATAGCCGAGTTCATCCGCGAGAACCCAGTCATGGACGCCAGCGGCGAAGCCCATGCAGGCCTGCTCTCGGAGGAGGACATGGCCGAGTGGGAGGCAACCATCGAACAGCCAGTGACTTACGACTACAAGGGTTTGGACGTCTACAAATGCCCGCCCTGGACTCAGGGGCCTGTGTTCCTGCAACAGCTTGCCATTCTGAAAGGCTTCGACCTCCAGGGTCAAGGACATAACTCTCCTGAATACCTGCACACGGTAGTCGAGTCGTCTAAGTTGGCCTTTGCCGACCGTGACACCTACTACGGCGACCCGTTATTCGACGAAACCCCGCTGGGCATGCTCCTCTCCGAGGATTATTCGGTGGGACGACGTGAATTGGTCGGCGAGACGGCGTCGATGGATTTCAGACCCGGCGACCTGGGGGGCGGAGTGCCAGACTATGCCCTCGCATCGGTGGCCGACGACAACCGCCGAGCTCTAGGCATCGGAGCCAGAGACGTCCAAGACCTGGGATTCGACCACGCCCATGTGGGCGACACAACCCACCTGGACGCCGTGGACAGCGAAGGCAACATGGTTGCCGCAACGCCCAGCGGCGGATGGCTAGGCACATCTCCGATCATTGAAGGGCTGGGATTCCCTCTGGGGACCCGGGGCCAGATGTTCTACCTCAACGCAGACAGGCCCAACGCGCTTGCTCCACACAAGAGACCTCGCGCAACCCTCACGCCATCTCTTGTGATGAAGGATGACGAGCCGTACATGGTCTTCGGCACCCCTGGAGGCGATGCCCAAGACCAATGGACACTCCAATTCTTCTTGAACTACGTCGAGTTCGGCATGGAGCTTCAAGAGGCCTTGGATGCCCCGACGGTTCATTCGGTCCACTTCCCGTCGTCTTTCTATCCGCGAGAGGCGTTCGCCGGACGTGTTTTCGCAGAGTCTCGGCTCGATCAGGAAGTGTTCAGCAATATGGAGGGCCGAGGCCACGAGATGATCAAAAACCCTCCCTGGCAGCATGGCAAACTTATGGCCATACGATTCCACAAGGACACCGGCCTGATCGAGGGCGCCGTGTCGGCCAAAGGAAACATCGGCTACGCCCTGGGCTGGTGACCCCTCTCACGCCATCCTAAGACCGCTGGCGAAGGGTCTTGTCGTCCGTAGAACAACGATTGTTTATCAGACGACAAGACCCTTCGGGTCGTTCAAAAACAGGTAATCTCTAGCGCCGGTCGACTCTTCGTTTGTTCATCTTTTATTGCGTCACTTGACGCTCCAATATAACAACACGCCCAAACCCATTCAATCAGGCGAATCGTTGGTCTCACAATCAAGAAAATCCAATTCTAAGTTCCGGATGTTCGTCGCATTGCGTCACCGGGAGTTTCGAAGGTACTTCTACAGCATGCTGTGGCAGTCGTCCGGCTACGCAATGCAGTTTCTCATCGTGGGCTGGCTGGTGCTTGAGCTTACCGATTCTGGTTCGCAGCTTGGCTTCGTGATTTTCCTGTACGGAATCCCAAACCTTGCCCTCATGCCTCTCGCAGGAATCGCCGCCGATCGCATGGATCGTCGCCAGTTTTTGATCATCAACCAGACGGCGATGACCTCTGCCATAGTGGCGTTAGCCACACTAACAATGATGGAACAGGTAGCCATGTGGCATGTATACGTCGCCGTCATAATACTTGGGGCCATCCAGGGTTTCATCCTGCCTGCCAGCATGGCTATAGTCGCCGATTTGGTCGAGCGTGACGACATCCTCAACGCAAATTCGCTCAACTCGGCGGTGTTCAATGGGGCACGAATATTGGCTCCTTTCGTCGCGGGGGTAATCGTCGAGATGGTGGGTATCGGCGAAGCGTTGTTCGTTAACGCCGCCTGTTTTGGGCTGGGGACGATCCATCTCTGGAGTATGCGAAACGTGCCCTCCTACGACTCCGCCGGCGAAACGAACGTCTTGGGGAACCTCCTGGAAGGGCTAAAGTTCACCGTCAAAACACCCGTTGTGTTCGGCATCGTCGGCATGGGTTTCGCGTTCGGATTTTTCGGAGCGGCCTATTTGCAAATCCTGCCCGCCTTCGCGAAGGACGTTCTGGGCCTAGATGCGGCAGGCGCAGGGCTGTTGCTTTCCGCCTCAGGGGCCGGCTCACTGGTAGGCAACCTGGCTCTGGCGGCGCTGGGTAACTCGCGCCACAAATACTGGCTCCTGCTGGGAACGATCATTATTTTCGGCGTTTCCTTGTTAGCGCTCGCTTGGTCAATGTGGCACCCGGTGTCGCTGGCCTTGATGTTCTTCGTCGGCATGGGCTTCGCAGGCTTCATATCAGTCATGACGACCGTGCTTCAGCTAGCCACCCCGCCAGCCATGCGGGGCCGAATAATGAGCATGATGCTGATAAGCGCGTCCCTTCACTACCTCGGCGCTCTGCCCTTGAGCATAGTGGCGGAACTGTATAGCTGGCCGGTATCCCTGACCGCAGGCTCGTTGCTGATGCTGTCTGTCGTAGTCTGGCTCGGAGTTCTGAATCCGTCGATTCGTCGCATGGATGCGGAGTAGGCACCGATTGTTGGCTGTCCAGAGGGACTCGAAACGTTAATTGACCTTTCGAAATAATGCTTCCAAAAAGCAATTGAATCAATGATGTGAAAGTATTCACAACCGTTTCTGGAGGCATTAGAATGGGGTTCCTCACTGAGCTTTCCTGGAAGATGTACCGTCCTTGTTCATCATAGCGATTGGACTTGCGACCCTAATCAAGGGCGCGTCAATGGCTTATCGAAGCTTCAACAGTCCGATGTCTGACCCCACCAAGATGCACAGGTTCGTGATCGGATTACGCATCGCGGTCATCGGAATCACGATGGCGGGACCGGGGGGTCGCGTGGAACTGGGACATTCTGTGGCTGTTCGTCCTGTCTCTGGCCTTCGGAGGCGTGGAGATTGTGGAGTCAACCGTCCACCTCCACATGCTCCGAAGGGGGCCGAGTCGCCCGGCTACGGCGTAGCGTTTTGCCGTCAGCCACGAGACGATGGCACCCTGAGACCGCAGTCGAAGGGTCTAGTCGCGTGCAGGTCGCGCTTGCCATGTCAGCGACCAGATGCTTCGCATCGACTCAAAATGGTCATGCGTCATCACTTGCCACCTTTCGACCTCACCTCCACTGAATTGCTCGGCCGCGCTCGCAGACAAGCGGAGAATTATTCGCCTCGAAACGGCTTGAAAAAGCATTGCTATTTTCTTAGAACGAAATTAGTCTTTGTTTAGCACAAATGTTGGCATCGGATTGCCAACCTTATGGACCATAACTCCCCCGGTATAGACCTTGCAAACCGTTCGTATTGGTGTGGGACAGCGCCGACGCGGAGGATTCCTTAAGACTAGAGAAGGGTTGCGCTATGCACAAAAACTCCAGTCCTCTGCCTTCACAATTGGACAAGCCTCTGGAAGATTTTCTCACCACGCATATCTCGCCGTCATCCAGTCGGATTCCGCCCATCTACCGCGAGACAACCAAATGCTACGCTTACATGTGTCCCTATGCCTACGGATGCTCCGAGAAGACCAACCGACCAGCCCAGGTTATGATGCGCCGCTGCATGCGTTACATGCCTGAGCAGTTGAGGATCAAGCCCGCGCTCTCCGAATTCTCCCTGGACCTTCTCGCCAAACATCGTGAAAACGGGGAGGGACTCTCTAAGCAAACCACTGCCATACTCGACGAACACCGCCCCGACGGCCCAGTTCGCAAAATCGCTCTAGAAGCCTGAAACCTTGCCCCCTAGCTGATCCGAGGCCTGTGCGAAATCCAGGGACGGGCGGCTTCGAAGGCTGCGCTGAAGGCCAGAACTGTTTCCTCGTCGCCATGACGCCCAACAATGTGCAGGCCCACGGGCATGCCGTCTGAGTCGAAGCCGCAGGGGATACTGGCGGCGGCGTGACCGATTGTGTTGATGGGATGAGTGAAGGGCAGGAATCCCCAGGATGGGTTTGGATAGGGGTCCTGACCGTCGATCTTCTGCGGATACTCCTCTGTGGAAAAGGCTGTGACTGCCATCGTTGGAGACACCAGAACGTCGTACTTCTCGAACACGTCGCCGAACTGTTGAAGCATCCGATCTCGCTCTCCGACCGCCTTGGCGTATTCGGCTCCGGTGACCTTAGACCCGGCCTCGATGCACCAGCGAGCGTACCAGCTTAGAGGGTCGTCCGGGGCGTCCACCAGGTGGCCCTGAGTGAGGTATGCGTTAGAGCTAAAAAACGTGAACCAGGTGTCGAAAGCTCCCTCCAGCTTCAGGTCTGCCTCCTCGACGGAGCATCCAAGCTCGGCGAACACGTTGGCGGCTTTCTCTGAAATCTGGGCCACCTGGGGATCAACGGCCCCATAGCCATAGTCGGGGCTGTACCCTACTCGCAGGCCTTCGATGCCTCGGCCCACGGCGGCCTCGAAATCCGGCGTTGGAGCGCGCAGGGAGCCTGGGTCGCGTGAGTCGTATCCAGCAACAACCTGAAGGAGCATCGCCGAGTCCCGAACGGTGCGGGTCAGAGGCCCCTGCTGGCTCGTATAGTTGGAGGCTGGGGGCGCATCGACTCCCGAATAGCTGGACACTCGGCCCTGGGTGGGCTTGATTCCGTAGGTGCCGTTGAAGCTGGCCGGTATTCTGATGGAGCCTCCGCCGTCGCCGCCAGTCGCTAACGACGTCAGCCCGGCTATTATGGACGCCCCCGCGCCTCCGCTGGAGCCGCCGGAGGTGCGCTCCGGGTTCCAAGGGTTGCGGCACGGCTCGCCCAATCGGTTTTCATTGGCTCCTAGCAGTCCAAACTCCGGAGAGTTGGTCTTGCCCAGCATGATGGCTCCTGCTGCCAACACGCGCTCCACGACAGCGCAGTCAGCGTCGGGAATCCGATCTTTGTAGGCGAGCGAGCCTCCGGTAGTGCGGACTCCTTTTGTCATCTGGAGGTCTTTGATCGAGATGGGGATGCCGTGCAGAGGGCCAAGCTCGTCACCATCGATCACAGCCTGTTCTGCTTTCCGGGCGGCGTCCATTGCGATCTCCGAGGTGACGGTCAAGTAAGAGTTGAGTTGGGGGTCGAGACGGTCAATGCGGTCGAGGTATAGTTGGGTTATCTCGACGGGCGACACCTGTTTTTCTGCTATAAGCTTTCGAAGTTCTGTCGCTGGCGCAAAGGCTAGATTCTCGTCGATGTTGGGCATGTGGCTCCTCCGTGAAGATTTCGGTTTCGCGCACGGATTATGTCACGCCGACTGCGGTATGCCAACTGTAGATGCTGATAAGTTCCAATGGGAATATAATGCACGAAATCTGACGGCTGACGGTTGAAAGCTGGAGGCCACGAGAGCAATCCTATACCTTGACCCCACCTTCTGAAACTCAAGAGCCTAGCGCTGCCCGAATGTGGGCTGGCCTGGTTGCCGCCGCCGCCGGAATGTTCCTGACTGCGTTGGACATCACGGTGAACGTGGCCTTGCCCGAGATCACCGAAAATCTGGGCACTGACCTCGAGACCATCCAGTGGATCATCATCCTCTACGTCGGATCGACCACGGGAATGGGGCTGGGTCTCGGCGGCGCGGGGGACGTTTATGGCCTCAAACGAGTGTACGTCATCGGACTGCTCGCTTACACTCTGGCGGTATTTTTGATAGGCATCGCTCCGGGCCTGCCGTTGGTGTTGGGCTTGCGGGTGACTCAGGCGGTGGGCAACGGCCTGATTCTAGTGTCGGCTCCGGCCATTGTCACTCAACTATTTCCGGGTCAGAATCGAGGCCGCGCCCTGGGAATCATGGCAGGTCTCGGAACCCTGGGGATGATCGCAGGATCGCTGGGCGGCGGATTGCTTGTGGATGCCTTCGGATGGAGATCGATCTTTCTGGCTCGGGTGCCGCTGTGTCTTGTGGCAGTTGTCTATACCGTCGCAGCCCTACGCGCAAGTCCGAGACCGGAGGTTCGCCCGTCCTTCGATATTCTCGGCGCTCTGACGTTGTTCGCCGGAATGGCGTCGTTGATCTTGTTCCTGACAATCGGTGGGCGTAGCGGCTGGACGCTTCCTCACGTGGTCGCATTGGGATTGTCTGCCGTAGTCATACTCTGGCTTTTCGTGCTGGTGGAGAGGAAGGTCGATCGTCCCATACTGGACCTGTCCCTGCTGAAAGACCGAGTCCTGGCCCCGGCTTTGATCGTATCGTATTTGGTATTCATATCGACATTCATCAATTGGTTCATCCTACCCTTCTATATGTCCGACGTTCTGAACACCAACGCTCAGACGTGGGGGCTGGTGATTATGCTGATGACCGTCACCAACGCCATATTCGCTCCGGTGGGGGGCTGGCTGTCCGACCGTATGCCACCTGCATACACGATCACGACGGCTGTGGGCATCTCAGCGTTGACTATGGCATTGTTCACGACGCTGGGTGTCGATTCCAGCGTCTCGGACGTCGCGATCCTGATGGTGGCGACCGGTGTCGGGATGGGCCTGTTTCAAGCGGCGAGCGCTAATCTCATAATGGGTACCTTTCCGCCTGACCGGCTTGGCATGGGAGGGGCAATAATGTCACTATCTCGAAGTCTGGGCACCGTGTCCAGCGTCGCCATTATGGGGGCGGTCTTCTCTGCGCGTCAGTCGGCGAGAGACGGCACGGGAGACGACGCTCAGGAATTTGTCCTGGCCTTTCAGGACCTATACGTTTTGTCTGCGCTCCTGGCGCTGACGGCTATGGTGGTGTCGTTCAGCTACTGGCCTCGGGCGATTCGATGGATGTCAGCGCCGCGGCGAAAGGCGTAGCTCAGGGTTTCCACAGGCCGATGACGTGCTCATTGTGCATACGACTCTCTATGCGAGAGTCAGAGTTCGTGATCCGGTTGACAGGCACCATCCGGCGGTTGCCGTCCAGCTTTCAAGTCCCACTT
>PAIW01000003.1 GCA_002710885.1 Chloroflexota bacterium | reverse complement strand
GGGGCTGGCGCTGGCGCTGGCGCGGGCGCTGGGGCGGGGGCTGGCGCAGGAGCCGGTGTTTCTTCGTCAGCGCTTGAACACGCCATCAATGTGATCATTGCCACGAGCGCAAGCCCTAATGCAAGCGCTCCGACACGTTTTATAGACACCAGTTTCGACATGGTTTCCTCCAGGACGATTTAATTCCCGTCTAGTTTGACCAATTACCCGTATAGCTGGCGATTTATAACAGGTTTCTTTCGCGCCTGTCAATACTTCAGAAAACCTACCAGCCTAATCAAGCGTCCAACAAGCAGCGGGAGTAATGACTCATTTTTCTGAGATATGATCGAAAATGGTGTACGAAGAGAATGAGAAATGAGAGAGGTGATGTATCGTGCTGGATGAGCGAACAAACACGATCCAGCAAGGAGGATACGTCTTGAGCGTTGATGACGTCGAAGAGAGCATAAAACTGTTTCCTCAATCGACTTTGAGTTTTCAAGCTGGCGCACGATCCGTACTTGCGGCCCCAATGATCGTCGATCGTCGTTACGAATTTTGATCTTGGCGCGCGGCACATCCCGACTCCTCACTGAAGTTAATCCCTACTGGAACTCTGGAATCACGTACTTGCCAAACAACTCTATCGACTCCATGACCTTCTCATGGGGGATCGTCTCGGTTTGCATCATTATCATCATCTGGTCGATCCCGGTTGCTTCGTGTTTTTTAAGAGCTGCGATGCAGCTGTCCGGGTCACCGGCGATGACGACGGCCCGGTCACTCAGGGTGTCGGCATCCAGGTCTGACCATGCCTTGTGCGCGATGGCCTCGCCGCCAGAGAAATCAAGCAAGTCTTCGACTTCGTCCTCCTGCCCTTCCGTCTGCGTGTAACGAGAGAAATTCTGAGCCAAATGATCCGGCACTCCACCCCACTGCTCCAGCAATCGAGTGTAAACGTCCTTCTGGCCCTGGATGTACGGCCTGTCGGGGCCGAAGAAGTTTTTGAGCGATGCGGCGCCCAATTCTCTGGCTTCGTTGTCATCCTCCAGGCATATGCCTAGTGTGGAGTTAGCCCACTGGTCGTTAACGAATGCGCCCACCGGGTTGGCCTTTTTCACGTTCTCCTTGTAAGCCTTGATATACGGTTCTAGCGAGGAGGGAGCGCTGGAGCCAAATGCAAGAACGCCGATTCCCTTAGAGGCCGCTATCTCGTAGGTGGCGGGCTGAAGCGCAGCTACCCAGATCGGCGGGTGAGGGTCCTGATACGGCTTTGGAAGAACCTGCCTCTCCGGGACGTTCCAGAATTTACCTTCCCAAGAAAACCAGTCCGACTCCCATATCTTGGGGACCATGCTAAGAGACTCTTCCCACATATCCCGACTGTCACGAGGGTCAATTCCCATGCCGGTAAGCTCATAAGGGGCTGAACGCCCTGTCCCGAAATCGACACGGCCCTCTGAGAGATGATCCAGCATCGCGACACGCTCAGCCACCCGATTGGGGTGATGGTAAGGCAGGATCACGACACCCAGTCCCAGGCGTATCCGTTTGGTGCGTTGGCTCAGCGCCGCAAAAACTAGGTCTGGAGCCGGCGACGCTGAGAATCCTGTGAGAAAATGATGCTCGACGAACCACAGGTAATCGAACCCCACCTCGTCGGCAAGAATGCACTGCTCCATCGTTTCGGTCAGCACTTTGTGGTCGTCCAGGCTGGGCCTCTGCATCTCGTACTGCAATGCGAGTTTCATATTCCATCCTCTTTTCGAGTTGCGCTATTATCTGGGATTTTGGCTATTGTGAGCATCGTATCATCGAGCATACAGAATTTCACTCTGTCGATGCCCTTTGGACAAGCAGGTCGTCTCTCTGTCGACCGACAGTTGCTGCGCTGAATTGTGGTTAAAATGAATCTCTGGGCCGACAGGCGGTTCGTTATCACAATTCAACCTAACCCCAGCTGCGGCACGAGATCCATGTGCAAAGCGATCACTCGTTTCACTGTCTGTGCGATCGATAGAAGTCAGTTACCTGCGTCGATTACTATAGACGCGCTTTGCCAAAAGATAGACTGAGCTTAACAATAGCATCACCTGCAGTTAAATATGTCGGAGTCGAAACCTCATCTACCTCGCTCTTGACTCTAACAATTGGCGAGGAAATGAACGCCGATATATACTGGATTATGACTAATCATCTTTTCAAATGATCTCCATTCACAGAAATTATTCGTTGGTGCGGTTCCCCACATTATCCCAAGTGTTCAACGTAGATCGACGAGGGTTTGAGCGCGCCAGCACGTTATCTTGAGGCCAATATGAACCCAAAACTATCCGAACAGCAGTCAAATATCATCGAAAAGGCTATCCTCGCGGAGGGAATTCCGGGGGTTGCAGTGGCAATCGTCAGTGGCGGCGAGACCATCAGCGCCCAAGGTTACGGTTATCGGAACCTTAACGAACATCTACCAATGACCCCTGAAACCGTGACGCCAATCTGCTCGCTCACTAAGTCGATGACCGGAACTGCCGTCATGCAGCTCGTGGAACAGGGCAAGATACAGCTTGATGAACCGGTCCAGACCTATCTGACAAACCTCATGATTTCCGGACCGGCAACAACTCGAAAAATCACGCCCCGGGTCCTGTTGAGCCACAAGAGCGGCATGGGTCGGACGGGGCATCAGACGGCGATGTGGACTGAGAAGGTCTCTCCTTATGAAGATCGCGCCGATCTGATCTCACGATTGGCGGACATCCGAATGCAGACCCCTCCAAATACAGCGTGGTCGTACTGCAACGAAGGATTCGTTATCCTGGGACATCTGGTGGAAACTGTCAGTGGAGTGCCTTTGGAAGAGTATTTCGAGACCCGAATCTTCCAGCCAGTGAACATGAATGACACTTACACGACCTTCGACGGATGGCGCGGCGCGACTGACCGAGATTGCCTCTATGAGAGGGGAGGCGCCGGCCCGTCCGAAGTATTCCTGGCGGCAAATTACTCCATCTACCTTTCCACAGGGGGAATCTCCAGCTCTGTGATCGACATGGCCCGTTACCAGATTGCGTCAATGGACTACGTCAACAGCCCTCTGCTAAGAGCAGGCTCTTTAGAACAGATGCAGAGCATGTCCATGCCCTTCGGCGACACCGGAACGGGATACGGAATGGGATGGCAGGTCAGGTGGACAGGCAATCTGAAGGTCGTGTCTCACGGCGGCGCGTTATCGGGCGTGGCGACCCACTCTCTAATGGTCCCGTCAGAGGGCATCGGCGTTGTGGCGCTGGCAAACTTGGGAGGGGCGAACGTGTCGTTGTTGGTCCAACAGTTGGCCTCGACCCTTCTGGACGAACCAATTTTCTACTCCGACTCCCAGAACTATCCGCCTATCGACACTCGTTATGTCGTGCCTGATGGTTCAATGTCTGAATATCCCGGCGTTTACAGATCCGACGAAGCGACAATCGAAATCATAGTCCGTAACAGTAGCGTCTCTTTCGTCCATAGCGTCCCAGAAGGCGGCACGGAGGAGGCGAATCTGGTCGGCATCGGCGAGGACCTGTTCATGGCAAAGGACGGAGTTCGCAGCCAGGGTACGTTAGCATTCTTCGTCAGAAATAATGAGGGCGAGGTGAACAGCGTCCTGGTGGGCGGTCAACAGCACTGGCTTCAATAGAATTGTCGGACAGTGGGAGGCTGATTAGGGTACACTTTGGGCTATGCGCAAAAGCAGGCTTGACACAAAACATCTCCTGATCTGGAATTACACATGACCACAAGAAACCTGGCGCTCAAAAACAGCTACCGAGACTCGGTGGAGTTGATGCGCCTCAGCCAAGAGTTGGAGCAGATGAGCGGCGTTCAACAGGCGACGATCATCATGGGGAGCGACAACAACAAAGCCATGCTGGAAATCGCCGGCCTCCTGACCGAAGACGGCAAGGCAGCGGAAGCCAACGACCTCATAATAGCAGTGCGGCTCTCGCCACCCGACGACGAAGCCTCCATCATGAATCGAGTTCAAGAGTTGCTAGATTCATCTGGTCGAGAGTCCGAGTCAAACGAGTCCTCCAACCAACCTCGCACGATCGACGGCGCGTTGACGGCATTGCCCGACTCAAACCTGGCCCTGATCTCCGTTCCCGGCCAGTATGCCGCCTACGAAGCCACAAAGGCATTGGATCGTGGACTCCACGTTCTGGTGTTCAGTGACAACGTCTCCATTGAGGACGAGGTTGAACTCAAGAATCACGCCTTGAACCAGGGCCTGTTCATGCTGGGACCGGACTGCGGCACAGCGATCATCAATGGAGTGCCGCTTGGATTCGCCAACGCGGTGCCTCGTGGACGTGTCGGGATTGTCGCTGCTTCCGGAACCGGGCTTCAGCAGGTCTCGTGTCTTCTGGCGGCCCAGGGTCACGGAATCTCGCAAGCGCTCGGCGTCGGGAGCCGCGATCTCAGCGATCAGGTGGGCGGAGCCATGATGCTGGAGGGCATTCGAGTGCTGAACGACGACCTGAACACCGACGTGATCGTTCTCATCTCCAAGCCTCCAGGCCAGATGGCCCAACAGCAAATCGCATTTGCCCTGCGTGTGGTGTCCAAGCCTAGTGTTGTCTGCTTCCTGGGCATGGACGCCCAGGCGCCCAATATCCCGAACGTATATTTTGAAATGACCCTGCACGAGGCAGCCAATCGTGTGGCGTGTTTATCGGGAGACCCGACGCACGATACCTCGCCCGTCCTGCCTTCACCCGAAATGACGCTCTTGCATGAGATCAGTGACGGCCTTGGGCGTGACCAGCGATATATTCGCGGCCTGTACTCCGGCGGTACCCTGGCGTACGAGTCGATGCTCTTTCTACGGGACCTGAATTTCGACATGTCATCGAATCTAGACTTCCCGTTAGTGAACTCCATCGACGATGACGCCCGGCGGACCCACAAGCTCATCGACATGGGAGACGACCGCTTCACCCAGGGCGTCCCGCACCCGATGATCGACTACCGCCAACGTCGCGAACGCATACTCAAGGAGGCAACGAACCCGGAGGTCGGCATCATTCTGCTGGACGTGATGCTGGGCTACGGCTCCCATGCCAACCCGGCATCAGAATTGGTTCCGGCCATCAACGAGGCTCGACTTTTGGCATCAGGCGCAGGACGTCAACTAGCGTTCATCGTGGTCCTGTGTGGAACATCTGACGATCCCCAGAACATCCAGAAACAGGCCGCCGAACTCACCGCCGCCGGCGCGGTGGTGGTTCCCAGCAACCTTCAGGGAGTCAGCATCGCCGCGGCTCTGAGCGTCGGCGATTTGGAGATGATACGGGGGTGGAGCCAGTGATGAGACAGAACAAACCGCTGCTGGGAGAAGACCTCAAGGTCGTCAACGTGGGCCTCTCGCTATTCGCCGACACACTGCGAAGCTCACAAACCCCCGTCACCGATGTCAACTGGCGGCCGCCCGCGGAGAGCGATCAGCGTCTGACAGAAACTCTGCGGAGCATACAGAAAAGGAACGCCGCCGGACACCTGAACATCATCGACGAGGCCAACCGCACGGCTTTTCAACGGATGTTGGACGCTCAACCGGCGCTGGTGGACGTCGCGCCGGCGGTCGAGGCCATCACCGGCCTCGACGACAGGATGCTCCTGCACGCAGGCCCTCCCATTGAGTGGCCAGATATGTGCGGCCCGATGCAATCGGCAATTTTGGGAGCGATTCGATACGAGAGTTGGACTCACACGGACACCGACGCGGTCGCCGCCCTTGAAAACGGCGAGATCACTCTACAGCCGAACCACAACTTTGGGGCCGTGGGGCCGATGACCGGCATCACCAGCCCATCTATGCCCGTCTTTGTGGTGGAGAATCGGGCCTTCGGAAACCGCGCTTACTGCACGATCAACGAAGGCATCGGCAAGGTGATGAGGTTCGGGGCCAACGACGACATTGTAATCCAGCGGCTTGAATGGCTCCAGAATGGCCTGGCTCCTGTGCTTCGAGAAGCTGTGCAGTCTGCGGGCGGTGTCGAGCTTCGACCCATCGTAGCCCGCGCCCTGACAATGGGCGACGAGATGCACCAGCGCAACGTCGCGGCCACGTCGTTGCTTCTGAGAACCCTTGCCCCTCAAATTGCAAACGCCAGCTCAATTGGCAACAACGTCAGCGACGTCCTTAAATTCCTGGCAGACAACGACCAGTTTTTCCTGAATCTGGCGATGGCAATTGGCAAGGCGACGATGGACCCCACGAGGGATATTCCAAATTCTACAGTGGTCACGGCGATGAGCCGCAACGGGACCGAGTTCGGCATTCAAGTGAGCGCCACCGGCGACCGTTGGTTCACCGCTCCGTCACTCATGCCACAAGGTCTGTATTTCCCAGGTTTCACAGCGAACGACGCCAATCCGGACATGGGCGACAGCACCATCGTTGAGACGATGGGCCTGGGAGGGTTTGCGATGGGCGCGGCCCCGGCAGTTGTCGGTTTCGTGGGTGCTGGAACATTCCAGGACGCCCTGGCCTACACGCGGGAGATGGGCGAAATCACAGTGGGGCGGAACCCGAATCTCGCATTGCCAACGCTCGACTTCCAGGGAACGCCATGCGGAATCGACGTTCGCAAGGTTGTTGAGTCCAGCATAACTCCGGTAATCAACACCGGTATAGCCCATCGAGAGCCGGGCGTCGGTCAGGTGGGCGCAGGCATCGTAAGGTCGCCAATGGCCTGCTTCACACAGGCGTTGGAAGCCATCGACCAACTGCTGTCCGAGACGGCGAACGCATAAGTTCCCTGGACCCGACCCGTGGTCAAGCACAAATCGTTATGCTGAACAGATTGAAGCATCTAGTGTCGTGTCAGATGGCCATTGCCCTTCTGCCAACATATTTTTCGCCGCGACTCAGAATGGAAATTCCTTAAATCGGAGACACCGTGACTATCTCTGGCACCGATAACCTCGAACACGCCCTGTTCACCCGCGCTGAGATGGAGCGCAGATGGAACGCGACCAGAGATATGATGTCCGAGGAAGGCATCGAGGCCTTAATGGTCACCGGCGAGGAGAATTTTCAGTATTTCGCAGGAGCGTCAGCGAGTCTCGCGTTGCACCACTCGTTGACTCGTCCATCAGTGTTCATTCTTCCGTTACAGCGCGACCCGATCATCGTGTCTCAGGGCGTGGATAACCTGAAACTCGGATGCTACGTCAACGACGTCAGGCCGTACACCGAACTTCTGACATTCCCGCATGACATCGTGTTGGAAGCTCTCAGAGACGCAGGCGCCGACGCCCGAAACATCGGTGTTGAGCTTGGGCAGGAGCAACGCATGGGGATGCCTGTGGGAGCCTATCATGATCTCGTAGACGCCATGCCCGGAGTTAGCTTCGTCGATGCTGCTCAGATCATCATCGCCATGAGAATCGTCAAATCACCGGAGGAGTTGGCTTACGTCCGACAGGCTGCTGACGTTACAGGCAGAGCGCGTCAGCGCCTTTTCAGCACAGTTGAGTCAGACATGACCGAGCGTGACATCGTCCGATTGATGCGCCAGCTAATCCAGGAAGAAGGCGGCGATAGAACCTCCTTCGTCATACTCCAGCAAGACTACACCGGCGCCAAGAACCAACTACCCTACGACCGCCTGCTTGTGAAAGGCGACATCCTGGCTGTGGACGCTGGAGCTTACGTCCGCCAATACACTGTTGACTACGCTCGGATGGCATCTCTGGGACCGACCACCGATGACCAAAAACGGGTCCACGCTGGAGTCCTGGAGGTCAACTTCCGGATGAAGGCCGCCCTCGGCCCAGGCGTCAAATGCTCCGAGATGCACAAGATTGCAATGCAGGCCATCTCCGACGTTGGGCTGGAAGTGGACTCGCCGGGCCGAGGCCGAGTCGGTCGAATGGGCCACGGTCAGGGCATGTTGATAACCGAGCCTCCCAGCATCGCGCCCGCCGACAACACAATTCTGGCAGAGGGCATGGTAATTAGCACCGAACCGGGCGTTCGCTCAGGCGACGTCCAGTTCCTGTGGGAGGATGTCCACGTCATCACATCGGACGGCCACGAACAACTAACCCTCGAAACATCGGAGCTACACGAGATCGCGTTTTGACGGATTGGCAGTCCCATCGTCTTGGAAGGAGCCAGACGCCAGAACGCCGCCTATTCCCTACCAGTGAGTGTCCGCCCCTGATCGAGCGCCGCATAGGAACGTCCAGCGCCCGGCATCAGGAAGCGATAGCCCTCTTCAATGAGTCTAGCCGTGTTCTGAGTGTCTGGATGGGGGTGGCCACACGGAACGTTGTTTTCCTTGCATATGGCCAGGATCGAGTGTATCGCGTCGGCGACCACGGGATGGTCGTACTGTCGGGGGTATCCAAGCTCTTGGCTCAAATCACCCTCTCCGATCAGCACTACGCCGATGCCCGGAACCTCTTTCAGGATGGATGGCAGATTCTCGATAGCCTGAACATCTTCGCACTGGATGACGACGAGGATTTCGCCTTCAGGAGCCAGCGGCCAAACGTCCGCCTTAGCGTAGTATTCTTGCTGGCTCAAGCCCCAGTACCGCGCCGCGCGAACGGGAGCGTCTCCCCGAATCCCTGGAGGATCGTAATCTTCCTTTTCAGGCATACGAGGATATCGGCAGGCTCGAACGGCGTTCCATGCCTCTTCCACGGTGCTAATGTGGGGAAAGATGATGCCATAGACGCCTATGTCCAAAACTTGCTTCGCGATCCATTGGTTCATCTCGCCGCCGTTGGGAGGGATGCGCACCATAGGAGTGACCGCCGGAGCAAGCGTACCGCCGTTCAGAATCTGGCCCCTGCTCAACAGGTATTGGAGAGCGTCTCTGAGGGCCACAGTGTTGAAGGGGCCATGCTCCATCTCGAACACGACGCCGTCGTAGTTCGTGCCACTCAACGCGGACGCAGACTCCGGGTCGGCCGGGCTGAAAGTCGTGAAGGCAGTTGTGCCTTCATCAAGAGCCTTGATTACGCCGTTAAGACGGGTAGAATTTGCCATGACCGCTCCTTCGCTAAGAGGATTTTCGCAACCCGGAACGCTGGCGATTCTAACAGGCAAAGCGCAGGCCGGACAACACATCACGCCTCTGATATACTGCGCCCACTAAATCTGATTGCCTCGTTTTTGACTGCTGATTGCTGACGACTCCCGCAGGGGAACACATGATTATCGACGCCCACGCCCACTACACCAGCGCGCCGCCCCAGTTGCAGGCGTATCGTGGCAGGCAGATTTCGACCTACGCCCGGCCAGCCAAGGCGCGGCTTCAGATAAGCGACGACGAGTTGGCCCACTCCCTTCAAGGCCAGTTCAAACGGATGGACGATTGGGGCATCGACAGGCTAATGTTCTCTCCCCAGGCTTCAGCAATGGGCCATCAGTTCGGTTCGGACCTGCACAGCCGTTATTGGACCGAGGCGTGTAATGACCTGATATCGCGAGCGGCCAAACTCTGGCCCGACAAAATCAGTCCCGTTTGCCAGCTTCCCCAGTCTCCGGGCGTCAACCCCGAATATTGGCTGGACGAGTTGGAGCGGTGCGTTGAGATGGGGTTCGTGTCCTGCAACATCAACCCGGACATATCTGGAAGCGTCGATCCCTTCACGCCCTCAATGAAAGAAGATTGGTGGTATCCACTATGGGATAAGATGATCGAGTTCGACTTGCCAGGCACCATCCACGCCAGTTCGACGTTCAACCCGGCCCATCATGTAACCGCATCCCACTACATCGCCCAGCATCACTCCGCCGGAGTTGAGATTCTAGGCTCACGTGTGTTCCAGGATTTCCCCGACCTCAAGATAATCATCCCCCACGGCGGCGGGGCCATCCCCTATCAGTGGTCGAGGCACCGGGGCAGTCATGCCAAGCTAGGACTGGAGCCTTTCGAGGATGCCGCCCGCCGTGTGTATTGGGACATGGCGATTTACGACCAGGAGTCGATGGAGTTGCTCATCAAGCGGGTGGGAGTGGATAACGTGCTGTTCGCCACCGAGATGTTCGGCGCGGTCAACGCCATCGACCCCCAAACCGGACGCTCCTTCGAGGATGTCCGCTCCCTATTCGACGCCATCGACTGGCTAGGTGACGAGGACCGCCAGAAGATTTACGAGGGCAACGCTCGAAAGGTCTATGGCGACCGCCTCCCATCGGCTTCCTAAATTCTGATCTCCTGAGGAACCAATGCCAGAATTGACGCTACAAACCGCCTTTGGCAACTACGGCCACACCAACGCTCTGAAGGACGGCAGTATAAGTTCAAAATATTTCGAGTTCGACCATGTCGAGATTAATCCCGTCACAGCAATTTTCAGACGCATGGTCCGCGGACTGGAGTTCGACGTTTCCGAGATGGCGTTCTCGACGTATCTCTGCTCCAGGGTGTACCGTCAAGCATTTACGGCTATTCCGATATTTCTGACGCGCGGATTCCATCAAGACGCAATCTCATACAACACCAACTCTGGGATCCAGTCGCCTACTGATCTGGAAGGCCGAAGAGTCGGAGTCCGAGGCTACACCGTGACCACAGGAGTCTGGGTTCGCGGAATCCTGAATTCAGTTTATGGCGTGGATCTGGATCAGGTGACTTGGGTGTTGTCGGGCGATGAGCATGTGGCCGAGTACGTCGCGCCCTCCAATGTCGAAACTGCGGATAGCGGCGATCTTCGCGCTATGCTCGCATCTGGGGAGATCGACGCGGCGATCGGCGCTCCCGCCTCTGACTCTCCGGACATTCAACCCCTGATTCCCGGCGCCCGCGCCGCCGGAGCCGAGTATTTTGGGGACACCGGAATCTATCCGATCAACCATTCGGTCGTCGTCAGGGACGACGTTCTCGAAGCAAACCCGTGGCTAGCGAAGGAATTATTCACAATGTTCACAGCCGCCAAGCGGACATACCTTGAAAGTGTACGCTCGAATAGAGATGACATGAACTCGGCAGACAAAACCCTGATGGATGTTACAGAAATCGTCGGCGACGATCCCCTGCCTTACGGTCTAGCATCGAGCATGCCCGCGTTGGAAGCGCTCATTCAATTCTGTGTTGACCAGCAGGTGATTCCTGAGAAAGTCGAACCAGAGCAGGTGTTCGCCCCCAACACATTGACACTGTGAAACTCAAAAGATACGAGGTCCGAGTTATTTGAACACGCTCACACTTGGCAATCGACATCCGGTGATAATGGGCGTCCGATACTTCTTGGCCCATGCGCCAGGTCTGGTAAGAAACGGCCACAAGCCCTCTGTGGACATTTCGAGAACTCCAAGCGTAACGGAGGACATCGCCTCTCACCTGCGTACGTTTGAGAATGCCGTGGGCTACCCTCCGAATCGAGCTTACCTGGGAGATTTTTCCCCAGACCAACTCCGCGACATTGACCGCCCCTGGTTCGAGCACAACGGGACATCAGAGCGTCGCCAACGACACGGCGACATCATGCCGGAAGAGGAATTACTCGGAATGCTAAAAATCTCCGACGCTTTCGACTCGGTGTGGCTCGAAGAAACCTTTGTCCAAGAATCGAAAGCCGCTCTCGAATCGCATCCTCTTATTCAGCCAACCG
>PAIW01000002.1 GCA_002710885.1 Chloroflexota bacterium | reverse complement strand
GGAAATTCCTGGCGTCGGTTCTGCGGCCGTTTTCAGCGACCCAGATGGTAACTCGGTGGGCCTGTTCACCGGAGAGACCGTAAGTTAGTCCCCCCGGACGAGGAGCCAAGTCAACTCCTCTCCCCTCATCGTCTATCTCTCTTCTTTCTCAAAGGCAGGGAGATAGACCAATTTGGTTTGTAGGAGGATTTGTCATGAAGGTGTCAGCCACTGTGACGATTTACGCGCCAATCGATCAGGTCTTCGATTTCATAGCGAATATCGAGAACAACGATCAGTGGATCAACGGCGTGACGGAGCCAGCTTGGACCTCCGTATCGGTCATGGAAACCGGCGCGACATTTCAAAGTATGTACACGTATGGCGGCAAAACTCACGAGATCGCATATGAGATAACGGCTCTTGAAACTCCCAGGCTCGTGGCGACAAGATCAACCAGTGGCCCGTTCCCTTTCGACTCAGAGGTCTCTTTGGAGTCAATTGATGACAAGACTCGAATCACAAACACACTGAAAGCCAAAGCTACCAATTGGGGGTTGTGGTTCACGCTGTTTGGAGTGATGATTCGTCCATTTATGGCCAGACAGCTTCAACGAGAGTTGATGCTTATCAAAACCTTGCTAGAGAATCCGGAAGACGCAACGCGGCCCTGAACCTACCAGCCTATGGCCGCGCCGTCGGCACGTGGCTCGCTTCCGCCGGTCAGAACACCAGATTCTGGGTCGCGCCGGATTATCTGTCCACTGCCAAAAAAGATGCCGTGAGGCTCTCGTACGGTAATCGGATGGCCTTTGGCTTGCAACCCTTTCACAACTCCGGTGGTGACCAGATCCTCGAGGAATATGCCTTCCTCGAACCGGACACTGAATCTAGGGGCGTTCAGCGCTTCCTGCGGATTTTTGTCGAAGTCGACCATATTCGAGATGACCTGAAGGTGTCCCTGAGCCTGTTGCATCGAACCCATGACGCCATACGAAGCCCATAGCTCGTCGTTGCGGGTGACCATGCCTGGAATCAGCGTGTGGAAAGGCCGTTTCCGGGGGGCTAATGCATTGGCATGTTCTGGGTCCAAAACAAATGACGAACCGCGATTGTGCAGGGCAATCCCTGTGGTCGGAACGACCAGGCCCGTGCCGAATCCCATGTAAACACTGTTGATGAATGAGCAAGCGTTGCCGTCGCCGTCGACACAAGTCAGATACACGGTGTCTGGATGGGAAGGCGGCTTGCCGGGAGTGATTGCCTCTTGCGCGCGGTTGGGGTCAATCATGGCCCTTCGCGTGGCGGCATACTGCTTGGACAGCAACTCCGTCGAAGCGACGTTCATGTGCGCCGGGTCCGCGATGTATTGCATGACGTCGCCGAAAGAGAGGCGCATACTTTCGATGAGATGGTGGTATGCATCAAGGCTCTGGTACCCCATGTCCGCCAGATCGAATCCCTCGGCGATATTGAGCGCCATCAGGGCGTTCAATCCCTGGGTGGGAGGAGGGACTTGCCAGCAGTCGAATCCGCGATAGGACGTACAACTTGGTTCGACCCATTCGGCGTAGTGGTAGGCCATGTCCTCGGTCGTGATCCACCCGCCCATCTTCTGGACAAAATTAGCTATCTTCTCAGCGATAGGGCCATTGTAAAAGGCTTTGGCGCCGCCCTCAGCGACTGTTCGCAGAGTCTGTGCCAACGTCGGATTCTGGAACACGTCTCCGGGTTTAGGAAACTTGCCATCGAGCAGCATCTCAAGGCCACCTGGCCCTCCTTCCAGACGGTATGCCGAGAAATCCCAGTGTCGCGAGATGATCTCTGAGACTGGGAATCCGTCCTCCGCGTATTCGATGGCAGGCTTCAAAACGTCAGCCAGTTCCATATTCCCGTAACGGTCCATGATAGCCTGCCAGCCGCTGACCGCGCCGGGCACGGTGATGGCATAAGGACTCTGATCTGAGATAACATCCATGCCTTGATTGACCAATTCATCCAACGACGCTGCCGCAGCCGAACGGCCGCTGGCATTAAGGGCCGTCACCTGCCCGTCATGAGCCATCCGAACCAGAGCAAACACGTCGCCGCCGACTCCGGTGGATAATGGTTCCACCACGTTCAGCGCGGCGGCGGTCGCCACCGCCGCATCGACGGCGTTGCCGCCCCCCATGAGGACACGGATTCCAGCCATGGCGCCCAGAGGTTGGGTTGTCGAGACCATCCCGTTTCGTGCCATGACCGGAGATCGTCGTGAATCAAATTTCATTTTTGGCCCTAATGTTCAAGAATGCTGCATTCGAGAATATTCCCTCAGTCGCGCATATGTCCAAGCTCCGCCGCGGCCCTGAGGGTCTTGTTAACATCAACCACCAGCGGCCCATTCGGCGACAGTGTGACGCTGGCAGAATCACTGGGCTTTAAGCTTAGCGTTCGCTCGCCATCGAGCGCGATTGTTGAAGGTCTCAAGGTTACGATGGAACTGTCCCCGGCATTTAAAGCCCGCCAAGACTTGATTTTCACCGGCAGAACCATCCCAGGAGCCACCGGCGCCAATACCGAACCGTCGCCATCGCCGAACTCAATTTGAACACCGCCTCCATCTCCGAGTGAAATCGGTTTTAGCTGCGCTCCGATAGCCGACAAGCCGATGCTCGATGGTTCAGCGCGGCACAGGAACACTTCGTGTAGCGTGCTCATATCCCATATCGCTCGCGCCCCGACGAACCTCTCGTAGGACACAGCCAGGTCAACCAGCGCGATGTCTTTGACATCACCGTTCAGTTTGAGTTCCAGCTTATTGGAACGCGTGGCAGCAACTCGAACATCGACCACGCCCTGGCTGACCAGCCCTGCCGCCATCCCCGCAACCGTGCCTTCGATCATCGAAGGAAATACGTTGTTCGTGCCTGTAGAGATCGGCAATATCGGAACTTCGGCCAAGTCCTTAGCTACAGCGCGATTAGTGCCGTCGCCTCCGAGAGTTATCACGCAACCGACGCCACGATCACGCATATGTGCTGCCGCACGTGTCGAGTCTTCTTCGGCGTGGAATACCGGTATGTCGATAAATTCAGTTTCTAATTTGAAATTTGAGCCATCCAAAGCGCCACGGCCCAACATACCAGAGTCCGGCATGAACAAGACGCTTTCAACGCCTACAGCATCCAGTCCGGCAAGAACGCGTTTGAGAATGTTAATCTTTTCGTTGTTAGGAACAAAACGACCCTGAGCGACAATTCTGCGAATGTCCTTACCGGCGGCGGGGTTGGCGATTATGCCCACTGAAGCCAAGCGTCAGGCTCCCAGTGCCCTAGCAGTCAGCCATTCCGCGGACTCCAAGCTGGATTTCAGAGTCCGCATAAATTCGGCCACGGGGACGCCGTCCAGCGCTCGGTGATCAAAAGTAACGCTGGCGTGCATGGTTGAGCGCACGACGATCTCGCCGTCAACAACGACGGGTTTTTGAGATATTCGTCCGATACCCAAAATCGCCACTTGAGGCGGATCAACCAAGGGCGTGAACACGTCTATATCGTAGTTCGACAACGATGTTATCGTGAAACCTGCGCCGGTCATGTCCTCGATCGTTAGCGAATTGTCTCGGGTCTTGCCGGCAAGTTCGCGGAGTCGTTTGGCGATGCCCAGAAGGCTAGCCTGGTCAACACAATCAACTACCGGAACAACCAGTCCATCAGGCACAGCCATTGCAACGCCGATATTCACGTCTTTCAAAAGCATCACGGTGTCGTCCTGAAGGTACGCGTTGAGACGCGGATGCTGTTTTAGCGCATCGCCGGTTGCGGCGATAATCATATCCTGGTCCATCGGGCGCAATCTATCGGATCTCCACTTCGAAACCAAGGTTTCGCGTAACTGTACAAGTTCGGTGGCGTCGATCTCTGTCGTCAACGTCACCTGCGCCATAGAGCGAACACTAAGTGACATCCGGTCTGAAATTATCTTGCGAAGGCCCGTGAGGGGAGTAGACTCAGCCACCGCGTCACCGTACGCGCTGGCTGGGTCTGAGGCGTTTAGCGCATTTTCCACGTCAGTTACCAGCACGCGACCGCCTGGACCTGTCCCTAGCACATCGGCAAGATCAATGTTGTGTTGTCGAGCCAATTGGCGAGCTTTGGGGACAATCTGGCGATTTTCTGCTGCGGACTGTGTGTCACGCGCGGTCATTGCCGCCCTAATGTCGTCCTCGGTGATGCGACCTCGCGGCCCGGTGCCAGTCACGCTATCAAGATCGATGTCATTATCTTTTGCCAGGCGGCGCGCAATTGGCGTCACCTGCGCTTTTGAACCGCCCCCTTTGGTCTCCTGTGGAGCGGCGGCACGACGCCTGCCGGAACCGCCGACCCTGGGCGAAGCCGATTCGGGTTTTGGGGGATTTTCGTCCGGCGCCCCGATCACGACGACGATGTCGCCGACCTTCACGACAGTGCCTTCGCCGGACATGATGTGGGCGACCACACCGGCGGTCGGGGATTCAAGTTCAGAGTTGATCTTGGCGGTCTCGATTTCGACGAGAGGTTGACCTGGCTGGACCTCGTCGCCTTCCTTCACCAGCCATTTGACTAACGTGCCATCATCCATGTTCATGCCCCATTGCGGGAGCAATACGTTTGTAGCCATGAGTCACTCCTTGGGGGTCACGATTATTTTATGCCTCATAGAGTTACTCGATCATTCAAGTGCAGCGTTGATCGCATCGGCGATCTTGTCTTCGTTTGGATACACCAGATGCTCCAGCGCCGGGCTGAACGGGAAGTGAACGTCCAGACTGGTGACACGTTGGATGGGCGCCTGCAAGCTCCAGAACCCCTCTTGGGCGACAATGCTGGAAATTTCCGATGCGATACTGCAACTTTGATGCGCAGGGTCCACAACGACGAGCCTTCCGGTTTTCTCCACCGAATCCAGAATCGTTTTGGTGTCCAGAGGAACGATGGTTCGAGGGTCGATGACCTCCACGGACACTCCATCGGCCTCCATTTCCTCAGCCACGGTAATAGTTGGCCTTACGCTGCCTGCGATGCTCACGACGGTGACGTCGGTTCCTTCACGGACTACCGACGCCTGCCCGAACGGCACGCAAACATCATCATCCGGGACTTCGCCCCGCCAACCGGCGAGGTTGTTGTCCTCGAAGAACATCACTGGGTCGTTGTCGCGAATGGCAGTTTTGAGCAAACCTCTAGCATCGACGGGCGAAGCAGGAATCGCTATTTTCAGGCCAGGGATCCCCATGAAGAGAGGATATGGCCGATCAGCGTGATGCGCGGCGACATTATTTCCGTAGATCATGCCCCACCTATACACGATTGGCAGGCTAACCTGACCGCCAAACATATACCTCATCTTCGCGGCCTGACTTATCAGTTGGTCCATTGCCACGTACGCGAAACTAGCAAGCGACGTGACGATGGGCCTCATGCCAACCGCCGCGGCGCCAACTGCCGCGCCCATGAACCCGGTTTCCGAAAGCGGGGTGTCAATGACTCGATCGTCAAATTCCTGAGAAAGTCCGCCTGTGACGCCATATATTCCGCCGCGAATGCTCTCGCCCATTAAGAAGACTTTGTCGTCTCGTCTCATCTCTTCTTTGATCGCGAGATTCAACGCGTCGCTGTATGTCATTTCGGTCATGATGTGCCCCTAAGTGTGAGAATGTTTTGAGTTGAGTGGAATAACGAAATCCTCGCGGTTAGCGGGCTGGCAGTGGGTCGGCATAGAGATCGGCGAATAGGTCTTCGGGTTCAGGATATGGGCTCTGACGGGCAAATTCCAGCGCGTCCTCAATGGCCTGTCTGACATCGTTCCTGACTGCCTCGATCTCTTCTTGTGTCGCCACTTCTTGTTCGATCAGCCATGCGGAGTGAAGTTTGATGGGGTCGCGTTCTTTCCATCGAGCCACTTCTTCCTCTGTCCTGTACGGTTCTCGTAAGATGCGGTTTAAACCTTCTGAATGGTCCTCGTAGCGGTATGTTCGGGCCTCCAGGAGAGTCGGGCCACCGCCGTCCCTGGCCCGTTGGACGGCCTGCACTGTCGCCTCATAAACCGCCATAACGTCCTGGCCATCGACCAAAACTCCAGGCATATCGTAGGCGACCGCCCGATCCGCAATGTTTTCAACTGCCACTGTGTCCCGATACGACGTTGTCACTGCGTACTGATTGTTCTCGCATAAAAATATGACAGGCAGTTTCCAGACTGAGGCGAGATTCATCGCCTCGTGGCATGCTCCCTGGTTGCTTGCTCCGTCTCCGAAGAACGAAACGACAACTCTGTCGTTGTTTTGCATTTTGCTTCCCAACGCCGCGCCGACAGCCACAGGAAGAGCCGACGCAAGAATGCCAGATTCTCCGAGGATGCCGATGTCGAAGTCGGCAAGATGCATCGAACCGCCTTTGCCTTTGCAGTATCCCGTCGCTTTGCCAAGGAGTTCCGCCATTGCTCGTCGAACGTCGCCGCCCTTTGAGATCGGGTGTCCATGCGAACGGTGGTTGCCGGTGATGTAGTCGTCGTCGCGCAACGCAGTGCATGCCCCGACAGCTACAGCTTCTTCGCCGATGTAAACGTGGGCCATGCCTACCAATTCAGCGCTTTGGACCATGGTTTGGACCGTTTCGTCGAATCGGCGAATTAGCATCATTCGCCGCAACTGGAGCATGTACAGTTCTTTACCTTCGGGCATTTCGGCCTCCGCATCGAAAAGGAGTGGTCAATCGCTGAGGACGATTATAGCGCCAAAGTTTTGGATTTGTCTGGTTCGGTAACAAGGAGGGGTCGGGAGCGGCAATCGTGACTAATAAAGGGAGATAGCTGCCGAAAACTAAAAGATGAGAAATCTATGCGAAGTGCCTGGTTACTCTTCCACCACATTTTCCAGGATCCGCAACCGTTTGACCTGACCGGATCTATCCAATTCTACGGCGGCTAGGTCCATGCGCCAATCGGTCCAGGTGGTCTCACAACCTTGAAGATACTGCTGGGCTGCTACGATCATTTTCTGTTGTTTTGAGCGGGTCAGCGACCCGGCGGGGTCGACCATGCTGTCTCGTCGACGAGTGCGAACTCCAACAAACACCAGCGTTTGGTCCTGAGACGCAATTATGTCAATCTCGCCAAGTCGTGTCGAGCAGTTGGTCTCGATGACCCGGTATCCGTGGAATCTCAAGTGTGTGGCGACGATCTGCTCGGCATGGCGCTCGATTGTCGCAGCGTCAGAAGATTCGCCCGATGCTGACTCACGCACGCGTTTGAATGTGAGTCTGTGAACCGGCGTCGGCCCGAACTTTGCGATGGCGGTCAAATGCGCGGGCGTCCCGTAGCCTTTATTGTTCGCGAAATCGTACTGCGGATATTCAGAGGCGTATCGAACCATGAGTCGATCGCGTTCAACCTTCGCCGCGATTGACGCCGCCGCGATTGACAGGGAAATAGCGTCGCCCTTTTTGATGGCTATTTGAGGAAGGTTGATCTCTGGAATCGAGAACGCGTCCAAAAGCAGGTGATGTGGCCGCGAAGGAATCTTCTTCAAAGCCCGCCGAATCGCCAATCGAGTGGCAGAGGAGATGCCCAGGGAGTCAATTTCCTGAGAGGAGCTGAAGCCGACGCTCAACGCCACCGCTTCGGTCTGCAGTCGATGATATGCCAATTCACGCTGGGCCGGACTCAGCTTTTTACTGTCGTTGACAAGACCTACCCAGTCGCCAGAGAGCTTTTGAGGAAGAATGGCGATCCCTGCGCTGACCGGGCCTGCGAGCGGTCCACGACCTGCCTCATCAATGCCTGCAACCAACGCGTAACCCTGGGAATGTAACCGGCGCTCCAGATCAAAGTGAGGCCGGTCGGGAATCATTTGTCGAGTCCGCGCTGTATTCCTCGAATGTAGGCCACTTGGCCGAGGTGCTCAGCTTCTTCGATCATCACATGACCCCACATATCCATCAAAGTCACGCCGGGTCTGCGGGGATGAGGCTCGGTGGAAAGGTCCGACTCCGACATTGCATCGAGGAAGGCATTCGTGTTCACTCTGACCGCGTCGAAATACTCCAGCATCAGGTCCATATCAAAGGTTGGCAGTTCCCGGACTTGCTCTGCGGAATATCCGAATCCGCTTTCCCGCTCTGGCATGTCAAACCGAGTGTGCCAGTCGTCTCGTTGCCATACTGTCGGATTCTGTTGCGCAAACCGCTGAACCCAATCGTCTTCCACTCGAGCCATGTGCCAGACGACGAAGTCGATGTGATGGGAGTCAGGCGAAGGCTGAAATCTACGTTCCTCAGGTGTAAGAGTCTCAAGAGATTTCTTTAGATCTTCCAGAAATTGGTCGAATCCTTTATGCACAATGTCTTTGAAATCCATCTGATAATCAGCCTCCCGCAATTTCCTGTAGGATAGGCGCTTCGCGCTCGATTATTCCACCGCCAAGCACCACATCGCCTTGATAGAAAACCACAGCTTGTCCCGGCGTGACGGCCCTCTGTGGTTCGTCAAATCGTATTTCCGCCCAGTCGCCGCGTGGCATCAGGGTCGCCGTCGACACACCTGCGTTATAACGAATCTTCGCGTCGACGATTACAGGCTCGCTTGGAGGTTCTTCACCCACGAATGTAACCCTGGACGCCCACAACTGGCGCTCGTCGAGGTCTCTGACTGAGCCCAGGACTATCTGGTGAGTCTCTGCAATTATACGGGTGACAAACAACGGCTTTCCGGTGTTTCCGTTGAGACCTAACCGCCGCCGCTGGCCGACCGTGAAGAATTGAATCCCCGGATGCTGGCCGAGAACGTTTCCGTCTGAGTCAATAAAGTCACCAGGCGTAGGCTTCGTGCGCTCTCCGACGAATTTCCGGTAGTCTCCATCTGGAATGAAACAGATTTCCTGGCTGTCAGGTTTGTCAGCCACGGGCAGACCAGCCTCGGCTGCAATCTCACGGATTTCGCTCTTGGGATATTCGCCGATTGGCAACAGCAATCGGGTAAGCTCCTGTTGTTTGAGCGTAAACAGCACGTATGACTGGTCCTTGTCGCCATCGATGCCTTTCAGCAGCTCGAACTGGCTTCCAGTATGACGAATCCGCGCGTAATGTCCAGTCGCTATATAGTCGGCGTCGAGGAACATTGCTCGGCGCAGTAGAAAGTCGAATTTCATCTTGTCATTGCAGGCAAGGCAGGGGTGGGGCGTGCGCCCACGGTCATACTCTTGGACGAAGTAATCAACAACGTGAGTCTGAAACTCACGCTCGAAGTTTTGGAAGTAGTGAGGAGCTCCGATGACGCTGCATACGCGACGGGCATCCTCGACATCCTCTACGCTGCAACATCGTCTATTGGCCTGAGGAACATCCTCTCGTTCGAGAGCCCACAGCCGCATGGTGACCCCGATGACTTCATACCCCTCGCGCTTCAACAACAGCGCCGCGACGGACGAATCGACACCACCACTCATGGCTACAATTACGCGACCTTTACTCATAACAGACAGCGTAACATAGGCTCAAAGACGCCTTCAACATATCCAGCCGCAATCAATTCCGTTGACCGAGGTATATGCCTTCAATATAATAACTGCATGGCCGAACAACTGGCACTCCAACCCATAGACTACGCCCACGAAATCGTCGAGGCAGCATCTGAGATGCAGGCGTCGGACATTGCGCTTTTGGACGTCCACGAAGCATGTGATTTCGCCGACTATTTCGTGATTATGACCGCCGAGTCATCCCGTCAGATGCGCGCCTTGCAGGACGACATCCAACAGGCGATGAAGCTCAACGGATTGCCGCCTCATCATGTGGAGGGAACACGGGACAGCGGTTGGATTTTGTTGGACTTCGGCGATGTTATCGCACATTTGATGGGGCCAGACGAGCGAGAGTTTTACGACCTAGAAGGAGTATGGCCCGCGGCTGTAGAACTGCTCAGGCTTCAATAATCCACGGATCAGTATCCCGCGAATAGTCCAAAAGTTCTCCCTCGGTGAAAAACAGCGAGAGTTCTCGTTTAGCGGACTCATCTGAATCAGAACCGTGGATCAGATTGCGCCCGATGTCCACGCCCAGGTCACCTCGAATTGTCCCTGGCGCGGAGTCTGCTGGATTTGTCGCACCGACGGTAGTCCGGACCAGTCCAACGACATTATTCCCTTCGATCGCCATCGCGACGATAGGCCCGGATGTTATGAACCCGACCAGCCCAGCGAAAAAAGGTTTGCCTTCGTGCTCGCCATAGTGACGGTTCGCAAGCTCCCCAGACACTTGCATGAGCTTCATTCCGACTATTTTTAACCCTCTGCGCTCCAGACGCGAGATGATCTCGCCGATGAGACCCCTCTGCACTCCGTCGGGTTTGACCAGCACCAGTGTTCGATCCATGTTTTTCGTCTCCGTGAATAATTAAACTTGGACATAATGTCATTCGGTTGTCGTACTCGGCCATCGGCGAGCAGCAGACGCGACCTGAGAGCTTCGCAGGTAAATCGGCTCAATATCAGCAAGATCGGTTGTGTCTCCTGAATTTAGCTTCGCGTGCCCAATTTCAGCCATGACACGGGCAGACCGTGTCGGTGGAGGCGCCGAGACAATTTTGCAATCGGGTCCCAACCGACCTATAAGTTCGCTGCGTAGTTCAACCACAGCCTCTCCACAGAAAATTGAATCGACGGGCAGGTTTTCTAAGAATTTATCTCGATCTTCGAGATACACATGATCGTTGCTCATGGAATTTTCTCTCTTGAAAGTTCCGATATACAGCCGAGTTCGGCCCGCTCCGATGATCGCGGTCACATCCTGGCCTAAGCCGAAGTAAGGATGAACCTCAATCTCCAGCGTTCCGATCGTAGTTATCGGAATATCCCGTCCCGTTGCCATCGCCATTCCAGTGCTCATCCCGACCCGTAGGGCGCTGAATGCCCCAGGCCCAATTGCAATGTGGATCACTGCAATGTCTTCGATGCCAACGTGAGCTTGAGCCAACGTTCGCTGTATCGCCGGAACAAGCTCTACGCTGTGATTCCGGTCGGACCGCCACGACAATTCGGCAATCGACTGGCCGTCCCTCGATACACCGACGACAGCGTATCTGGTCGATGTGTCTATCGCCAGGGCAATATCCTGATTACTCATCAGCGCCGCCTGCGATCGCCATGACCAATCGGTCCAGATGTACTGTCTCAGATGAGACGGTGACGCGCCTTGTCTGATCGTCTATCACTTCCAACTGGACCACCGCATGATTCACCGGGAAATATCCCGGCGCCTTGTCAGCCCACTCGACGACACATAGGTCGTTGCCGTAAAGATAGTCATCCAACCCCAAGTCCTCGATTTCTTCAATCGAGTTCAGACGATACAAGTCCATGTGGTACATCGTCAATCGGGCGGGGTACTCATTCACCAGTACAAACGTCGGGCTTCGAGCATATTCTGCCCCTCCCAACCCCCAAAGAATTCCCTGTGTGAGGGTAGTCTTGCCCGTTCCCAGATCGCCAACCAGCAACAAAACATCGCCGGATTGAGCTTTCGCGCCAATCCATCTGCCGATCTTGTGAGTGTCCTCAGGAGAGTAACTCCGTATGGATTTTTCCATTTATTTCTTCGATTCCGCCGTGTGGTTGAAGCGACACCAGACCAGGTGGTCTATTAGCCGAGCCGTAACGCGGTGTCGATCCTGTGCTGTTTGTCTTCGATTATTGGCCTATAATTTGGTTGGATGTCAACTACCTGCCAGCACACTCAGTCTGCGAGAGGGCGTCCTAGTCATCGGCAGCATAGTTAACGACTCAACAGTCGTGTATTATAGATTGGCCACTGAGCAAATTCCAGCAAGAGGCCCAAAGGTATTGAACGCCCTAATCGTCTCGGATGTCCACAGCAACATCGAAGCCTTCCAAAGTGTTGTAAATGACGCCGACCGGCACGGCGGATTTGACGAAATCTGGTCTCTCGGCGATCTCATCGGTTACGGTCCCGACCCGAGCGCTGTTATCGGGTTGCTTGGACAGCACAAACATAAAGCGGTCATCGGCAATCATGACCTGGCCTCTATAGGCAAATTGAGTCTTGAAGCGTTCAACCCGTACGCTAAAGAAGCGAATCTCTGGACCGGCAAACAGCTTACATCCGGCGAACGAAATTTCCTAGGCCGACAACCTCAGATTATCGAAGAGGGCGAATTTGTGATGTGTCACGGAAGCCCGCGCGACCCAGTCTGGGAGTATGTCGTGTCCATAACCGCGGCTGTTGCCAGCTTTAACCACTTCGACACATACCGCTGTCTTCTAGGCCATTCGCACATCCCATTCATCTGCAGGCCCAAAGGCAATGACAGCGCAGAGTTTCAGACTCCACAATTGGGAGTTCCGTTGCCTCTGAACTCCGACCGTATGATTATCAATCCGGGGGGCGTGGGTCAACCTCGCGACGGCGATCCCAGAGCCAGCTACGCAATTTACGACTCGGAGCCTGAGACCGTCACCCACTATCGCGTGGATTACGATATCAAGACGACACAGGACAAAATGCGCGAACACAAACTCCCGGAATTTTTGATCGAGCGCCTGGAGTTTGGCAGATAGCCGAATGACCTATTCGTCCTCTTCGTCGGGAGAATGAGGGGCAAGAGCTGACCACGACGACAAACGAGAACTGCTTCGTTTGGGCTGGACCTGTCTCATATTTTCCCTGGTCTCTTTTATGGTCTCGGCGTCATCTAATGCCACCAGAAGCGCGTTCACACCTGCGTTCCTGAGCGCCGTGATCTCAGAAGTAGCGTAAACTCGCGCGCCTCTGACCAGCAACGGTCCTTCGACCTGAGCTTGCAACTTAGCGAGATCGATTAATTGTTGGACGTCCAAGAACGAGCCTTCGAGCGCATCAACTAACGATAATCCTGTGAACCCCAGTACGTTGACAGCCGCCGCTGTCATTCGGTCAAGCTCACCGGACACATGCAGGAAACTGGATAGATCGTCGTCGTTGACCGCCATTGATGATGTGTCCGCTGCATCAAAGATCAGGAAATCGCACCCTTGTCCTTTCAATTCCTCGATGCCTTCGGCGTCGAACTGGGCGTTCTCGCTCCCCCAAACCGTGTTCTCCAAAGCATTGGCGGCGGTCTTGGAAACCGCCTTGCCGCGTGAATCTAAAACGATGGCATCTACGTCTGCCTTGCTGAGTTCTGGAGACTTGGAGATGTCCTGTGATCTGGCATAGCCGATTAGCAGGATTCCAGAGCCTGACTCGTCTCTCGCGGCGGTTCCGAATCCCAGGGGTTGGGGCGCGCGCGTCGCCGCGCGCCTGAAAAGGTCTTCTAGCTTGCTCATTCTTACCTCGTTTGTTCCGAATTTTGTGTGTCGATAGTTGATCTTTGTGGACGACTGGGCATGAAAAAGTGAAACTCCAGCCTCGTCTTTCGCCGTGTAACTCGCAAACGGCTTTGCTTGCTGTTCGGGTGATTCTATTCTACCGGATTCTCGCGTTCAACCGTGACTCTTGCCATTGTATTCGTCCGGTATTACCCTTGAGTTGGAAAGGAGCGCTACCAAAAGTGCAAGCTAAAGAAATTCAGGGCCAGTCGCTGCTTTACCTGGCCGTCGAACCTGACAACTACGATCCCGATGCTGAATATCCAGTGGTAATCCTCCTGCACGGATACGGAGCCAGCATGAGCGACCTTGCTGGACTTTCGCCGTCGATTCATTCCACAGGATACGTCTTCATATTTCCCAACGCTCCCATACCGATGCAGGTTGGGTTGGGGATGACAGGGTACGCATGGACCCCGCCTCAGGACTCTGGTACAGAAGAGGACGAAGTCAATTCGAAGGAAATGCTCGAAATTCTGTTCGATGAGGTTCAAGAACGCTACAACGTCGAGGGTGGAAACATCCTGCTGGGCGGCTTCTCGCAGGGCGGCATGATGACCTATCAATGTGGTCTGACTAGACCCGACCTGTTCGCAGGGCTGTTGATTCTCAGTTCTCGCTTGCCTACCGACGCGGCGATTACAGACAACCTCCCTGAAGACCGCAATCAGCCTATATTCGTCGCCCACGGGACCTCCGACATGATGATCTCAGTCAACGACGCACGGCGATCGCGGGAGTTTCTGGAAAGCGAGGGCTACGCCCCAGAGTATCATGAGTACGAAATGGGTCACGAAAT
>PAIW01000001.1 GCA_002710885.1 Chloroflexota bacterium | reverse complement strand
GTGGTGCTGCAACTCATCATTTTGGCATTATTGGTGGGCACAGCGCTCCCTTTCTCATCCTGGTTCGATACGAGTGACAATGCCAAAGACGCGGGGTCAAACGACCGTCGACAAGTAGCGAGTAAATTGCGAGCTGCAGGTGCCGTCGATGAAGCAGCAGGCCTGCATGGTGTTGGTGTTGCCGAGTCCTGTGGGATCGCCTGCAGCTGATGGTGGGGGATAGAGGACTCGAACCTCTGACCTTCTGTGTGTAAGACAGACGCTCTAACCATCTGAGCTAATCGCCCCGGCTTTGCGAATACGCGGTAACGCCAGGTGAATGGCCCTCGCCACCTATGCCGTCAGCTTGGCGAATTGAGAGGGGAGATGAAATCAAAGTGCGCTTGGCGGGACTCGAACCCACGGCCTCAGCCTCCGCAGGGCTGCGCTCTATCCAACTGAGCTACAAGCGCCTGATTATTAAGCATGCAATTGCGCGCGCCTCAGGACGGGATGTCTGGCAGTTCGAGGCCCGATCATCTCGCCTATCAACTCCAGGTTAATGGTAAGTGTTCCGCAAGAACCGTGTCAACTTGTCAGCAGTGCGCAGGCAGGCGTCACACCCTCGGAGGCAATCCCTCACCCGTGATCTCCAGATTCACGCGTCCGTTTGGATAGTCGATGTTGGTGCAAAAAGCTCGGCCAGAAGCGCCGTCAAAGAACTCCAGTCGGATGTCATGGACGTCCCACACGTCATTGGGCTCAAAGCTGGGATCGGTGAGAATCCCTTGCCACGACCACAAACCGCCTGGAGTCTCCTGAATTGCCTCGCCTTTGAACCGGGCCGATCCGATCAGACCAGATTCCTTATCCAGCGAGTAAACTTTGACTTCCTCTCCGTAGGTTTGCATGTGGGGAGTTCTCCATAGCGGTGACATGGTTAACACAGGCATCAATAAACATCCGAGCTTCGCCTGTGGAGGTCAAGCGCCACTGGTCTGTGGCGAAACACGGGGCGGGAGGCGTTGCCCCCTGCGGGTGTCCTGGAAAAGTAGGGTGCGGCTAATGCCGTTGATTGCTGCGAATCTACGCTGTCCATGCTCGTACCCGATTGTAAAAGTTTTTGGAACGGGTGGTCAACGATGCATCACACTCAATTTGGGCAAGAGCGAAAATCAGCTGTGGTTTGAAACATTTCGTTTCCAGCGTTCGTATATATGTATGAACCTATTATTACCCGAACGAAGAGGAAAGCGGATTAATGCCTTAAAGGGACTTGGAGCAATCTTGGCAGTCGCGACGGTGGCATTCGTGGCAGTTCCGTTCGGCATCGACGAGCATGCGACTATTTGCGGTGAGGCGGTTGGAATTCCACACGACTCCGTGATCTCCGACGTTGATATATTGGCGCCAGCGATCAATCTTGGATACCACGACGAGACGATTGATGGCGCTCAGACCATCTATTAGAATCCTGTGTCACCATTCACCCGAAAAGAAGACTTTCAAATGGCGTTTCTGAATCACCCGTTGACTGAATCGATAATGTTCTTCGACTGCGACGGTGTTCGACTTTACCTCCCAGCGTCCACGAATTCTTAATCCAAAACCAGCGAATTCACGATGTTGAAATTTGTTCAATTTCCGGAGCAAGACTATATGTCAGCTATCGCACCATTCACGGTATGGATTGTCCCTCATGTCGAAAATGTAGACGTATGGTACGCCTTGGTTATTGGGTGTTAGTGGAGGAGAGATTCCGTAAATCGGGCGTAGCACGCGCCATAGCTTGGCCACGTTTGATTCTGACATTGCTAATAAAACGTTGACCTGGGTTGTTCATTGCTTGGCTCCTGACCTCGGCTAGGCGAATGGATCTGACCCTAACGGCACCAGTGGATGCCCCTCAGAGCGCGATTTCTCAATACTGTTTGAATCGGCCCTGGAAAGGAACGCTATGGTGCAATATATAGTCTTACAAAGTTGATTCTCTGTAGAAGCCTTGCATAGCCCAGCAAATTGGGTTCGGATGGGGTCGGTCTAAATGAGACTTTTCGGCGCCTTTATACTTGGTTCAGAATGGTTGTAAAGCACTATGAGCTAAATGGCGTACTTTGGATGGCAATTGACAACATCAGGGAGTGATCGTACAGTCGTGCCATCCTAGTAAGGTGCGTTCATGGAGGCATCGGATTCCATCTGGGAAATCCAGCCTCAGACCACTCTGACTGATAGGTGTGTAAATATCAATTGGCAATGGTGTTACTGTGGTCACTATTGGTAGAAAGATGCGAATTTGTCATTCATTATTGATTTGGTACTGAACTAATTGAATAAACGATTTTGATTTCTAAGGAGAACTTTATGGCTCGTCAACAGTGGTATAAAGGGAACATACATACCCACACAACTGAATCGGATGGTGACGCATCTCCTGAAAAAGTGTGCGAGTGGTTTGAAAGTCACGGGTATGACTTTTTGGTACTGAGTGACCATAACCACCTTACTTTGTTGGACTATGGGCAATCGGGTAAGGGCAATATGACGTTAATCCCCGGGGAAGAGGTCTCGACTTTTGCATCAGACACTAATCTGCCAATACATATAGGCGCGATAGGGATAAATCGTCTGGTGACTCCGCTTGTTGGTGAAGATATTGTTTCGACGCTTCAGATCAACATCGATGCGATTCGAGACGCAGGCGGAATCACCTGCATCAATCATCCGAACTGGAAATGGGCTTTCGATCATACTCATATGTCACGCGTCGTTGGATCTACTATGTTTGAGGTGTATAACGCAAGCCGCGGTAGTAACAATCTAGGGGGTTTTGGCAAAGTGTCTACTACGGATATGTGGGACGAAATGCTGACTAGAGGAAACCTTATTTTCGGGGCCGCAACCGATGATTCTCATAATTACCATGATTTCCATCCAACCATGGAAAACCCAGGTCGCGGCTGGGTCGTTGTACGCTCAGAATCAGGAGAATCGGAAGCTTTGGTAGCAGCCCTTGGGAGAGGGGATTTTTACTCCTCCAGCGGGGTTGAATTATGTGACATTGAGACCGATGGGGCTACTCTAAGAGTCGGGATATGTGCTGATACTGACTACCTTTACCTAACCAGATTTATCGGGAGTGGTGGGACCATATTGGAAGAAATACCAGGCCCAGACGTCAGTTACAAGTTCAGAGGGGATGAAGGTTATGTCCGCGCAGAGGTAACTGACTCTGATGGAGCAAAAGCTTGGGTCCAGCCAGTGCTTTTGAGGTAGGAGTTTACGAACTTTTCTGTCGAGGATTCTAGACGAAGTACATGCCTGATCGCTGGCGTGTGTTTTGAGTCGGGCAATTATTCCATTCGGCGATATGCCTGGTGTGGATGAAATTTCTTGATATATACTCCCATATATGGGTGCTTTATTGCAGATACCATGAATTTAACTTGTAAAATCATTTCCATATACCGATACGCCAAATTCATTTTGTTCTATCCATTCCGGGGTGACTACTAGTCGCGCACCAGAGAAGGATTTGTCAACGTGTCTGCACACTGCCAATGTGAACATACGCCCGTCGATGGTTAATATGGGTTGAAACGAATGTTTATTGGGTGGCGAGTCTAGGGGATGGGGATAGCGTCCGCGCTATTCATCCAACAGCCCAATAGTTTCCTCTAAGGGATTAGCCGTAACTGATGGAACCTAACGGCTAGGAGTCCCATAGACGATTAGTAAAACTGGGGGATCGGGAGATTAATATCAAACTCACAATATCATTTCTTCTCCCCGCAGCATTTATGTTGCTGCTGGTAGCTTGCGGGGGTTCTCAGATTTCAGACACCCTGCCTCCAGAGGTCAAAATACTACCCACCATTGCTGCTTTGACACCTTTACCCACCCCGACTGTGTTGCCTGCCCCTTTGGCTAAGCCATTGCCGCCGATCATTACGTCCACACCTGAAGTCGCTCTAAGTGCCAACAGTCATTTAGAGAGTGGCAACAAATATGTTACTCAAGGGATTTACCAGAAAGCGATAGAAGAATACGACGAGGCCATCCGCCTCAGTCCACAAAACGAGATCGCCTACATGAAAAGGGGCATTGCATACGTCAGACTAGGTCAAGTTGAACGAGCTATCCAGGACTACACCGAAGTAATTCGACTCGCACCTTCGGCCACCCAAGCTTACGTAAACAGAGCTTTCCTTTACTACCGCATCGGCCAGTCCGAAAAGGCATTAAAAGACTTACAAGAAGCCATCCAATTAGAACCACGGCTTGTAGAAGCTTTCATAGCCAGAAGTGCTCTCTACAACGACTTAGGACAATACGAGCAATCGATACAGGACTCTGATAAGGCTATACAACTCGCACCGGAAGTAGCAGCAGGCTACAGCAACAGAGCCACAGCGTACTCTGGTTTAGGGCAATATGAACGGGCTATAGAGGACTACAACGAAGCCATAAGACTCAATCCAGTGTACCCAACACTCTATTACAACAGGGGACTTGTCTATGCGGATTACCTTGGCCAGTACAAGCTTGCGTTAGGGGACATGGATAAGGCTATAGATCTTGATCCAAACAATCACAACTACAAGGAATATAGAAAAAAGGTTGCCGAATTAGTCCGAGACGGCACTCTCACTTCTCCCGCACCAACCACGCAACCCTCTACACAGATTTCTGAAAGATCGGCCAACGATTATGTCGATAAAGGAATCGACTTCGCGGAAGACGGTGACCATGAGGGGGCTATAGTGCAATATGACGAGGCCATAAGGCTCGCTCCCCGGAACTCTAACGCCTATATCGCCAGAGGGTGGGCTTACGCTGCCTTGGGCAGGTACGAGCGGGCGATAGAGGACTACGACGAAGCCATACGCCTCGACCCCAAGTTCGCCGTGACCTTCGTGAGTAGGGGTAGTGCTTACGGTGTTCTAGAACAGTTTGATCGAGCAATTAAGGACTTAGATGAGGCCACCCGACTTAATCCACAGTACTCTGTGGCTTACCACCTACGGGGGTTGATTTACGAAGAACTTGGTAAGTCAAAAGAAGCAGAACGGGATTTAAAGAAGGCCAAAGAACTCGGATTCACCCCGTAGGCGATAAAGACGCCCCAAAGACGCACTCCTTCGGTGTTGAGCAAGGCAGACAGATAGCTATATATGTCGTTGTCACGGAGTTGTCGAATGAAGACCCTTGCCAACCCGCCTCAGCCCCAGCGGAAGAAACCAATGAAGGGCGATGATTCCCCAGGCCGGAGACCCCACCAACGGAGTGTAGCCGCTGTCATGCGAGGTTAGCCTGGAACGTCCACGATGAACCCACCTGTCTCATGTGCGAGTTCGTAGACTACCGCAACAAGTGGCCCGCGCCACGCTGGACCAGCAGTCGGCACGCGTGGCGAGTGTGCACCTACCACGAGCAACTTAGAGGAGAGAAGCTATGCCAAACATTGAAGAGGGTCGTAGGTTTTGGAAAAAGGCACAGGATCACTCTCACGACGAGGTCGCCGTCCTAAAATCCCGCACCGTTCCCACTGCCCGCAGTGGGAACGGTGACCTTACCCCACGCCGATGGTGCGCCGAGGCTCACCAGAAATACAACGAGGAGGTGAAGTGTGAGTAGTTCTCGACTTGATGACGATGTTCAATCTCCTGATGAAACGCAAACCAATGAATTAACAATTAAAAAACTGATAACTGAATCACATAACACCGCAAGATCAAAAGGATGGTGGGATGAAGAAGTTAACATCGGAGAAAAAATAGCATTAATGCACTCAGAATTGAGTGAAGCTCTTGAAGAGTATCGTTCCCACGGAGAAAAAAAGTTATACAGAGGACCTGATGGGAAACCCGAAGGTTTTATTTTTGAACTAGCTGATACCATTATTAGAATTGCTGATTTATGTGGCAAATTAGATCTAAATCTTGAAAAAGCCCTTCAAATAAAAATGGAATTCAATCAAACTCGCCCATACCGGCATGGAAACAAGAAAATATGATCTCTTTTACAACGCAGGAGGATAGCCTCAAACTCAGGTGTGGTCATCGACACCTCCGGGGCGGTTTTATTGGCGCCCGCGAACCAGGCGTCGGCTAACTCTCCGAGTACAGTTTCGAGCAGCTCAAAGGATTGTCCGCCAAGCTAAAGGACGATAGCGCGACCATCACCTCGGAAGGCGCGTTTAAGGCCGTCGGCGAACCCCAAGACCGAACGCCAAGACGATCACGTACGAAGCCTTCGCCGATTGAAGTGGGACCACGAGTTTATATCCGTACGCGGCCATCCAACAGGTGTCGGGATCGGTTTCGTTGCGGCGACTTATCGGGCTCTTAAGTTGGAATATCTCTGACCGAATCGATTGGTCTCGAGCCACCGATGGTCTCACCTCGCCTCCCCCGTCCATCTGGTCTGACCGCACTCAACCCTCCGTGGCGGTAGAGTCACGCTGTGAGGTCACTTCGGCCACTGCATCCTCTCGACGGCTCTGAAGGCCGCTGTACAGATGGAACTGATATTCTGCAATCCAGCCCAACTGGTTACTTCCCCGGGGACTAAGGAACCGGAAGTCCAGCCGCCGAGCGTTAGCACCGTGAACAGTATTCTTGCGGATTCAATCGAACATGATGACGATCTGTGTCCGGCCATCCATCTGATCGCATACTCAGGAATTCGAAGAGGCGAGTGTCTTGGACTTCACTGGCAACCGGTCGACTTCAACCGACAAGTAATGTCCATCATCAATTCACTTGTGAGGTCAGCCGAAAAAGGGGTGATATTCGAGCCTCCTAAGTCCACAGTATCTCGCAGAATAGTCAATCTAGACGATGGCACTATGGCGGTAATACGGGCCCACAAGGTACGTCAGATGGAACACCGCCTGACAATGGCGCGGAGTTACCGGGATAACGACCTCGTGTTGCCCGATGAATTCGGTCAACCTCTTAACCCCATGAAGCTCACGAGAGCGTTGGATCGGGCAGAGAAACGAGTAACCGTCGGTCTCGTCAAACTCACGATTTGAGGCACTTTCACGCCTTTGTGCTTCTCCAGAGCGGCCAGAGTCCAGTACTTGTGAGCAAGAGGTTGGGGCATTCCAGCGTCAGCATGATATTGGACATCTATGCACACCTGATGCCTGCTTGGCAGAGGGAGACCGCAGAGGTGTTCGCCAAAGCTATGAATCAAGGGAGTTGAGTATCTATGTCGGCAAAACACACGGACTGCTCATAGCGAGCGGCCCGTTTAGTCACGAAAATGCTGTTGTTTTGAGTATTGGTGCCGAAGGAGGGAGTCGAACCCACACATCCGTAAGGATACTACGTCCTGAACGTAGCGCGTCTACCATTCCGCCACTTCGGCAAATTCTGTCCAGGTGTCTTGAGGAGTTGAAATTCGGCGGGTTGGACAAATACCCTCGTGAGCCAATCCAACGAATTTTGGTGGGTAATCGAGGATTCGAACCTCGGACCTCTCGCGTGTGAGGCGAGCGCTCTAACCGCTGAGCTAATCACCCTCGTGCACAGCCTGGATCGTCCCTTGAGAACGTTTGTCGGCGACGATGCGGCTTCATATATACGCGATAAAGCCGATGGCTCCGCCCCTTTGTTGTCCTTGCGGAGTGGCAACGACTGGGATCGAACCAGTGACCTAGCGCTTATGAAGCGCCCGCTCTAACCGCTGAGCTACGTTGCCACCTAAGTGACACCTGCACAAAATGATATATTACGCCGCAGTTTAGTGTCAAACGTGAGGCGGCCAAACAACCATGCAATCCGATAGCATCGGCCCCATCGTCAAACGGGCCATAGCGGACGGTGTTTTGCATCGAGCGGCCGGGGAATTGAACAAGCTGTTGGAAGAGCTAGCTGCCGCTCTCGACCCGTTCCCGTTCTTTATGGGAACAAGTTCAATTCAGGCCTTTGAGATTGATTCCGCTGGCGTGGCCGATCCCGCACGCGGCTGTGTCGTGGTTCTTCCCGATGGACGACTGCGAGAGCTTGTGCTGCGTATGATGCCCAGCCCGTCCGATACTGGAAGAATCGACCAGTCCGAGGAATTCAAGGAGCTTGACCTGGCTCCGAGTGGCTATGTGGCTTACGCTTATGCGGCGGCGGTCGAGTTGGCGTGAATTTTGGAGGAGCGCGAAGGGTATAAGGCCCTATATCTCCTCGCCCGTCATGCTTTGGGACTTTTTGATGCGCCGGGGAATGCTTCTGAAGAACTGCCTCCATGTGGGAAGCTCTGGGCGCGCCTCTAGTAGCTCCTGAAGTTTTCCTGCCCCACCGGATTTGAGCGGGGCGCCGTGTCCGCCACATATGGCGTCGAAGTCGAGGGTGGCTAGTCGAGCCAGCGAGGTCCGATAGGCCTCTGCGTCGTACCCAGGGAAGGGCACCGACCTGCTTACCCGCTCTCCGTCACTGAATATTGTGTCTCCGGAAAACAGGGAACCGGTTCCTTCCTCCAGAAAGCAGACACTTCCTGGCGTGTGACCTGGAGTGTGGATGACTCGGATTCCGCCAGCAATCGGCAGAACGTCACCCTCATCGACCAATGTGGCGACTGGTGTACGCTCGAAAAAAGGGAGCGGGACGGGCAGGGAACCAAACACGCCCATGTAATTCAGGCTCGCTCCGTTGCCTCGGCGTTTTGTGTCGGCTTGGTGAGCGATCACTCGCGCTCCGGTTTTCTTGGCAACGCTGCTAGCCGAGCCGATGTGGTCGGGATGAGCATGAGTCACTAGCAGATGGGATAACTCCTCCGGCTCTCTACCAAT
>PAIW01000018.1 GCA_002710885.1 Chloroflexota bacterium | reverse complement strand
ATGAGGGAGTTTCTCCAGGAGAGTTGATGGACCAGATCTGATTGTTCCTTCATCGGTCCGCCTGAGAGGCCTGCTCTTTTTAACGGAAGAAGATAAACTTGCGACGATTCCTTTTTTACATTTCGCTGCCCTATTCGATCGCGATCCTGAGACCTCTCCAGGAGGCGATTCGCGCCCGTAGAGATGAGGCCTGCTGGTTCGTGGAGCGCGTCGATCCATCTGCCCTCGATCCCGGAGAGAAGGTTCTCTCTACCGTCGCGGAGGTGAAGGAATACTCGCCGGAGGCCATCTTTGTTCCAGGTAATTGGGCCCCTGATTTTTTCCCGGGGGTGAAGGTCCAGGTCTTTCATGCCTGCGGAGTCGGGAAGAAGGGGCATTTCAGGATTCGGGGATTTTTTGATCTCTACTGCACGCATGGCCCCTCGACGACGGAACCTTTCGAGGAACTGGCCAGCGAGCACGGGCATTTTCATGTTATCGAGACGGGCTGGCCGAAGAATGATCCACTGTTCCGCCGGCCGGCTGATGAGGTGTCCGCTGTCCGTCCGCGCGTATTGTACGCACCGACTTTTTCCCCCAGTCTGGGGAGCGCTCCGACACTTTGCGACACGATTGACGGACTGTCGCAATCCGGAGCCTGGGACTGGACGGTCAAGTTTCATTCGAAAATGAGCCCCGAGTGGGAGGCGCAGTACCTGGCGATACAGGGTGAACACCTGCATGTCAGCGAAGAACACGACCTGGTCCCGCTCCTTCACCAGGCGGATGTGGTCGTGTCGGATACCTCCTCGGTAATCTACGAGGCGGTTCTCGCCGATGTACCCGTGGTAACTTTTCGCACAGCCTGGCCGGGCGCCCATCTTCTTGATATCAGCGAACCGGAGGACCTCGAGGGCGCCATCGCTGCGGCGTTGGGCCGTCCGAAAACCCTCATCCAGGCGGCCAGGGACCTGGTGGCCGAGATGCATCCGAACACCGACGGCCGCGCCTCCGAACGTGTTCTCGAGGCGACCGACCGCTTGCTGGCCGGAGAGCTGCCGCCGCTGAAGCCAAAACCTCTCAACCTCTGGCGGCGTTTCCAGCTCAGGAAACTCCTGGGCTACTACCGCTTTCGGTAGGTCACGGGGGGACGTAGGCCAGGAGAGGGGAGGCTCTCGGTTGCTTATCGCCCGGGGCATCGCTTAGGGTTGTTGCGGTGTTTAACAGGAGGATAGGGCGATGACGACAACCGGCTTTTCGGACGTTTTGGAGCGCCGCATCGTCGACCGACAGTTCGGGTGGATGGACGTTCGGACGAAATTGCGGCACTTCGCGCTGATCAATTACGCCGTTCCGATTGACCGGTTGCGGCCTCACATTCCAGAAGAGCGTTTCGAGATTGTCCCGTTCGAAATCGGCAATCAGACGTGTGGGCTTCTCAGTGTCGTTCCGTTCCTGGACGACGATTTTCACTACGCCCGCCTGGCTCCGTTTGCAAAGTTCAGCTTCGGACAGACGAATCACCGTGTCTATGTGATCGAGCGGTCGACCCGCGAACACGCGGTCTGGTTTTTTGGGACGACTCTTGGCTCCCGGCTTGTGCACCTCGCTCGTTCGTTGTGGCGCATCCCCTGGCATTACGCGACCTATGACATCGATTGTCAGTACGACTCGGATATCAGCCGATACCGGCGATATCGTTTCGATGTCAAGTCAGACTGGTGTAGCTGCGATATCGAACTGGAAGATACCGGAGAACCGATGCCGCTGCTCGAGGGATTCGATTCTATCGAACAGCAGAAGCTTATCCTGACGCACCCGATCGAGGGTTTTTTCTATCGCCTGAACGGGTCACTCGGAACGTATTCCGTCTGGCATGATGAAATCGCGCTGACAACGGCTCATGCGGCCCGCCTGCACTTCAGCCTGTACGAACGATTGGAGATCCTGAGCCGTGATGAAATGACAAGACCACACTCCGTTCTGATGTGTCCCGAAACACTGTTCGAAATTCATCTGCCGCCACGGCGGCCTGGCGTCAGTCAACACTGAATCGCCAGTGGTCCCTTACTTCAGCTCAACGAGCTCGGATGCGGCATGGTTATTGCGCCAGCCCCCTGTCTGCTTGAATACGTAGACCATGTATGCCGTTGTTCCCCGCGGAAGGGGCTTCTTGGAGACCAGCTCCTTCTTGCCCCGGGAGCATTCAATGAAGTGCCATTTACGTCCCTTCCAGAGACCGCCGGAGGTCGTCAAGTAAACCCAGGCCTCGGAGAATTCACCCGTGTAGCTCGTATGCAGCAGGCCCGTCGCGGAGTTGACTTTCGGACGGCCTAATTTCGGCAGGGGCGGTCCGTTTTTCACGATGCTGTCGGCGAAGTTATAGATTTCAGGCGCATCTTCCCAGCCGTTGCCGTGCGCGTGGATCATCCATGGACGCATGCATAAGGTGCTCTGGCCACCGGCTGCCTGTGAAGATTTCGCAAAGATATTAATCTGGAAAACCGGATCAGCCACCGAGGTCACAAACAGCATCGGCATTTTCGCGTAGTGCAAATGCGCCGAGGGATCCCATTTCCTTCGGTAGTCACTGAATTGGGAGGCGGTCATATTCTTTGGCGGGAACCACTGCGAGAGCCCTTGGTTGTCGCTCTCATGGATGAAGCCCGCGCCATAGACGGGAATGACAAAAACGAATCGGCTGTCGACGCCGGCCACAGTGCTGACAATGGTCCCGCCCCAGGAAATTCCCGTCAGCCCGATCTTCGCGCGGTTGATCTCAGGGAATGAACGCAGCAGGGAGTTGGCACGTACGACATCGGCCACCGCGTGATAGAACCACTGCTCGCGATCAGGCAGACTTCTGTCGCCGAACCAGTCGATGCGAGCCGGGCCGGAGCCCTTGTGGCCGCGATTCACCGGCAGGTTACCCTTGAGCCCATGTGATTTTCCTCCCGGCAGGTGACCTTCGAGGTCCATCGAGATGGCCGCGTATCCATTACTGTTCCACTTTCGCACCCAATCGGGATATGCAGTTCCCCCTCCGCCGTGCGCGCACACCACAGCGGGCCACCCGCCTTTGGGAGGTTTTCCTTCAGGAGTCGCGTAATAGGCGAAAACGCGAGTTGGGCGCCCCTTGTAATTGGCGCCCTCGTAGAACAATGCGCGCATTCCCGGCGCGGGACTCTCGGTGGTTGGGTACGCTTTCGGGGTCTTGAACAACGTCCGGGTGTTCCACGCAAGTTTTCTCTTCGCCGGCTCGGCTGCCGGGGACACCCCAGCAGCGAGCGCTGTATTGAGAACCAACCCGAAGACGACAATGCGTTTCATAAAGGATACCTTCCCCAAGTCTCAGTTGGACCCGGCCAATAGCCTATGCGAGCCCATGGGCGAGGGCAAGGAGAGGCAAGGAGAGGAGAGGGTGGTGTCGTTCATTTGCCCAGGGGGTGTTGGGCAGGCATCTCTCTTGGTCGACAATCGTCGTTCAGATACACTGCGGGAGCTTCATGTTTTGAAGTCTCCATTCTGTTTCCGCTGAAAAAAATCATGAGATGAAAATTATGAAAAGAATTATGGAAGCGACTCCCGTCTGGCTGGTTGGCGCCATGCTGTTTTTAGCAGGGATAGGAATCGGATTTTTTGTTCTGCCGGGTAGTGGATCGGAGGCGGCCGTCTTTGTGGAGGCTGGGCCGTTATACGATGGACAGAAAGAACTGCTTGGTGAATTTGTCGAGGCGTTCCAGGGGCGTGACGCGAAAGCTTGTGGAGATCTTTATACGGAAAACGCGGTCTACATGATCCCCGAGAAACCGGTATTGGAAGGGTCGGCTGCAATTCTCGAGAGTTACAAAGAGCAATTCAGAGCTCCACCGTCTTCGAAGATGGAGATGAGCGAACCTGTTGCGGAAGTCCTGGCAATGGGCGATTGGGCTGTAACGCGAGGCACAGGCAGTTCAGCTGAGACCATTGATGGCGACGTTGAGACCAGGACTTATAAGTGGATCATCTTGAGTCAGAAACAGGACGATGGGACGTGGAAGATGGTCTGGGATATCTTCAATTACGATGATCCCTATGAAGACAACTCCACTGAAGAATGACCAGGTAGTCTATGCGAAGCCCTGGGGGAGAAGGGGCTGTCGCCCAGGCGGCCGTCGTCCAGGCCGGCGGCAAGGACGGGTTGCGTCGCGGGCAATCCATCGCTTAGGGTAGCCGATGGGATCGGCACTGAGATTAAAAGGTTTCCCGCCTAAGTCCGGATGAAATCTTCGTGGCGAGGCGGGCGTAATATTACAGGAGGACGACCATGTCCCAGCGCGGCAGACGGGAGTTTCTTGCGGACGTAGGCCGCGGCATGCTTGCCGGGAGTGTCGGCGTTTCGCTCGCGGCGGAGCTCGGGCTCGGCTCTGTATTCGCGGAGGATGGAGCTGATTTTCCGACCTTCGGGGAGCTCGAGCCGCTGGTCGCGCTGATGCAGGAGACGTCGCTGGCGAAGCTGCAGCCCCTCCTTGTCGAGAAACTGCGAGGCGGCGCGGATCTGCGAACGCTGACCGCAGCCGGCGCGCTCGCCAACGCACGAACCTTCGCCGGGCAGGACTACACCGGCTACCACGCCTTTATGGCGCTCGCGCCGGCCTATGACATGTCGCGCGCATTGCCCGAAGCTCGCCGTGCCCTGCCCATTCTCAAGGTGCTTTATCGCAACACGAATCGTATCCACGAGTTTGGCGGCCGCGCGAAGCAGATTCTCAGAAACGTGGAGCCGGCGAAGATCCCGGCCAACTCTCCCACGGGCGAGTTGCTGCGTAAAGCCACGCGATCGGGAGATTTCGGGCGGGCGGAGTCCACCTTCGCGGCACTCGTGAACGAGCGCCCCGACGAAGCCTTCAATCACCTGCAGTACCCGGTGCGGGATGAGATCAACGTCCATCGCGTCGTGCTCGCCTGGCGCGCCTGGTCGATGCTTGACATTGTCGGCAAAGAGCACTCACACACCCTGTTGCGTCAATCGGTTCGTTTCTGTGTCCATTCCGAAAGACGCGGTTCACAGGCCGCGATCCGCAGTCTCCTGCCGAAGCTCCTCGAAACCCACAAGCTGCCTGGCCGCAAGCCGGGCTCGCGTAAGGCAGATGATAGCTGGATCAACGAGATGAGCCGGCTCGTCTTCGCGGGCACGCGTGAGCAAGCCGCCGAGGCCGCCGCGGCCGCTCTGGCTGAAGGCTTCACCCCGGCAGATGTCGGTGAGGCGATCTCGCTCGCCGCGAACCGGCTCGTTCTGAACGACCGAGGTCGGGGGAAACCGGGGAGCTCGAAGTTGAAACCGATGGGCAGTGTGCACGGCGCATCGGTCGGGGTTCACGCGTCGGACGCGGCGAATGCCTGGCGCAATATCGCGCGCGTCAGTAATGATCTCAACGCGTTCGCGAGCCTGATCATCGGCGCCTATCATACCGCCGGGCAACGCGGCGCCGTCACCGACGAATCTTTTCACGCGAAGGCGCTCGATGCCGTTACGGAGAAGGACCGCGGCGCGCTCCTCAGCGAGACGAGGTCTGCCATCCGTGCCCGGGACCAGGCGCGCGCCAGCGCGCTCGTTGAGCGCTATGGAGAGCTGGGTTACCCGTTCCGCCCTGTCATGGACCTGCTCCTGGGCTTCGCTGTCAGCGAGGATGGAGCGCTCCATGCCGAGAAGTACTACCACACGGTAGAGGAAGAGTTCAGGACGACGCGCGAGAAGTTCCGCTGGCGCCATCCTGTGGCCCTGGCGCGAGTGACAGCGAGCGAATACGGGCTGAGCCCCAGCGCTTCAAAGAGCGCGCCGAAGGGTGCTGGTGAACGGGCGCCGGGGTACGAGGAAGCGTGCGGTCTGCTGAAGGTTGACGTCTGACACTCGGTGAGTTGATCCAACCCGGCCCCCGTGCGTGTCAGCCTCCCGTTCCGGCTTCAAGAGCGACATTGCTGAGACCCCACTGCCCATCCACCTTGAGCAGAGTACAGACGCTTCCCCGGACTCGCGGCGGCATGAAGGTTCCATCTTTCTTCCAGCGCGTGAAGGTGATCCGGTAGATCACGCAGCCGTCATTAACGAACTTGATGTCCTCGCTCAAGAGTTCTGAGTGGTCGTAGTCTTCTGCCCGGATCTTTCCAAGAAGGGCGCGGTAGAGGCCTTTGACTTCTTCGCGATTATTGAGGAGATGTCTCGACTCGCTGGTCGACAACCAGCCAGGCGCATGCCAGGAGGCGCCAATCGTCTCAAAATCATCGATATTGAACGCGGCAAGATAGCGATGCATCACCTGCCTCACTTCACTGACAGCGGCGGGGCCCGGTGACACGTGAACGTGAACCACGGAGCAACCCTGACTCCAGATGCCGGCCAGTAATAAGAGAGCCGTGTACATTAGCCTGGGCAGGGTCAAGCCCCGCGGCTGCCGGCCTCCGAGCGCCGCGATGCCGGCAGCCACGGGGCGGATACACAGTTTCTTCATGTCCATACCATCTCTCCGGGTTCGTCAGCCCCTACATATACCTATGCCTGCGCGGCCTCATCAATCGCCTTTCCCGCTTGCACTTTTGTCGGGAGGGAAAGTGTCATTTGCTTTCGGGGAGATCTGAGTGACAATGGGGCCAGGTTTAGTGGTCACGGGAAACTGAAATAAATCTCAATTCAATCAGTAGGGGAAGATCTATGCGCAAGGCATTGAATGGACTGGTGTTTGCGGTGGTACTCAGTTGGAGCGCGTTTGCTTTCGCGCAGGGGTTGGATGATGGGACGGTTAACGTCGCATCGCGCGGAATGGCTACCCAGTCTTCGGATTACGGCACCGGGCAGTTTCCCGCCAGCATGGGAATCGATGGGAACCTCGGAAATTTCACCCATACAGCCGCCGGCCAGAACCTGCCTTCCACCTGGGAGGTTGATCTCCGGGACGAGTACATGATCACTTCAATTATTCTTCATAACCGTGATAATTGCTGCACTTCACGCTTTCGTGATCTCACCGTCCTGATTCTCGATGGCCTCGATGGAGATATCCTCTTCGAATCGGATCTGCTCAACGAGGAAAACATCCTCGGCGGTGGTGGAGCGGCAGGTCCCGATAGCCTGATGGTAGACCTCGTTGAGCTGCTGGGAGACGCTGTTGCCGGTAGTGTTGTGAGGGTCGTGAGAACCCCGGATCCGGATCTTTCCGGTACGGGAGGGGTCGGCAACCCCGATGAAATGGATGTTCTCTCCCTTGGCGAGGTGGAGATCTATTCTCCGGAAGAAGGTCTGCCTCCTCCTCCTCCGCCTCCGCCGCCGCTCGAGCCGATCGAGGATATGGTCAATCCCAATGGCTGGATTCGCAGTAACGGCTGGAACATGCTCTTTCTTGACCAGGATACCGGCTGCGGCCAGATCGGCCGTATGGAGGGCAATTGGGTGGCTCCCTACGATATGTCAGAGGAGAACCCGCGTCCCGGCGACGAGTGGGACATCGATTTCATAGAGGCCGAGGCCACCGGGTGGGGAGGGGCGAACGTCAGCGACATACCGACCTGGATCAGCATGAACTTTCTGCGGGTGAACGCCATCGACCTCATACCGGAGGACCTGGTTGACTTTGATATCTACGCTCTACAGGCGGGTTTCATCAGCACGGATCAGATCGTGGCGATCTCGACGACCTACGTCGAGAACACCACGGATGCGCCGATGAGGGTCTATGTCTGCAGCGCCAGCGATGACGGGATTCGCGTCGACATGAACAACAACAACGTGGCCCTGGTGAGCGCCTGCCGCGGCAGCGGACTCGATTGCCAGGAGATCAACTGTTCTGAGCTGGCTCCCGGAATCAACAAGATCACCACCTATGTCTGGGAAAACGGAGGCGGCTGGAGACAGGCCATCGGGCTTCGCGACGAGAAGATGCAGATTCTCACCGACGACAGCCCCGACGTCATCTTCTGGGGCACCGGCGAGGATGACGAGCTCGAAGGACAGGAGGTCGCCGAGGCTCCTGATTGCACCCTCGAGGGGGTCAACCCCTTCGGCTGGATCAGGACCGAGGCCTGGAACATGCTGTTCCTTGACCAGGACGGCGGCTGCGGCGGCGGCGGACCCGGCCGCATGATCGGCAATTGGGTGGCGCCCTATGAGATGGAGGAGGAGAACCCTCGTCCGGGAGATGAGTGGGATATCGAGTTCTTCGATGCCGAATCGCGCGGCTGGACGGGCACCTTCAGCCCGCTGCCGACCTGGCTCAGCGCCGCCTTCCTGCAGGATGAGGGGGGAATCAACATCACCGTCGGCGATCTGGTGGACTTCGAAGCGATCGTTCCCCAGGTTGGATTCCTCGGCACCGACAACATCCTCGCGATCGCGACGACCTACGTCGAGAACACCACAGATGCCCCGCTGCGGGTGGAGGTCTGCACCGCGAGCGATGACTCGGTTCGTATCGATGTCAACAATGTCAACGTGACCCTGGTGAGCGCCTGCCGCGGCAGCGCTGCCAACTGCCAGGAGACCCGCTGCGCCGAGCTGGTGCCCGGCGTCAATAAGATCACCGCCTACGTCTGGGAGGGTGGCGGCGGCTGGAATATGAGGATCGGTCTTCGCGACCAGAACGGCCTGATTCTCACCGATACGAACGAAGATGTCGTCTT
>PAIW01000017.1 GCA_002710885.1 Chloroflexota bacterium | reverse complement strand
ATAAACGAATCGCCAGACATTTTCTAGGGATGATCTCGCCGGGAACGACGGCGAGAAAGTAGCTTGTCCGCCCGTGCCGTGGCTGAACTCGCCGCCGAGCAGGGATTCGCCGCCTGCCAGTTTTCGGATGAAGGCGCTGACCTTCACGCAAAGAAACCGCGCTTTGACATTCATGCCCTCAGACATTCACGCCATCGCTCCGTCCTCGGCGATGAATTTTTCGCCGCGGTTCAACGAGACGGTCAGGTGTGCGTAATCCGGATTGCCGTCAACCGTGTGTTCCAACTCCAAGTCTCCCGTCTGAGTAATTGTCGGGGATTTGATCAGTAAATCATGGTTGCGACTCACGTTGTCAAATCGAGGAATTGTACCGCAATTTCAAATACGGAGTTTTCACAAGTCAGGTCTGTTTGGGCTGACTACACGACCCCTTCCTGCGCCGTCTGGTTTGCGGTCTTGGGAAGGCGAGTCAGCGCCAGAATCAGAGTGGCAAGTAATATCATCGCGCCGCCATACAAAAAAGTGTTCTCCGTTCCGTAGTTGTCAGCAATCCTTCCTGCAATCACAGGCGATAGGGTTCCGATGAAGCTGGCCCCGTAAATCAACGACACGACCGTTGACTGCACTTCATCTCCAGCCACATCCATCGCGGCGGCAATAAATATTGTGTGTAGCGAATAGAGGAACGTTCCCAACGCGATAATCGTGACGATGAGCTGCCAACCCGGATCAGCATATGTGAGGACAAAGAACAACAGACCCATCACAGTCATCGAAGGTATTAAAACGATCTTTCGCCCGAGACGGTCGGAAAAGTACCCCATCGCCGGTTGGGCGAACATGCCCACAACTTGCGCCATTGACAGGTATATAGCGACGGTAAATGCAGAATACGCCAAATCCTCCCGCAGATACACGGGCAGAAAAATCATGATCGCCGCCTGCCCCATGCTGCGCAACGCGGTCACGGCCACTAAAATCGCCAGCCTGCTCTTCCTCAACAACGATGCGATTGACTTGAAGTAATCGCTAGTCGAATCGGTGCTTGCGACCTCGCCACGAACGGTACGCATCATGCTCCAAATCAGGAAGCCTGCGAGAATCGCGGGAAACAGACTGACCTTCAAAACATCCTGCCACATCAGGAATGTCAGCGCTCCTGCTGTCAGCAGCGGGCCGACAACTTCTCCTACGCTGCCGCCAGTCCCGTGAAGTGAAATAGCGAATCCGCGCTTGTCCGGGAATCGGCGCGATAATGCTCCGATGGCCGGGGGATGGTACATAGACGGCCCGATGCCCACGAATAGCATCGCAGCCAGCATCACCCAATAGTTGGTCGCGAATCCTGCGAAGAAGTAAGACAATCCCATTAGTGTCATCGAGATGCCCAGCATCAGCGCCGCTTTGTTCGCGAATCTATCGCCCAAGTATCCTGCCGCCACCGTGGTGAACCATCCTGTCAACTGCCGTGTAAACGCCAGAGTCCCCAATTGTGTTCCAGTCAGGCCCAGGCCCAATTTGATCTCTGGAAGCAGGATCGTGGACAGTCCTGAATTATATATGTGCTTGATGGCATGCCCAAGTACAACTGTTACCGCTAACTGATTTCTGCCTTCTTTGATCTCGGGCGATACCTGGATTCCTGCCATATTCGATCTATCTCCCCAATTCGCTAATTTTGACAACGACGCAATACTACTTCATATATGAATGTTATGCCATGAAATTTACGTCATATTTCGTTGCGGTCCAACCTCGGCCGTCAGCCACCCACTACTCGTCAGGACTCGTTGGACCGGTTACGGCACATTTGCGATGGGCTGCGATCAATCGGTACATTCGAGTCCCGCTACACGTCACATAGGGAATGTGGAGTATCGGGGCTAATGGAGATAGTAGAGGCAACAATCCGGCCAGTTCCCGAAAAGCAAAATACCCGTGAAAGTATTTTCCGTAGGGCGATTTCAGAATCACCGCTTCATTCAAATCTTCCCAGGTCAAGCCGTCCGGCGGACAGTTGAGGCTCTGATATGCGACCCATGAGCATCTGCGCGACCAGTCCAGTAACTTCAACACCGCCACGGTTCTTCGACACAAGCCACAATCGCCGTCATAGTAAACCTGCCAACGTCGCCCGGTCACTGATGCCTGCGGCCTTCGTATGGATGCTGGGCCACCAAAGGTCGGCCTTCTGCATAGCGGCTGGCTCTGAACTCGCGAATTGGGTGGTCGATGGTGTCGCCTTGCGTCACAAACTCCGCCACCATTCTTCCGACAACTGGGGACAACTTGAAGCCGTGTCCACTGAAACCGACTGCCCAGTACAGGCCGTCCACCACCGCCGAGTGGTCGAGAATCGGATTGCCGTCAGGCGTCATGTCATACAGACTGCCATAACCTCCACGATTGATTGCGTTGACGAAGTCAGGGAATCGCAGGTTCGCTCTGCGCCAGTATCTTTCGATCGTGCTATGGTCAGCGTTCAACCCGTAGCCGTTGGGATTCACCGCCTCGGACAGATCATCGTATGCTTCGCCACCCACCAGCGTACCGTGTCCCGCGTCCACACGGAAGTAAGCGCCGGTCGTGTAGTCGATCACGTTCATGGTTAGCGACTCCAGAGCCGGCGGGCGACGCAAATGGGTCATCTGCACCCTCGTCGGCGTAATGGGCATAACCTCACCAATAGGCCCGCCCAACAGGTTCGACCAGGCTCCTGCGACGTTCACGGCGACATGGGTTTCGATGTCGCCTTCTGGCGTTTCAACGGCAGCGACCCGGCCGGCGGACACGCGAATTCCGGTCACTTCAGTATGGGTCAGAATATGAGCGCCGAGGGCTTCAGCCTGGGCCGCGAACGCGTAGGTCGTCGCGACAGGATCGGCGAATCCTGAATCGGGTTCATAAACGCCCATGGAAATGTCATCCAGGGACGCCTGGGGAATCAGTTCGCCAATTTCGTCTGGAGTGATCGTGCGAATATTCACTCCAAGCTCACGGTTCATAGCGACATTAGACTCGACGGCGTCCCGTTCGCTCTCAGGGAACATCAGGAGCCGACCGGTCTGTTGAAACCCGGCATCGCCTCCGACGGCATCGTCGAAGTTATGGAAAATCTCGCTGGCTTCCATCGCCATACGAACCAGCGTAGGGTGGAGATAGTGTTCTCTCACCATCGCCCCAGACCTGCCGGTGGCACCAGTCGCCAGCCCGCCTTTCTCGACCAGAACGACTCGCCCTGCTCCCAGCGTTGCCAAGTGCATCGCGATGCTTGCGCCATTCACGCCTCCGCCAATCACAACCACGTCCGCGGTTTTTGTTGCCATCAGTTCGCCTCGTCGGTGCAATCTAAATACCCACGCGATTATATGCGCCACATATCGTTAATTCAACGACGCACGCCATACATGAATCTCGACGCGACGCACGTCCAGAATCCGACTGCAATCGAATCTGCCATTGTCTCTGAAACCGCTTGCGCCTACAATATCCGCCGAACACAACACTGAGAGGCGCATTATGACCGACCTGGCCCCGATCTCTGACGAGACATTAGAAATTCTCAAGAAAATTCCCACACAAACGCTGATAGACGGATTATGGGTAAAGGGTTGGCCCATGAGCTACATCGAAGGCGCAATGGCCCTCCAGGAAGGCCAACAAATGGCTGGGCGGGCTGTCACGCTCCGATTTGTGCCCCACAGGCCGGATCTGGCTGCGGACAAACCGAAAGGCGATCAGTCCGCGGAGTATGTCGCCATCGAGTTGTGCGGTCCGGGAGAGGTGCTTGTGATCGACGCGATGGGATGGAAGTATAGTTCCGTCGGCGGCGACATCAAGTTCATGCGAATGATGCAAAGACAGGCCGGCGGCCTGGTGACTGATGGCGCTGCGCGGGACAGCGTAGTCCTCAAAGAATACGGGTTCCCGGTGTACTCTGCCAGCACGACGGCCAAACAAGGCCCCGCCGAGTTCTGGCCGTGGCAGGTTAACGACGCGATTCAATGCGGAGGAGTCCTGGTGCGCCCTGGTGACGCGGTTGTGGGCGACGACGACGGAGCGGTGGTCGTGCCTCGAAGCGTGGTGGATGAAGTTATCGAGATAGCCCATGAGCGCGAAGCAGTTGAAGAGGTCATTAAGGCCCAACTGGAGATCGAGCAGTGCTCACCGGGCAAATATTATCCGTTCAACGACCTGACATGGAAACTATACAAAGAGAAGACGGGCAAGAAACCGAGAGGATAAGATGCTCTTAGAATCTGGTCGTTGGTTCGGAAATCTGTGACTGCTACGACCAGCCTTTTCTTGAGATGGATCGTTGTGAAGGCGGAATCCATATATCTGAATCCCCAAACCCTTAGCGTCTGAGGTTCGGCTAATCCAACCGTGAACCGCCGTTTACGTTGATGGCCTGTCCTGTGATGTTTTCTGAAAGATCGGATGCAAGGAACACGGCCAGATTTCCGATATCCTCCGGTGTCTGTTCGCGGCCCAGGGGTATGCGCTCGCTGACAATCCGATTAAAATGCCGCCGTGGTGAAAGCCTGCCCATTGACTCATCCATTCGGATCCTGCGTTTTGCGATGCGCTCCCACATCGGAGTCCACAACAATCCGGGGCAGATTGCGTTTACGTTGATGTTGTCTGACGCAAGCTCCAAAGCATAGGCCTGAGTCAGGCTGATAACACCCGCTTTCGAAACATTGTAAGGCGGATTGTCTGTCCCTCCCTGCCTGCCGGCGACGGATGCGATATTAATGATCTTGCCATATTGCCGCCGGCGCATTTGCCTGACAGCGGCATCTGTGGCTTTGCTTACGCCTTTGACATTGACAGAGTAGATCATGTCCCAATCACGATCATTGGGTCGGTTTCGATCTTCCCACCCCGGCGCCGCGTAAATTCCAGCGTTGTTAACAAGAATATCCACTTGACCAAAACGAGCCACTGTTCCACGCACCATCCGGTCCACAGACGACGCTCGCGTAACGTCGACGGCGATAGCCTCGGCTTCATGCCCGTCCTGAGTCAACTCATCTGCGACCCGCACGACTGTGTCGACCGCAAGGTCTGCCACAACTACTTTGGCACCATACTCAACCATTTTTTCAGCGATTGCACGGCCTATACCTCGCCCTGCGCCGGTAACAATAGCAATTTTCCCGTTCAAGTCCATGGTGTTCCTCCGCTGTTGAGAAAATCAATGTTTTTCGACTCGGTAATTATAGCATGTGGTTTATCCACACAAATTTGTTCCAATTTTCGACAAACCGTTCAACTTCTCAGGTCTGTAACACCTTCCGTTATCCAAGAGTTTCCCTCAACTCCCGAATTCGCCGGTTAACAGCGTCCGTCGCACCCATCTGCATTACCGATTGAAAGTTGCGACCGACTGAGGTGAATCCCTGGCATCCCGATGGGATATTTTTTTGCGTGACATTTCGCGCTTGGAAGAAGGAATCTGAGCCTCCGATTCTACACTCGCTGTCTCATGATAGAATGATGCCGCCAACGAACCCGACTTGATTTCAACAGATAACAGAGCGCTGCTTTTCGCAATTACCACATCGACAACGACGATCGCGCAGTGCCGCAAGCACTTGGCGAGTTCACTCGAAGCGTAAGTAAGGACGAATTTGACCGGGTTATTGGAGGCACAATGCATTCCAAGTACACGCAACACGACGATAAAATTTCCTGCCCTCATAGGCGCATACTAGAGAGGGAAAATGACAGACTTGAACAGAGCAGACATCATGGAGATGGCAAGGGCGGCAGGGCTTGAACTCGACGAAGTGCGGGCAGATACCATCGCGTCAAGGCTCTCCGGCATCCTGAGTGAGTTAGATCAAATTCCCATCGAAAATATGATGAGCGCGGAACCCGCGCAAATCTTCTCGGTGAAGGAGGCGAGTGATCGTGGCTAACCCAGACCTCCACAGGCTCACAATCGCGCAAGCAGGCGAAGAAATCAAGGCACGCAGACTCTCACCCGTCGAGCTTACGCAGGCGTACCTGGACCGAATCAGCAGCTTGAACGACCACCTCGGCGCCTACATCACTGTGACCGGCGAACAAGCGCTATCCAGCGCGCGAAAGGCCGAAACCGAAATCCAATCTGGACGCTACGCTGGCCCACTACATGGAGTGCCTGTCGCCGTCAAAGACATCATAAGCACGAAAGGGGTGTTGACCTCCGCAGGCTCCAAAGTGTTGGCCGACAACATACCGGACCATGATTCGACTATCATCGAACGGTTGAACTCCGCCGGCGCTCCGATACTGGGAAAGCTGAACCTCAGTGAGTTCGCCATTGGCGGCACCATCGAACACCCTTATGGCACGCCCCGCAACCCGTGGAACACAATGCACTCGGCGGGAGGGTCCAGCAGCGGGTCGGCCGTCGCCACCGCAGGCGGGCTTGCCGCAGGCTCCCTCGGCTCTGACACGGGCGGCTCTGTGCGGGGGCCGAGCGCATTCTGCGGAATCGTTGGCCTTCGACCCACGTACGGTCGAGTCACACGCCACGCGGTAGTGCCTATGTGTTGGTCGATGGACACCATCGGCCCCATGACTAGAACCGTGGAAGATTGCGCTCTAATGCTCCGGGTCATTGCTGGACACGACCCTCGCGACTCGTCCACCAGCGTAAATCCCGTGCCGGATTATGCGGCGAGCCTGCGAAACGCCGTTCGCGGGATCAAGGTTGGACTGCCTAATGAGATGTTCGACTTCAACGGCGTCGACCCCCAGATCAAAGCCGGGTCTGAGAAGGCCATCACGTTGCTGGAAGAGTTGGGCGTTGAGGCTGAACGCATATCGCTGCCGACCTCCGCTCAGAGCGGCGCGGTGTTTCTCGCCATCGCAGACGTCGACTCAGCGGAATTTCATTCCGATTGGCTCAAGACGCGAGGCGACGATTACGACTGGAGCACGAGGACGAGATTGGAGTCCGCCACTCTGACGCCAGCCAGTGCTTACCTCCGCGCCCAGAGAGCCCGAGAACTGATAAGACGGGAAATGATTGAAGCGCTGGGCCGCTTCGACGTAATTATCATGCCCTCCAGTCCTACAATATCCCCGACAATCGAAACTGCAACCGGTTCTCCAGGAGGGTACTACCAAGGACGATTAGACCTCAGCCGGCGACGCTACACCAGTCCGGCGGCGCTAGCGGGTCTTCCGTCCCTGTCGGTGCCATGCGGGTTTTCAGACGAGGGCTTGCCGATGGCCATTCAGATAATCGGAAAACCCTTCGCCGAGGAGACGCTGTTCCAGGTAGGGCATGCCTACGAGCGGGCCACCGATTGGCACGCCCGCGAACCCGGAGTGTGAGAATAAACTTTACCCTGCGAGGCAAAAACCTGTAACCTGAATAGCATTCTAGTCGGGGTGTGGCGCAGCGGTAGCGCGCCTGTTTTGGGAACAGGAGGTCGCCGGTTCGATCCCGGCCACCCCGACCAGTCACCACCTACGCCTAGCTTTAATCACCCGCACCACCGTTGGATTGGGTGTTTGACAGCAACCGGACGCAAACTTCAGGCTAACATGGCAATCCCAAGATGATACAATTTTGCCCAGTTGCATGCCCGGTCCGAATTGTAACTCTGTCGATCCCGTTGTCGGCCCTTGTTCGATATCGAGGCCAATCAAGCTACGTGCTTGTAAACAACACGAGAGCGGTTGGTGGCGAAGGGTCGTATCTGAGTAACCCAGTCTCCCTCGTCAGAGGCAGCTTTCCAGGCGTCGGTATAGGGCAGGTTTGGCGAGTCGATTTCGTAGACGGCGAGGTACTTGGCTACGCCATCCGTATCGCCTGATTGAATTCGATACCTGTTGCAATTATGCACACCGGGCACGGTGAGAATGTTGGGGACATGTTGAGTGTCGTAGATGCGATTGAAATCGTCCTCGAATTCAGCAGGTATATCCATCTGAACGAGGTACATATAGTCTGCCATCGCAACAAAGCCTCCCTCTTGCGTCTGTCGGAGTGATAAGTTTTCAATATCCCTAGTCTATCATTGGGACCGCCAAAAGGCAGAGAATCGGCGGCGAGCAACAGTAGTTGAGAACTGCAGGACGCTGGTTCAGTCCCGGCAACCCCGACCGACTTACGCTCAGGGGCATTCTCTCCGTTGTGTAGTCAAATTGGGACATCCCACATGTTTGAACTTTCGGCCAAAGATGGAACCGCTCGCCATTTTCGCTCGTATCGATTGAACAGGGCCGATTGATCGTCGCGGAAGGCTCCCCACCACACCATCTCGGACCAATCGAGTTTTCACAAATAATTGTTACTCGATTCTGGCTCAAGCCCGAAAATCCGTCAACTTCATGCCATCTCTCAATTTCGCTGACCGGCAGGCCCCCCTACTTTTACTTTAATCGGCCCGCAGTCCTCCGGATTCGGTTATTTTCTTCAAGCATCCATCAACCCTGTCAGCCAATTGTCAGGGTTGGTTGACGTCGCAATCAGGTTGCCCCTGTCTCGGTCTATTATTCTGGGTGCATGGAAACCGACGCATCAATGCGCCCGGGTTTGACAGAAGGTTAACGATGAGTCAAACATCATTCCAGAGCAGAGACCAAGTAACTGAACACCTTGAGATTCTCAGAAAATTTGCGCGGAAACCGTTAGTGGTTAGTCAACCGTTAAGCCGCCTTGAGACCGTCGACAAAACGAACCGTTTGAAAGAATTTCGATCAATCAGAAAATCATTCCAATTGACCGGAAGTGAGATGACCCGGCTCATATTCAGAGGTCTGTTTCGGGCACCTCGGTCCTGTGGTTGCCCTACATGCCAGGCGTGTCGAGTCGATCGATACGATGATACTCTAGGAAACGACGGGCCACGAAGTCCCTTATCGGGTCAGAAAGGCCCCCACGCATGAGACTCGCAGATCATCAAACAGGGCTGCGCGCATTCACGCCGCCCTGGGTTCTGGTAATCTATTGATCTTCTGCGGACCGTATTCAATGAGTTTGCCAAATCTCGACTTCGGCATGGTCGACAATTTCCAATAATCGCTCAAACCAGTCTGCGTATTCTTCTTGAGAGTCCACGTACTCATCCCGCTCGCTGCCAACGGCGATCGCCTCGCTCAGGTCCTCAAGTCCCCATTCGACGACGACT
>PAIW01000016.1 GCA_002710885.1 Chloroflexota bacterium | reverse complement strand
AATCGTTGCGTTCACGACCTTGCAGGCGAGGTTGTTCTTCCCTATCGGGAGTCTGCTTCAGGTGTCGGTCGAGCTTCAGTCCTCACTGGCCCTGTTCGAGCGGATCTACGGTTACCTCGATCTGAAACCCGAAATCGAAGACTCGCCCGACCCAATTGAGATTGATCCAAGGACCATCAGCGGACGTGTAGCCTTCGAGAACGTAAATCTATCTTATGATTCCAGGGAAGAAAAACCTGATGACGACTCTGGTCGCCGGTTGGCGTTGAATGGGGTCAGTTTCGAGATTGAGCCGGGCCAACTCGCAGCGTTCGTCGGGCCAAGCGGAGCGGGCAAGACGACGATCTCGTACCTGATTCCCCGGCTTTATGACCCGACCGATGGACTGGTCAAAATCGACGGGGTCGACGTTCGGGACATGCGCCTTCAGACGTTGGCCGGAATCATCGGCTACGTCGCCCAGGACAGCTACCTGTTCCATGCGAGCCTTCGCAGCAACCTTCTATACGGCAATCCCAACGCGACACAAGAAGAAATCGAAGCCGCGGCCAGGGCCGCGTACATCCACGACAGAATCATCGACTTCCCGGACGGTTACGACACCGTAGTGGGAGAGCGCGGGTACCGGCTTTCCGGCGGGGAGCGTCAACGCCTGTCGATCGCGCGGGTGATACTGCACGATCCGAGGGTGTTGATTCTAGACGAGGCCACCTCTGCGCTGGACACGGCCAGCGAGCGGAATGTCCAATCTGCTCTTGAACCGCTGATGGCTGGACGTACCACCATAGCCATTGCTCACAGACTGTCAACTATCTTGTCAGCGGACGTAATCTTCGCCGTTGACCAGGGCAGGATAGTCGAAAAGGGAACGCATTCGGAACTGCTACGGAAGGGAGGCCTGTACGCAAGCCTGTATAATGAACAGTTTGAAGGCGGGCGGATCGAGTCAATATGCGAGGACGGTGTCGTTATGACCGATGGGACCATCGTGCCCAGAGAGGAACCAGTCCTGGCTGGATGAATTTTTTGAATTGCAGTCTATTTTTGTAGCGTGCTGTACAGGTCAGTTTCTGGGCGGAAGGCGAACCAGGCAAACCAGAAGTAGATGTTGGATGACAGCCGCAGCAGCGTTGTAGAGCTGTCCTCAGATACTGGAGCGGATTCGCCTGCCGTCCAGGTCTCGCCGTTTTCATCGACCATGACGCCGGGCCGCCCGTCAAAGGGCCCCAGCGGTAGTTGGAAATCCTGACCGTCGCGCTCGTACACTCGGAAGTCAGAGCTTATGGCGGATGAGACGATTACGACGTCTCGGCCCGCGACGCGGTCATTGACTACCCGCAAGGCTCGGAGAGTCGAGACCGGATACGCTTTGTGGCTATCACTGACACTGACGCCACGAACCTCTGACTTGGTCTCCAGGCGGCCATCCCGATTCCACATAGGGAACATCGTTTCGGGACTGGCCGATATCTGTAATAGGTCGATTTGTAGTAGTCCTTCTGCGGATAGACAATCGGACGATAGAAGTCAGTGAGCGGTGAAAGGACCGAGGTATCCGGGTGTTCGGCCAACCACTCGCACCATATCGTGGGAGCCACCAGGAATATCTCTAGTTTGAGGTCTTCTCGATGCGCCAGAGGGCCGATGACGGGCGTTCCGGGCAATGAACTCCACAGCGTTTTGGTCTCGTGGTCGTACATCAGCTAGTTGGACCGATGGAACATTCCAGAAGTGCCAGAGATGGTCGGTTTGTCGTCGATTCTGGTGGAATACACGATTCCGATTGACCGCCGACTGTCCAATGTTTGTTCTTGCTACAATCCGTGCCCCAATGCTGAAGGACAGAACATGCTGCTGAACACTCCCTTAATCATCCACATCTTCGCCGCAATCGCTGCGTTGGCGCAAACCTATCCTATTTGGTGTGGACACGAACGGCGCTCAACAATCCGTCAGGGCGAGCTTATACGCTGAAGACGATTCGTCTCATGGAAATGCGGCACGTAAATCCGTCCTACGTGGTGGTCGGAATCACGGGTCTGGCGCTCGTTGACCGGAGCGGGCGGGATTTCACGACACCGGGGGTAATAACGTCTATCGCGGTTTTCCTGGTGGTGGCAGCGATTGGCGGAGCGGTGTACGCTCCACTCTTGCGACGCCAAATAGCGTTGGCAGAAGAAAACGATGCTGACTCGGCAGAGTACCGTAGGCTAGACCGCAGGGGAAACCTCATAGGACTTGCTATCGCGGCTCTGGTGGTGTTTCAGCCTGCGCTCTGGAAATAGCCCTCTGTTGCCATACTAAGCGGAGCGAAGTATCTGGTCACGAAAATGCCGTCAATTGTCGGACAAGCTCAGATTTAAGCGAACTACGTCGCCCTCAACCGTTTGCCTGCGTCGGAAGCAACGGCGTTGTCATAGACGACCTTGGCGGCGGCGATGTCCCACAGGCCCATACCCAGGGACTTGAACAGCGTAACGTCGTCATCGGAGTTTCGGCCCGCAACCTCCCCGCTCACGACCTGCCATAGTTCGCGCATTTGCTCCCACAGCACAAGGCCTCTGGACGCTGGCATCATCAGTTCGCCCGACTCGATTTTGGCCTGAGCCAGATCGTCGACAACGATGAGGTCGGCCCGCTGAACCGCTTCGTCGTTCAGCTCTCTAACGTATGGGTCGGCGCCTCCAGCTGCGGCCACGTGCATGCCCTGCGAGAGCCACGCGCCCTCTAGAACAGGCTCGCGAGAGCTGGTGATGGTCACTACGATGTCCGCGCCATCCACTGCGTGTCGAGGTGACTCGACAGGCAGAACCTCGACGCCCAGACGCTCGGACATATCGTTGGCGAATCTTTCGCGGTTGACGAAAGTTGGGCTGTAGACTCGAACACTGTGGATGGCCCTCACCTGGCACACGGCTTCTAACTGTGTGGGGGCTTGCGAGCCACTGCCTAAAATGCCGACGTCCGTGGCATCGGCACGGGCCATCAGATTTGTGGCTACGCCTGTGGCGGCTCCTGTGCGAATCTGGCCCATGCGGTTGGCCTCGATAATTGCCAGCAGGTCGCTGCTCTCACTATCGTACAGATAGACGAAGAAGCGATAGACTCCCGAGGCCACGGTGTAGGTCTTGAATCCGTGGATACCCTGCTCGTAGTCAGCGGCGAGCATTGTGTTGACCTGCACGTCCGGCCCTCCGACGACCCGCTCTCTCAGATGGCTCGTGGCGTTGCCTGCGGCCCGATGTCTGAGGGAATTTCCCACAACAAAAAGAGCCTCCTCCATGGAGAGAAGGCTCTCAACTTCGTGTTCGTTGATATAGAGGGCAGAAATTCGAATCCTCTGAAAGCTGTTCGACTATGCCCGAACGGCCACCATGTCCAGCCAGTTGCGGGGGACGTATGTCAGATTCAACTCCTCGAATGCCTGATGACAGCCCTTCTGGAGAGAATCGCTAGCCGCGTCCAAGGGCACTCCGGGCAGAGTTCCGACGATGAAATCCTCGAAGGTGCTGATGTCCAGCCAGCCATCAATCGGGACGTTCACGGTGTCGATTTCCTGCTCGAGTACGATGAAGTTGTGTCGCTCCACCAACTCACGGTACTGCCCAGCCGTCAGGTGCTTTCGTGACTCCACTTTCGCGGATCTCTGCGTTGACAACCCATGTTCCTTTCGGAGAACGCGCGCTGATTTGAACATCCACTTGCGGTAGAACAGCAGCGACTCTGGGAGCTGGCCGCCCTCAAAGAACGAGGTGTTGAAGGCAAACTTGCCGCCCGGTTTCAGCGTCTTTGCTATCTCGTTTACCAGCGCGTCCTTGTCTGGGATGTAGTGGATCGCGTTGCAGAAGACCACGGTGTCGGCCCGCTCTTTCAGTGACTCCGAGACCTGCTCAACTTGGCTCTGAACGAACTGGACTGCGTTGTCGCGGATGTCCTTGAGGTCGTCCATCGCCTGGCGTAGGGCCGTAGATGAGTGGTCCACAGCGATGACGACCGACTCGCGAGCGTCACGGATTCGCTCCAGAATCAGCCGGGTCACGCCGCCAGTGCCACAGGCTAGATCAACGATTCGCTGACCAGAACCGACGTCGACCATGTCGATCAAACGCCCGTTCAGTTCGCCATAGAAGGCATTCTTTGAAAATGTTGAGAAGCTGAAGTCACCAGATGTCACGGCGCCCCCCATAAAGCTTGCATCACATGCCGGATTGGATGAAAAAAGCAGTTGAACGATACCGACAATAGCGAAGAGGTCTATCCCGCTGAACTACGTTGGTCAACATTTGGGCCATCTTGAATACTTAGACATTATACCATTTACTAACCAAAACGCTAGTTGGCCGACCAAAACTGTCTAACAGGGGTGACATCGGCTATGAATCAGGCTCAGACTGACGCTTCCTGCTCGCCCTTGCGCGGCTTTTTTTTGTCGATGATTTTGGCCGTAAGAATTCCCCCCAGAAGACCGAACAGGTGGCCTTCCCAGGATACGAACCCGAAGGACGGCACTATCCCGAAGATCAGACCGCCGTAGAAGAACACAACCAGTATCGCCACGACCACCGACGAAAGGCTTCGCTGGTACCATCCCCGCGCCACCAGGTATCCGAAGTATCCGAACACTAGACCGCTGGCGCCTACGTGGATTCCGGGCCTCGCGAACACCCACACCCCGGCCCCGGAGACCACTACCACGATTGCCGACACCTTCAGCAGCGTGTTGCGCCCTTGAATCGCGATCACGCCTCCCAGCACGGCCATCGGAAGGGTGTTGGATATCACATGGCCGAACCCGGCGTGAAGGAAAGGCCATAGAAGGATTCCTCGAAGGCCCTCGGTGGTTCGCGGGACGATTCCAAACTCGCTGAGGCGATGATCCATCAATGTGTTCGCCGCCTCCACGCCCCAAATTATCGCCATGAAACCGGCTAACAGCAGGAGCATTTCAAAATCTCATTACGGTCCAGTAAGGATTATCTCCAGATCGAAGTTGGCAGGTTGTCGAGTCCCCTCGGTAATTGGTGAAACTACCAGCGCTGCCTTTTTCACCACCGAGCCGATGCCTGTGATGACCAGCCCTCCGGCGTTGTTCGCGTCCAACTCCATTGGCGTGACCCGGAAAGTGTCATCTTCGAAAATCTCCATTAGCTGAACAGAATATTGCTGGGGCAAGAATTCGCCAATACGAGTGAACCCCTGCGCTTCCCAGACCGTGTAGGATTCTACGTCATCCAGGAACCCCAACTCCGGTATGGCGATGTTATCGATCACTACGCCATCGAGATGAGCCGCATCATCTGTCACGTACTCGAACCTTATCAGAACTTCGCCGCCAACGTAGGGTGTCAGGTCCACAAATTCGTCCACCCAAACTCCGCTGGAGCCGGTGTAGCCGAAGCCGTAACTGTTTCCGGTGGGATTATACTTTGTTGACCGGGACATCCGAAGAATGTCCCAGGTCTGGCCATCGTCTTTGGACACCTCGACGTAGGCGTAGTCCCAGCCTCGTTCGATGTCATACCAGATATCGAATTTCAGGTTCGCTTCGGTCAAGCCCGACAGGTCGAACCGCCCAGTGAGGGTGGAATCTATGGAATCAGCCATCCCTCCCCACCAACACGACTTTCCGCTGTGGCAGCGGGCGCCAACAAGACGGGTCGTGGTGGAGCCTTGGAATATCAGGGTTACATGGCCTCCCAAGGCTGACAGGTCATAGTACTGCGCTGAGAACTGGGGCTGTCTCTTGCTGAGCGATGCCGCGCGAGAAACTTTGGCCGCGTTTTGTAGCTCGACGTCAATGTCAGGGTAACCGTATGGGCCAGTGGAGGCGTCCAGATAATTGGCGGCAACCCAGTTCTGAAACACTTCGGTGAAGGTCGTTCGATATTGGGCCAGATAAGCGTTCACTCCGGCGACACCATCCAACTGCTGTCGAATAAGCTCTCCCATTCCCTCCGGGCCGCCGTAATGTTGAGACATATACGTGAAAAACAGAACCGACGCTCCATAATGAGGGAAGCTGGTCTGAATGTCGGTCGGCCACGAGTTTAGCTGCACTTGTGGACGTTTGAGGAAGGAGTCCTGAGATTGCGCCCTGTATCCAGCCAGGTTTGTGGCGTACTCAGATAGACCCTCGTTCACCCACGCCTCCTCGCCGATATCCTGGTTCCAGTGGATGGCGTGCTGGAGTTCGTGAGCCAGAACGCCCATGTAGAGGTCAGACCCAGCCTTCAGACTGCGGGCGTCCATGTATATGATCTCACGTTCGTTGCTGTTGGGATGCACCTGTCGAGGAAACTCATCCCTCGAGCCATAGTAACCCGCCACGCCGGACAGATTGGCGTGAAGAATGTTCAGGCGCGGGTCGCCGTCAATCCCTGGATTCCAGATGTCACCCAGAGCGTTCACCAACGCAGGGCGGACCTGGTCCTCGTATATCCGGGCGGCTTTTTCTAGGTCTTGTGCAGGTATGTTCACGTCATTGTCCACGTACCAATTGGCATGTTTGCTGACCACCTGCACAGTGGCGTTGATTGAGCGTGACTTCCCGTCTGTCAGATTGGTGAGCAAGAAGGAGTCCTGATGCCCAACTTCTAATGGGACTGCCGATATGGCGATGATACGTGAATTGGGAATATCTTTCTCAGGACGAAGCCTTAGAGCCAGGTTGAACAGATCACGGTCAACTGGCGGCAGAGCATAAACGAATGGTGTTGCTGTGGGCGCGGGCGTCGGAGTCTTCAGACGGGGCGATGCCGGGGGCGGAATAGGCTCCGGCTCTGGAACCGGAGTCGAGGTGTCTGGCACAGGCACAGGCGTCGATTTAGCATTGGCCGCCGGCGCTTCGATGGGCGTGGGCGTGTTTTCAGTAGGAACCGGTGTCGGCGGCGCCAAAGTCGGCTGGGGCAACGCTGTGGATTGAGATTGAAGAACCACAACCGGCTCAGAAGTCGGCGCAGGAGGCGTGACGATAGCTGAATTGCTTTGGCCACATGCGGCGATTAGTGTCAAGACGATCAGAGCAAGCACTCCGATAATCCACCTGCCCGGCAACTGATTAGCCAAATTCTTAGACGTGTCCATCTAGTTCAGTCTACACACTGTTATCGGCTTAATCCACGCCTGCCACAGGAGCCGAGTCTGTTGTATTTGCAACGTCACGCAGCACGTTCTAGTTAGGTTATGAACGTGCACAAAATTTGTGCACGTCAAACAATCGAGATTACATGACCTGCCAACTTCTAGATCAAGCATTGGAATGTTGTTAAATTATTTCCAAATCTACTGTTGAGGTGTGACCTGGGCTTCTATCCATCCAAGAAGTGTCACAAAAACTCGGCGTCAACGAGCACACAATCCGTAGGCGTCTACGCAAGGGCGAATTACGCGGAGAACAGATACCCAGGCCGCAGGGATTCACATGGGTGGTCGTTGTGGACGACAACGACGCGGGCGACCAGCCCACACACGTTGATTCTCATGTGGTTTCGCAGGGACTGTCACCACCTCCTCAACCTGTACAGTCGGCTACACAGCCAGAGCCGCAGCCTGAAGTTCGCCATTGAGCATCCGAACCACCGCCCTTACTCAGCACGCCTCAGATGGCCGAGCTTCACGCTCTCAGGGCGCGGGTGGCAGTCCTTGAAGAGAGCGGTGTCCAAGAGCGACCTGATCTAGTTGCTTCAGGATAGGCTGAAGTCGCAGGACTGGCAGTTTGGGGAGGTGTTGAACCAACTGACCGAGGTTCAGGCACGAATGCTTCCGCCTCCTTCCGTCGAAATCCAGGAAATCGAAGAAGAACAGGCCAACGTGTAGAGTGGATGTTCTGGAGGAAGGGACGGGCGAAGGCGCAGGCTTGAGTCGGCTAGCCCTACGCTTTGGTATCGGAACTCCGAGATTCGCGATGCAGAATGTTGGAGACCTCCATCACGCGAGCCACGCCAGCCCTGGTCAGCAGGCCAATCGGCTTATCATCCTCGATGATCACAAGCTGATGAAAGCCCCTGCGGGTGAGAATCCCGAGACCGTCCTCTAGCGGGGCATCGGGAGTCAGCGTGACGACCTTCGACGTTGGAGTCATCACCTGAGACACCCAAGTGAACGGGCGAGCCTCTAGAGGGACGCGCTTCACGTCAGTCACGGTTATCAGGCCCTGGAGAGTGTCGCCAAGAACCACAACGTATGCCCGCTCGAAATACGTGGCTATGTGGCGCTCCACAAGCGCATGGATAGACGTCCCAGGCTCAATGGTGGGCATGTCCTCTCGCATTGCGTCGCGCACAACGCGTCCAGACAGCGTTATCGTCGGGTCTTGCTGGTTCCGGGCTGACGCCGCCGCCGACTGAATGAACCATCCGATAACGATCAGCCATATGCCCGTGTACCTGCTGGCAGAGAACAGCGTGAAAATCCCTAGAGCGATCATGCCGAATCCGACGACCGAACCAACTCTGCTGGAGATGGTCGCCGCGCGGCCCTCATTGCCTGAGAATTTCCATACCACAGCCTTCAGGACTCGCCCCCCGTCCAGAGGGAAAGCAGGCGTCAGGTTGAAAATCCCGATTGCTAGGTTAACGATAGCCAGGTACTGGGTTAGCGCGGTGATGGAAGAGTTGCCGTCCCTGAAGTTGAGGAACAACAGCAGGAAGATACCCGAAAGAGCAAGGCTTGCCAGCGGTCCCACCACCGACACCCAAAATTCCTCTCCGGCGCTTCGGGAGTCTTCTTCGATCTGGGACACACCGCCCAGGAAGAACAGAGTGATGCTGGTGACCTTTCGGCCTCGGCGCATCGCTTCAAGAGAGTGGCTTAACTCATGGGCCAGGACACAGACGAAGAGAAGCGCGCTGGCGAGGATGCCTGTGATCCAGTACTGAGGGGTAGGCCAGCCAAGGTAAGCGCTGGGCAGGTAGGAAACGGCGAGGGTTCCGGCCACCAGAGCGAAGATGAACACCCACGAAAAGTGGATTTTCACGCTGATGCCGAACAACCGTCCAATGTTAATCGCTCCCGACAATATGAGGCTCCTGGGTATGCTAGTCGGCTAGTAAATCGATCGGGCTACAATCTCATCTTACGTCTGGATTGCAGCACCGTCAAACGGAATCTTTGGGTGGGTCACGCTGAATATGCCGCAGAACATCACCTGAGATTCCCCCACGGCTGACCATCTCGAAGTTCTGAGACGCATGAGGTCCAGTGTCCGATCGCTCCCCAACCAGACACTGGACCTCGTTGAGTTCGCGTCCCGGAGTTTGTCCCGGACGTTCAGAAATATCGACGCAGTTTAGAGCGAGTTGTCATCAACTGCAGGCGTTGCCGGTGCCTCATCTGATGTCTCGCATCGAATTATGATCCTTTCAGGCAGGTTTTCCTGATCCAGACTCTCGCAAATCTCGCCCAAGAAATCACTGCGATGAAGCTCGCCTCTTCCGAACTGTTCAATCTTCTCCAGAACCTCTGGAGACAGAAAATCAGACAGGTCTCCTGGACCGCGATTGGCACCGAAGAAGGGCAACCGGTCGCGAATCTGGTCCGGTAATCTCGACTGGTTGAAATTGCCAAAGCCCTGGCCGAAACCGAACTGCCCACCTTGTCTATGTCCACCCTGTCCTTCCCGGCCGATTCGGCCCTGCTGCCCGCTCTGACCTCGGTGCATCTGAATATTCGAGCCGTGTCCTTTGCCCTGTATATAGGGCTTGGACATTTCGCCCTGATGCACTTGCTTCACTTCGCCGTTCACGTCCACCACCAGCGTGTTGGCCTCAGTGTTAAGTTCCCCCAGATCTCCAGTT
>PAIW01000015.1 GCA_002710885.1 Chloroflexota bacterium | reverse complement strand
GGAGGTGAAAGTTCAGACCATTGCCAGCCGCAAACTCTACAACCACCTGCTCACGGATCCCTCCAAGCCTGCCATATCTCCCTGATCTCTCCTTACCCTTCGTGTCTTACGTTAGCGGGTTGCCAACACCTTCTGGGCCAACTTACGTACCCACGATTCGATTCCGGAAACACTGATATTAGAAGGTAACAAAAGTAGGGTATCAGGAGACGGACTAGAGTCCAACCGCCCAATAGCTAACTTTCTGGGTTTCTCAATGGGTTCGAATAAGGTCGATCTCTTGGTCGAAAATATTGGTTTAGCCTCGACTATTAGAAAGTCTTATCAAACAAGGCTAATTCCGGTGTAGCACATGCGCCAGCGCGCTTCGTTTACGCTGTTGACCATCAACTCTATTTGGTCGGCCTCGGAAACATCACAAGAAATTATCTAGACTTGAACCCTAGGCTTTTCAATTCGAGCGCGGCCTCCTGTCCCACGTCTTGCAGTCGGTCGCAATTGCCACTTAACCGGCGGAAAACGGTGCCACGGTGGCTAATGCCCTTCCAATACTCGATGCGCTTCCTGTTACGATAGCTATTTTTCCGGCAGATCCCATATCCCTGCTCCTTGGTCGGTAACCAGTGTGCATCGCATCGGCCAATTGATGGGGCATGTGTCTAGACCAACGAGTGGATTATAAGCAGAGGTCACGTTGGGTTAAATTGCACCACGTTTCCTGAGCCGGATGATCAAGATACTTTCTTGTAGACCTGTATGCGATCTCGGCGGCAATCCAGCACCATGATGCGGTTCTCTTCATCCACCTCCACTGCGATGGGCTCCCGGAACCGCTTCTCCATCTCTAACATATCCGGCACGGCGTCCCGCTGCTCGAGGACATCTGGGCTACCCGCCAATTGAAGCTCTGCCCATTTGGAAAGGTTGGCGTCGCCGGTCCATGAAGTAATAAAGTTGCCCTGCGAATCGAAGACTTGGACCCGGTCGTTCAGCCAGTCAGTGACGTAAATATCCCCGTCCCGGTCAACCGCCACGCCTGTCGGCCGATTGAGTTGACCTTCCTCTGATCCAGAAGTTCCAATCTGAAGGAGGAACTGTCCCTCGGATGTGAATTTCTGAACGCGGTCGTTGCGCCAGTCGGCCACGAATATGGCGCCCTGACTGTCAACCGTGATGCCCCAAGGGTGATTGAGTTCCCCTTCACCGGCACCGAATGCGCCAAATGCTGACACGCTGACACCATCCGGAGTGAACTTTTGTATGCGATGGTTGTTTCCGTCCGATACCAGGAGGTTGCCCTCGGAATCAAAGACCAGGCCGGAGGGGCCGTCCAATTCGCCGTCGCCACTGCCTTTGGTTCCCCAGGCTCCTTGGGTTTGACCTTCGCGGCCGAAGATTGCGATGCGGCTCAGCCATTCGTCCGCAATAAATACCCTATCGTCTGGAGCCACGGTTATGGAGAGAGGCCAGATAAACTGCCCATCCTCGGTTCCCCTTTGGCCAAACTCACCATGGAAATTCTGGTTAATGTCCAACCACGAGATTCTAGTGCCGAAGGGTTGAGCCTCGTTGGCCCGGTTGATCACGTAGATATCTCCATCTCTGGCCAGGGCCAAGTCCACAGGGTTCCGGAATCCAATTCCCGATAAGTTGGTGCGGCCTAGGGTAGTTTCGTATCGAAAAGATCGAGTAACCTTTGCTTGTGCCGTCATTTCTTCCTCGTGGCTCAGCGGCCATTCTCAGAGGCGGGTTGCTTCGTCCTCTCCCATATGGCGACTTGTTAGCAACAATATCGAGCACCGTCAGATGACATCTAACTGCTCGAATCTGCCTCCCACCAACGGTTTGGCATCGAGGCCCAGCCAACGTTCCAAGATGGTGGAGTAAAGGCCCCGAAAATCGTAGTTGAACTGTAGGTCTCCGTCCAACTGATCTTCTGCCTTCAAAGAGGGATACCGGCCATACATGCCGCCCTTTACAGGATCGCCAATTACGAACGAGCCTCCTCCTGACCCATGATCAGTGCCGGAACCGTTGTCTCGCACCCGGCGGCCGAACTCAGTGAAAAGAAGCATGATTACGTTTTCTGACCCTTCGTGCTCTCGTAGGTCGTCGTAGAAGTTGCAGACGGCCGGCGCCAGGTCGTCCCACAGCTTTTTATGGTCGGGCACCTGGGTGGCATGGGTGTCGTAAAGGGCGTGTGAGCAGTAGAAGACTCGTGTCCCTAAATCAGCCAAGTGGACCTGGGCGATTCCCTTGAGGGCCTGGGCTATAGAGTTGTCGGCGTATTCCACGGTAGAAGAGTATTTTGCCGGAGCAACTTTCAGGATGTCGGCGCCTTTGAGGATGTCCTGTCCGGTTTGAGCCAGGTAATCCATCACGACGCCCGACCCCACTGCGGGAGTGTACATCCGGGAAAAGACGTCTAACGCATGATTTCGCGCCGTCTCCCCCTCAATTCCCGTGAGAACACCGTACTGCTCGAGATTCGCCACGGAGGTCACCGGGACGCCAGGCACTGCCATGGCCCGGGGTAGACTCGGGCCGATGTTAACTCCCGTCAGGACATTTTCCGAAGCAGTATCCAGGTCACGAATCGCCCTTCCCAACCAGCCCTCGGTGCCCATAATTTCAGGCTCACAAGTGTGCCAAATATCCATGGACCGGAAGTGAGACCGATTTGGGTTGGGATAACCCACGCCGTGAATGAGGGCCATCTTGCCCGTGTCCCAGAACTTTGCCTTCATGGGTGATACGGAGGGATGAAAGGCCAACTGGCTGTCAATTGGCACCACCTCGTCTTGGGGTATGGAGACAACTGGGCGGAAATCATAATAATTTGGGTCTGTGTAGGGTATGACCGTGTTCATGTAGTCATTGGCGCCTGATAGCTGAATGACCACCAAAACCGGGTCCTTGGTGGAAGTTGTCATCACTGTACCTCCCGTTGGTTTAGGCGAACTGGTATTCTCTTGAGGATGCAATCAACTGGAGCACCTCACTAACCCGCTCTGCAAATACGGTACGCTCTTCTTCCGTATCCCGGCCCAGTTGGCCACCCCTCTCGACGTGTGACGTCAACGCCTCGCGGGTGGCTTCTTCCACCCAGATGGATCCCATCAGTTCCAAGCATCCGTCGACGAAGTCACTGGGGGAAATGAAGTCGGTACCATCTCCAAGGCGCTCTACAATACGCTGGATCCCCGGCAAGCTCAGGTCACCTACCCTGTTGGCGACGAAATTTACCCGATTAACCAACGCTCCACTGTTGATCCACTCCTTACCACCGTGCCAACCCTCAACGCTGGGTGGGTTCATTAGAATCTGCCCCATACCGCCGGCTTCACCTGCCAGAGATTCTATTCCTGGAGCGGGTGTCAAATGATTGCGGACCAACCGCATGGTACTAACCACGACCTCTACCGGGCTTTTCACGCGGGCGTACCAAACGTCTTCGTCCTTGAAAAAGTTGGAGTTGAACAACACGCTCAGCACGGACCGGATGTCGTAGTTGGACTGTAGGTAGGCATCAGCCAGGACGTTAACCGCCGCCGGATCTCGGGGTGGGGTGGTCTGCCAAGCTGGCACTTGGACTTCATCAGCTACGAAGAAATCGTAAAGGTGGCGAGCGATGAACCTGGCGGTAGCTGGTTGGCGGGCAATAATATTGATAATATCGTCCCCGTTGAACCGCCCCTTTTGCCCCAGAAATACCTTCTCGCCGTCATCGTGGTCTTCGGGGTCGTATTGGAATTTGAAGGCGTGGCGTTGGTAGGGGATAAACGAATCCATAGCGGGAGCCAGGGTCCAGCCGGTAAAGGCCCTAGCCGCCATCTTGATATCTTCTTCCGTATAGTTGCCCACTCCCATGGAGAACAGCTCGAGCAATTCCCGGCCGTAGTTCTCGTTGATCGAGTCCTTGTGGCTGTATCTGTTGTCCAAGTAGATGATCATTCCGGGATCCCGGGACAAGGCCGTCAACAAATCGGGGTAGCGGCCCAGAGCATTCTCGCGGACCATGTCTATATGGGCGTCCATGGTCTCGGGATGATCTATCTTGTCACCGCTGCATAGAATGGTGTGCCAAAAGAGGGTCATCTTTTCCCGCAACGGTCGGGTGGTGGAGATCATCCGTTGCATCCAATAGCCTTGAATCTCTGGCATGGCGTTACCCAGGTGACCTCCGATCAGGTGGCGCCGCGCTATGTCCTCTTCCCAGTCAGGCTTTTCCTCGGCTCGGAGCAACTCTTCCACTGTGGCTTCGTAACCCTTGGCCGTGCGCTCTTCTAGTTCCTCATACGGAGCACCGAACCCCGCTCGGCGCATCAAATGGGCCATCAGTTGGATATCTTTACTCGCCATGAACCTGTCTCCTTTCGTTGAAAGATCAGGCAGTATTCCTAATCATGCGGAATGGGCCGGTTCGTTTTATTTCAGCCTGGTCCAATGGAACTAAGAGAGTATATTCTAGGCGTTGGATACCAGGCAACCATCATCCGCCCAAATCTCTGATACAAGTTCAGTCGAAGAGAGGTATCCATCGAGCCTAGTGGGGAGTGGTTCCTGTGTTACCAACCCAACTCCATACCAAGCAAGCAGGCCGAGTGATGAAGCCAACATGATGGGGGGATCTTGACGAAGTAGCAACGCTCCAGTCAGCCCTCCAGTCGAACCGATTTGTATCCATCGCGATTCCTGGAGAGTTAGTTGCTGGGCGGTTGGACTCTATTCCATCTCCTGATACTCAATTTCGTTATCTTCGGGCATCCATGGTTTGGTAACATTTAACACTTTAAGGAAGCTGGCAGTTGTGGTCTGGCGGGCGTGGGTTGGAGGAGATTAGCTCGCTTGGGTGGGTGCCTCATAGGCCGTCTTACAATGGAACGATTGTATGAAAACCTCCGTGCATCTCTCTTCTTTAATCGGGCCGCTCGAACGATCGATATTCCTGGACGAAGATTCCCATGGTATCGGCGAGGATTAGCCGGCACTTATCGGTTTTGTGAGGTACCCGGGTAGATTGACCACATCTATTAGTGATTCTATGATGACTCTCTTAAAACCAGGCATGATGGTCTGTTTAAGCGGTCCCAGGTCCGATGATCCCGTTGGTTGATCCGGTAGACGCAAAACAGGAATGAGGGGGATGATCCATGCCAGCTAGGACAGGTAAGCAATACATATTGGGTTTGAGGGAGTCAGCTGCGGAGGTTTTTATTCACGGAGAGAAGGTGGAGGATGTAACTACCCATCCAGGGCTGCGGAACGGAGTAGATACGCTGGCTGGTCTCTATGATATGCAATACAACTCGGCGATTCAGGGTGAAATGACCTACACTTCGCCTGATTCGGGTGAACAGGTCGGTATGTCCTTTATCACCCCTCGTACCGCGGACGACCTCCATAACCGGCGTATTATGATGACCCATTGGGCGCGTGCGAGTTGTGGGATGATGGGACGGACACCCGATTTTATGAACGTTACCATTATGGCCATGGCAGCGGCGGGGGACTACTTTGCTCAGAACCGCCCAGAGTTTAAAGACAACATACAGAACTATTTCAAATACATACGTGAGAACGATTTAGTCTTGACTCATAGTCTGCTTAACTTGCAGCGCAACCGCTCCCCACTGGCTACCCTTTTGGAAGACCGGACCGACGTCGCCCTTTCTGTTGTAAAGGAGACGGATGCTGGAATCGTGGTTCGCGGACCGCGGCTGCTCGCTACCCTGGGCCCCTTGGCCGATGAACTAGCTGTGTACCCCGCAAGGAGTCACAGGCTTGCTGCGGATACACAAGAACAGTACTCGTTTGCCTTCGCGATCCCTTGTAATACTCCGGGAGTGAAGTTCCTCTGCCGGGAAACTTTCGACCTAGGACGGTCTCATTTCGACCACCCTTTAGGATCGCGTTTTGAAGAGATGGACGCCATAGTTTTCTTTGACGATGTGTTGGTGCCTTGGGAAAGGGTCTTTCTTCTAGGAGACGTGCAGTTATGCAATAATGAATCCGATAAGACCAGCCGCAACATCCACTCTGGACACCAAGTGGTCACCAAACAGGTGGTCAAGGTCGAGTTCATACTGGGCCTGGCCAACTTGATGATTCAGACGCTTGGTTCTGGCCAGAATCCACAGGTGCAACAAATGATGGCTGAGATTATCGAGAATCTGGTAGTGACCAAGGCTTGTCTTAGGGCCGCCGAGGTGGATGCGGAAAAGGACGAATGGGGTGTGATGTGCCCCTCAGTGACTCCACTCCGAGTGTCGCGGAACCTTTTCATTCGCATGTATCCGAGGATGGCCGAGATATTGCACCTTCTCGGTTCCAGCAGTTTAATGGCACTCCCTACAGCCGCTGACATTCAAGGCCCGCTAGCGACCGAGATCGAGACATATCTAGATACCGATACCGCCTCAGCCGAAGAGAGGATCAGACTCTTCCGCTTGGCTTGGGACACATGTTGTAGCGCCTTCGCGTCAAGGCAAGTTTTGTATGAGCGTTATTTCGGTGGTGACAGCGCGCGGAATGGTGTCATTCTATACGGCATGTTTGACAACCAACCCATGACGGACTGGGTTAGGGACTTCTTGGAGCAAGAGTAATCTTGGTGCCATCTCGGAAGCAGGCATCTCCTCGAGTCAGGGAGAGTCGTACCCTTGTGGGGCGACTCAGGAGACTGGGGGCCGCTGCAACTCCTTTGGCAGATGAACTCAGTAACTTTTCCAAGGCTCTAAGACAACTTCCCGACGTTCCTAACAACAGAGAGCGTTCAGAAAATCCGCTCTAATCTCATTCCCGAAGGAGAAAGATATGCCTTATTACATGTATGTCGCACTGCAAGGGGATAATAATATATTGGTTATTACCATAGACCCACAAACGGGAAAGCTGACCTCTCAGGCCGAGGTATCCGTACCTGGGGGGCCGTTTACTATGGCTATAAGCCCGGACCGGAAGTTCCTCTACGCAGGATGTCGCGAGACTCCACACTTATGCAGCTTTCAAATTGACCAAGCCAGTGGAGGACTTACCCAGAACGGCACAGTACCTCTGGAGGCCTGGCCCGTCTACGTCAACACTGACCGCAAAGGCAAGTTTGTGTTGTCGGCGTATTATCAAGGAGCGCATGTGGCGGTACATCCGATCGGGAAAGATGGGTCAGTTGGGGATCCTCCTATCGAATGGTTGGCCACTGCAACAGGGGCCCATGCGATACAGACGGAAGTGACTAATTCCTACGCATTTGTACCTCACATAGCAGGCAACGGACCCAACGCCATCTTTCAGTTCAAGTTTGATGAAAATATCGGCCGTCTTACCCCAAATTCACCAGCAAAGGTGGAACCGGAAGAGTTCCTAGGCCCACGCCACTTCTGCTTCCATCCATCTTTGGACGTCCTCTACTTTTCGAATGAACAGGACTGCAGCGTATCTGGTTATCGTTTGGACACCGCTACGGGTACTTTGTCCTTGTTCCAAACCATAACTACCCTGCCAGACGGTTACTCTGAGAGAAACACCTGTTCCCAGATTCAGATCACGTCCTCGGGGAAGTTTCTTTACGTTCCAAACCGAGGCCACGACAGTATCGCAGGTTTCTCGGTAGATACATCAACGGGAGCGCTGTCCGCCATTGGCAGGGTTCTCTCCGAGGCGCGACCTAACGCGCTGGCACTAGACCTCCAAGACAAGTTTCTGTTCTCTGCCGGTCAGGACTCAGGGCGTATGGCCTCATTTAGCATCAACTCAAAATCCGGCGAGTTGACTGCTCTGGAGACTTATCCATTGGGGGACGGTCCTTGTTGGATATTGATCACGGAGTTGCCGGCATAAGCGGCGCTGTAGGTTGTATCGCAACAGCAGATAGACGTCCAGATCTCGGGTGAGTTTAGGGTAGAATTAGACCCCCTGATCAATCATGCACTAGGACAAAGGAGGAGGCCGTGGCCACCAATGCCAACGTAGGATTACTCGTACCAAGCTTCTTTGCAGGTCAGCCACCGACGATGGACGAATATACCTCGTTCTTTCGTTCCGCCGAAGACATGGGATTCCACTCTTTGTGGTTCACCGACAGGGTGTTCCACCAGATCAACATTTTGGAGACGTTCACCTTGATGACGGTGGCCGCCACCGTCACTTCGCGCGTACGGTTGGGGACGGCCGTGCTGCTGTTCGTTCTTCGCCATCCTGTGCTGGTAGCTAAGGCGATGGCAACTCTGGACCACCTATCTGGAGGTCGGGTCACCCTGGGGATATCCCTAGGTGGCCGGGATAACGAATTCGGTCCCATGGGGGTATCCATGAGGCGGCGAGTAAGCAAGTTTACCGAAGACCTAACAGTGATGCGTAAGTTGTGGACGGAGCGAAACGTCACCTTCCATGGCCGCTTCTATGACATGGACGATGTGAACGTAGACCCCAAACCCGTCCAGAAGTCCGGCATACCCATCATCATAGGCGGTTCCGCAGACGCAGTGTACAAGCGCGCTGCGGAAGCGGACGGCTGGGTGGCCGGCGGTGGATTGAACGCCGAAGCCTACGCCCTTGCCTGTCGTAAGATTCGACAATACGCCTTGGACTCCAGTAGAGACCCCAATATACTCGACACCGGTAAGCTCATGTACGTCTACGTTAATGAGGATCGGAACCAAGCCAAACAACGCCTGGAGTCTTTTTGTCACGCATACTATGGCCCCCAGTATGACGTGGATGACAACTGCGCTTTCGGCCAAGCGGACGAGTGCGCGGAGTTCATCCAAAGCTACATCGACGCCGGGGCCAAAACAATTCTGCTGGGGCCCACATGGCCGGATGTCGCCCAAATATCCCGCATATCCCAAAAAGTGCTGCCGAGATTGAGGTAAAATATGGGTTTCGGGGTTGTCTGTGGTAGTTGTCTGAAATCAGACGATACTTACCATCGGGCAGTCACCGACGGTGGGCTTCCGGACATCGCAGGTGACTGTGCTGGCATATCTTAGCTTCTTCTTTTTTGCCACTTTCAAGTGGTTCGCGGAGAACTCCATTGTCCGCGATCAAGATTTATTGATTCAAATCGTACCTCTTGTTTCTAGTTCAGTGACCTGTGATTCATTCATGTCTAGCCAAGTACGGTAAATTAGGTTATTGTGCTCGCCGAGGGTGGGGCCTGCGTGCTTGACTTCGCCCGGAGTCTTACTGAACTTGGGTACTACACCTAACATCTTGGTGTGGCCTAACTCGGGATCGTCGATTTCTATGATGTCGTCCCGGGCCTGATAGTGCGGGTCCGCCAGAATCTGCGCAGCATCGTAAACAGGGCCCACTACCCCTCCCGCAGGTATCAGTTGTTCCATGGTCTCCCGCAAATGCCTCTGCCCCAGCCAGGCGCCGAGTTCCTCATTCAGAGCTTCTCGGTTTTCTAACCGGGCAGCATTGTCTTTGAATTTGGGATTGTCGGCCAAGTCAGG
>PAIW01000150.1 GCA_002710885.1 Chloroflexota bacterium | reverse complement strand
CGCCTGGGCCTGAGATGATCTCGACGCCGGCGTCGTCCAGCATCTTCTTGCATTCCTCGGCGGAGCCTTCCCATACGAAGCACACATCGCCGCATCCGGGAACGGCTGTGGGGCCGCGCAGGCTGGCGGTGAACCCTTCGGGGTGAACGTTAATCTTGGAGTTTCCGATCTGGATGGAGAAGATACTCGCCTCTCCGGCCCGCCACTCTATTTCGTCGTTGATGGTGAACCCTAGCCGCTTGTAGAACTCAATCAGACGCTCTGCGTTAGCTGTGGGCATTGCTATATGGTCAATATTGGTCGCGGGCATGGGGAACCTCCATAAATTTGCCTGACTGTTCATCCAGGGAACCAGGGTTTCTGGTGGTTGGACTTGATCTAGGCTGCCGATCGCTTTGATAGTCTTCTAGTCACGGTCCCTCTGGTCTACGAAAAAGTACGAAGGAACAACAATGGCGCCCCGACGAGGGCTTGGGTTGCCACTCATGAGCGCATGGATCATAACCGCTTTGAATATGTGTCGCCCTTCTTTTCACAAAACAGCCCCCTGAGATAGCATCAGGGGGCTGTTTTCATTCGCCTTCAGGGCATTGAACTAGAGAACACCACATGCTGTATGTTGGATATCTATGGCAGGGAACGCCTCACTCGTCGCCTCTGGAGGTGTCTTCGACTTCCAATAGTTCGCTTAGCTTAGACCCGAATTGGCCCAGGCTCGCGCCGTCGAGTCCGCCTTTTTCCTTCACGGCTTCTTTGAACTGCTCGAACAGCCAGTCTTCGCGGCTGCCGTGTGGGATGTCAAAGAATTTTCGGTCGAATTTCGGCAATTTGCCGGGGCCGAAGTATCCCCCGCGTTCTTCGATTGTATAGCCCTCTAAATTGTCTGTGTCCTTGCCGAGCACTTCGCCCGTCTCCACGAAATGCTCCATGACGGGTTGCATTCCGTATCTCTGGACCGGGCAGACCTTCATGCAGACGCCGCAGCCTTCGTACTTGGCCATGACGGGTCGGCAGCGTTCATAGATCAGCTTGTTCTTCTCGGCGCCCCGCCACCATACCTTTTCTTTCACCAGTGCTCTTCCTGGGCAACGGTTCACGCACACCTGGCAAATGTCGCAGAACTTGTGAATGCCATAATCGATGGGAGCGTCGTGAGTCACCGGCGCGTCAGTGGTGATAATCATCAGCCTGGCTCTAGAGCCGAAATGGGGTGATAGCAACTGTCCATTCGCCCCCAGTTGCCCCAGGCCTGCTTCAACGAACATGGGTATGTATGCTGCGCTGTTGTCGTTCGGGCTATGTATCTGGGCCCGATATCCATGTTCTCGGATGTATTCAGCAAGAATGATGCCCAGTCTGTTCTCGTCCTCATAGGTGCCGTAGTGTGTGTACTCGGCTTCCATGCTCGGGATTGTCTGAGTCTGGCGGTAGTCCTGTTCCAGAGCCAGGCAGATAGCGTGCTCGAATTTCACCCATCCCTTTTTGACCTTGAAGGCGTATCTTCGATCGTAACGGGTAAATCCGACCTCTCCGAAACCTAATTCCTTGGCCTTGTTCCTGATATCTTCCGTCAGGTTCTTGGCGTGATCAGGGATTCCTGTGGGAGGCTGATCGGCTGACACTTCAGCAATATCGACCATCGGTTTGGTTGTTTCAATGTGCTGGTTGAGATAACCGGACACTTCGTCGGAGAATACAGTCCACGTCCAGTCTCTGTCGGCTGTCTTTTCTATCGACTGGCTCTCGAGCGGGTAGGTCCTTGAGTAGAAAGCCAGGTCGCTTTCTCTCTTTGGAATCCCTGGCGTCGTTCTGAGTTGATCAGCAACTGGAATGGAGATGTCGTCATCTCCATCTGTTCTACCGGGCCGAGTGACGATATGACTGATCTTTCTGGTCGTTGTTTTGATTACCATTGCCCGAACGCTCCTTCTCAAAACTCATTAGCGCCAATTGATAACTCGGTCGCCCATTATTCTCATGTGTGATTTGGAATTGATTGTTCGGAAGTGTAAACCCCTAAAATTATGGCCTACATTTTCCAGATGAATCGCATAAAAACACAATAAGCTGGGACACTCCCGACTATATGTCTACCTGCCCCTGCTGTCAATGACTATCTGATAGTGATTTGATCCCTCGAAACTAGCAATTGTCCCTAAGAAATTTGCGGGAGTAAATCAAGCAACAACGCATCCGTGTAAGTCTGATGTGCCTGTCGGTTAACCAAGCGAGGTCTACTGCTGCGCGGGCGGAGGCGGCGTCATTGCCAACAGCGCCGTAACAGCGACCATAAGGCCCACGCCCACCCACCATATCGAATCATAGGAACCTGTGGCGTCCCGGACATACCCCGCCAGGGGCGCGCCGATGCCTCCCACGGCCAGGTTGATGGGCATCACAAGGCCTCGGATGCTCCCAACGTTGGCCCGTCCGAAGTAGTCTGCCCAGATGAAGTTCTGGAGGAACATCATTCCGCCGATGCCCAACCCGAACACCGCCATAGACAGGAACATGATGAAACTCGTGGTGGCATAGATAGTCAACACGCTGGCGACGGCCAGCAGAGCGAACCCTATGCTTCCCATTAACCGTCCGGAAAAGCGTTTCACCAGCATCCCGAATGCGAAGGTCGCCGCGCCAGCGCACACGGCGTCTACGGCAGTGGCAAAAGATATGAGTGTTGCGTCCAGACCACGATCCATGAAGGCCGGAATTCGGTGGACGGCCACTATACCGATGGCAAGGGCAAGCACGCTGAATACGATGACCAACCGCCATAACGTGCCCGTGAGCATCGCGTCGTGGACTGTCCAGGACACTTCGTCATCTGGAGCGAGTGGTGATGAAAACTCGTCAGTCGCTGCAATAGAGGGCCTCACTCCGTCTGGCAGCAGGCCCATGTCTTCAGGTTGGCGCCTTACGAATATGCTCGCCAGAGGCACAATCACGCCAATTCCGAGAATTGCCAGGACAACCCAGGCCTGTCTCCAGCCCCATGCGTCTATAAACACCTGAGTAAGGGGAACGAAAATCATTGCGCCAACGGGGATGCCCAGAGCCATGAACGATATGGCCTTGCCCCGGTCTCGCACAAACCACTTCAACACCGGGACAGACGTTACCAGCGCGCCGGGGCCGCTCATTCCGACCAGGCCCATGAGGGCAAATAGTGCCATCAACTGCCATGCAGAGTTCATGAAAGCCAGGCCGATCATCGCGCCACCAGTGAAAAACGCGGCGGCGGGAAGCATAACTCTGGAGCCGAAACGATCCAGAAGCCAACCAACGCCGGGGCTGGTCACAGCGCTTGAGACCTGGCGAGCCGTCTGCGCCCAGCCGAAGGTGGAACGCCCGATGCCCAACTCATCGCCCATTGGCTTTATGAACAGGCCGAAGTTCAGCGCGCCCATCGCCATGCTGACCGCTCCGGTTGCCGCCATGACACCCACAATGACCCAACCATAAAACAACCGCTGACCCTGAGCACTAGGCGAATCCGAGTCGGCGGTTTGTTGCGGCTTCCCGATGTCTTCCATTAGTAGAGTGTAACACCGGCAGGTGCTCGCTCAGATGGCAGAAGGGTGATGTTCTCGTGTGGGTTATTATGCCAGCCGACATAAATCTCAGACTGCCTTGAGAGATCACTCAACGCTGACTCACCAACATATCTACACTGAGCGAAGTCGAAACATCTGACCGGTATCAGGCCAACGCCAGTTCACTGACGCCCAGATTCTTTGCGTCCGTCCAGAATGGACTGCACGCGCTTGGCGAATCGAAACAAACTGAAGGCTGAAACCCACTCCTGGAGGATAGATGAAATACCGAACTCTCGGAAGAACTGGACTGGAAGGTTCCCTGGTTAGCTCCGGCTCCGGAGGCCCCAGCAAACTAGGACAGAACATTGGCCTATCATCAGCCGAGCAAGACAATTTAGTAGTCAGTCCAATTAATTATGGGGGGATAGGTTTTTAAGTTTAATGCGGGCATCGTGTGAAGTTAATTGCCAATTGACGATAGCATAAACACTGTTGCGCTCAGTTAATCGGTGCAATCGGCACGGGAGAAGCCCAACTTACACGATGTGAGAGGAACTTCGCTCCTTGACTTCGAATTCACCCATCATCCGGGCCGAAGAGGTCGGCTATGTCCTGCTCCACCTGGGCTTTTAGTTGGGCCTCATCTCGGAAGCCGAACTCACGATAGGAGTCTGCCGAGCCGTAGTCCCGTGTCCTGATGACCACAGGCATGGGGACCGAGTGGCCGAAGACCAACGCCTGCTGTTTGGACTCCAGACGTGCCAGCACCGAGCGGAGCTTGCGGCTTCCCGACACACCGGTAAGCACGGCATCGATGTCGCGCTCGTTGTCAAGCAGGCAGGTGAGCTTGGTTCCGATCTGGCTCATCACCTCGTCGTCTATACCGCTGGGTCGCTGGTCCACTACCAGCAACGTGACGTTGTACTTCCGCATCTCGCGGGCGATGGTGCCGAAGATGGTCTGGTCGGCGATGGCAGGACTCAGGAACTTGTGGGCCTCCTCTACGGTGATGACCAGGGGGCGCGGACGCTCGGTCTGGTCGCCCATCGCCCGCTCGGTCAGCCGCTGGTAGCGGTCATAGATTCGGCGGGTCAGCAGGTTGGCGACCAGGATGTAGGCCGTCAGATCGCTCCCGTAGCGTCCGAACTCCAACACAACGTGCATGCCGCGCTCGATGTAGTTCAGAATCTGGTTCACCGAATCGTGGCCGCTGTCCTTATCCATGAAATGGTACCGATCCAGCCTCGCTAGCCGACTGTGCAGGGTTGAAAGAGCGCGTTCGTTGACGTTAAGCTCTTGGGCCAACTCTCCCACATCCGAGCCGGTTGGCAGGTCCAGGAAACTTTTTAGCCACCTGCGCCGACCGAATTTGCGTTGGAGAGCGTGGGCCGCATCCGCTGCCACCTCTGACAGGTTGAGGGTGTCCCTGAGCATCTGAATGTCCTCGGGTTCGATCTCCTCATAGCCGATCCGCACTATATAGTCGGGGCTGAGTCCGCGACGCCGCGAGCTTTCCTCGTCCAGCGAGAACACGGCGACCTTGGAGGGGAACAACTGCTTGAGGCCTTTGACCTCGCGGTTGTCCGACTCGCTGGTGCCTTTCCATCCGTACTCGCCGTGCATGTCGAACACGAGATTGCTGGCGGTCCCGTTCTGGAGGATTCCCAGCAACAGCAAGCGAGTTAGGAACGTCTTGCCTGTGCCGGACTTTCCGAACACCCCGTTGCTGCGTTTGACCAACTCCTCGATGTTCAGGCACAGGCGCGTCTCCATATCCAGAGGGTTGCCGATATAGAAAAGGTTCTCGTCCTCCTCTCCAAAGACGATACGGATGTCGTCGTCGGTGGCCGTGCCCACGGCGGAGAAGTGAGGAGGGACGGTCTTGGCAGGCTGTGGGCCGTCGATGCCCGCGATGTTGTCGCCGCCGCCGATGGTAAGCATCGGCTCGACAGTGATGGTCCCATACGCGGCGGTGCCGGAGATAACTTTGGCGATGAAGGGGTTGGACACGTCGGGAGGCGAGGTCACCATTGTTTGATCCATCGCTTTGAGTGCAACTTCAGTCACCACTCCGAAGAATCGCATCCGCTGGCCCTGGATGCTCACGAAGGTGCCGACCTTGATGTCCTCAATGGAGGTCGAAGCGTCCAGCCGTACTTCCATGCCCTCGGTCAGAGAGCCGGAGACGACCATGCCCAGGTTCTGGGAAGAAGTCTGGCCGACCAGAGATTCGGGCTGCATGCTGCCGTTCTGAGTCATGGAGAGAGCCTCCGGAGAATGTTGTTCAGTCGCTGTAATTGGTCTCCNAGGAGCGGGGTTAGCTGACGCCCCGCCCGTATCAAGAACGATTCGGGGTCTGGATAAGACACGCTGGCCCGNCGGAGAAACGACGCCAGAACGTCGTCGGTGGCCGCTGTGGGAGCCGATAGCAGGATGGACACGAACTCCAGCGAACCNGCGAACTCTCTCNACTCATCTCCGTGACACGGAAGCACAAATGAGTGGATTCGCGGAGGCAAAGGAGCCAGCCAACGACGCAGGGTCTCGTGGTCTCTATGCCCGACAGTCTGCGCTCGGAATTCGGTGGTCAACAGTCGGTTAAGCTGGGGATTCTCTTCGTAGATGGCAGCTTCGGAATCCTCGTCGCGTCCGCGCGCTATGGACCGACGGGCCGAGTCCAGGCTGCGAGTTGCGACCTCGAACACTATNCCGTACACCACGCCAGTCTCGGACTCACCGCCGCAGCGCACAAGCGTCCCCAACGGTGGAGCGTCGTAGAGGTCATAACTCTGAGATGTGAACTCNGTGGTCGAGGCCTCGATGACCTCGCCGAGCCGATGGTTGTTGTCTGTCATATGTATCAGGAATTGTCCATTCTGAGTCCGCAGACGAAGAATCTAGTCGTAANCAATACAATAGTTGTCTCACAATCGACCAGATGCTTTACTCCGTTCAGCATGACAGNTTTTGGNCAATTGTTAAACGNGTGCGGGAGCACGAAAATTCACAANCTCAGCCGTGCCATTGTGTAGGATTNCACGTATAGGCCANCCCGAAGGGCGTGGTCGCGATGCGTGCCTTCGATCTCGAATCCAAACTTTTCGTACAACGCAATGCCCGGNTCGTTGTGAGTATAGACCTGAANCTCGATGCGCTGGNGGTTGAGCCAGTTCTCGGCCAGGCCCACCAANGCCGCCATGAGTTCGGTGCCGATNCCCTGACNCTGGANGTNGACACGCANCGTCATGCCGAGGCTCGCAGAGTGNGNAGAGGCGGCTATGCCCGNAGATCNGAGCGATATTGCCGGTATCTCGGCCGTCCAACTCGGCGACCAGAGCATGTACATTAGGCTCGACGTTTTCCAGCCTGTCCTTCCTGACATCCAATGAAACGAACGGCGGTTGCAGCGTGTTTCTGACCACTCCAGGGCGTTGAGGGAGCCGGCACCTGAATCGTTGGCGTGTATCCTGACCTGGGAGAAATCAGACTGGAACGCTCGTTCCAAATTTACGCGCACCCGGTCCGGCAATGCAGTAACGTCATAAGCCGAAGCATTCTGGGAGGAAAAACGTTTAATTTACCGATACTGCGCCCGTGACGCTGGGGGTTCTGTGACGATTCATCTGGCAGCGGCAGATGGCCTTGCTGTTTCATCGCCGGCGCTGGGAACGGATGCGCGGACAAATTAACCGACGATACGTTCGCTGAGGTTGCGTGGGATGTTCTGGAGGAGTGAGTATGCATTGTTGCCTTCGTAACCTCGCTTTGGCCGATTGAAGCTCGTCAATCCCGGAATTTTCCAAGTTGGAGCCTGGAGCTTCCATAAACGCGGCACTTCAAGTTAGCACGAACTGATGATAGTTCTGAGAAGTTGTAAACTACTTTCAAACGCATGAGCCACGGGGTTTCACGGGTATCGGTTCTGATTTCGTTGGTTACACCAACTAAAGCCAACGCAGGCGTTTTGAGCGGTTCTTCTCGGAGGTGAATACAGCCATGCGGTTGTCCTGGAGGGATTCCTCTATCAGATCGACGAAATACCGGCGATCCGAGGTTGTGACCACGGCCTGTTCGTGGGCCTCCATCAAGGAGATAGGATAACCTGGCCCTCGGCGGCACTGGTCCAGAACCAAGGCGTGAGTGAGGCTGAGCATCGCCTCATCCTGGGCGATCCACGAGGGTATCTCGACCCGCCCGATTTCCTCTCCCGAGTTGATGTAGAAGAAGCTGATTCCGTGGCTGTCGTAGTAGTTGACGACCAGCGAGTTTGTGGAGTCGAACACGGCGGACCGTTGGCCTTTATCCAACAGTCTCGAGAATACTTCGCGGTCCAGGATGCCCTCGGCGGCATCGTCGCAGGGGCGACTGCCTACCGGCAACTGACCGCAGTGGACAGCGCAGTCGGAAATTTCGTATGGGCAGGCGCTCACTCGCACCGCGCCCATGAACTCGGCGTAACCTGGCAAGCTGACGTAGGCCGCCACAGCCAAAGGGCGCTTCTCTGCCAGGCTCCGAAGATCGTTGAGTGCGGCCACGAAGCCTACCTCCATAAGCTCTTCGATCACGAAATCTTGATATCCTCGGTCGATAAACATAACCAACGCGCCGTCCATCAGGGCCAAAGTCGGCATGTTGGGAGGCAGTTTTCGGACCGCATCAACCAGCCCGCGAATCTCCTCAACCGCGCGTTTCGCGCCCAACACTCCGCCCTGGATGTACTGCTGGCGGTGCTTGGCGCTTTGGTCTTGGATGACCAGTTCGTCTTCGTGAGCGTACAGGTGCGGCTCGCTGGTCAGCACGGCGTCGGGTTGGGAGCCGTAGGTCAGGACACAGGTTCCAATGTTGATGAGAAAGCACCGTGCCGGGATGTGCCGATCCACGTCGATATGGGAGCCGTCCACGGCCACGACGCAGAAGTCGTCGGGCAGTTCCGGAGACGAGTGTCGAGCGGATGGAGGTTCGCTGACAATTGGAACGGAAGGCCACGCCAGGGTCTGTGCGGATCGGGCGCGTTGATCTTCGTAGGCTTCGGTGTCGAAGCCGTCCACAACCTCCAGCGCATGATCCAACCTCTGGAGCTTGCCGGACTGCTGGGCGCGCAGGTCGTCGGTCATGCGCTCTATCTGGATGGCAGTCTTTCCCAGGTCAAGGGCCATGATTTGAGCTCGATGTGCGGAACACTATTCGATCGCCAACTGGTCGCCGTTGAAAGATATGCTCCGTTTTCCGAACCTTAGAGTCGCCCTGGAAAAGTGTCGAAGCTCGACTCGAAGCTCGTCAAGCCTGCGGTCGGTCTCGGTTTCGATACTGCTGGGGCCTGAGCGTCGGGCCACCCGTCCCCACAATCCAAGCTGAGGGAGCAGTTTGAGCAGGTTTTCGAACTGAACCATGAAGGGGTCGAATGCCTGGGCGGAAAGATCCATCATCGGCTTGGAGTTGGCGGGGTCAGCAAAGAAGATCTGCAATTGCAAATCAGGGCCGTCAACCTCTGTTGAGAGCAACAGCACAGGCTGTGGTTGATTCTCGAACAGTTCGTGAGCACCGTCCACGCCTCTGGCGATGTCTCGGACTGCCGCTTGAAGCACTCTCAGCATCGACGACACATAGGACACTTGCAGATTATTGGAGTCCAGCGTTATATGGAGTTTGCCTGTTTCAACCTGTGAAGTTTTTGAATCGGTCATGATGACAGAATCGACGCCTTTATGTATGCGAATAGCCAAGTTGTCATGCTCGCGACCAGATCCTTCGCCTCGGCTCAGGATGGACAATTCCTGATACCTGACCACCTGACACCTAAAACCTACCTCAGCACTCTGGCGTCGCCTACTCTACGGGTTATGCGCTGGTGATCCATATGATCCATAAGCGCCAGTGCGTATTTTCGGCTTGTGCCGAGGAGGTCTCGAACATCGGCCACCGTGATCTCCCCTTCATCCTTTATGTGCGAGGATATTTTATCAACCATCTGCCGATATGCCGTAGCTGAAAAGACCACTGTTTCGCTGACTTTTACCACACGACCCTGCTCATCCAGCAGGCTGAGAACCTCTGGGTCAATGGGTGAGTCGGTTGGCGGGGAGAAGGGATCAGAGTCCAGCAGTTTCAGGTATCCCGTGACCGAGCCTTCCTGAGTGTCTGAGAGGGATGGCTTGTGGTCAGGCAGGCGCACCAGAGAGCCAGACTCGACCGTCACGCCGCCTTCGTTTAGCAACGGGAGTGCGTCGTTGAAGTCTTGGGGAGTCAGGTTGATTCGCGACCGAAGCTCCTCTTTGGGCGAACCCGGACGCAGCGGGAACTGTTCGTGATAGCTGGCCAGAGCGTTTCGCACTCTCATGCCCAGAGCGGTCCAGCCTCCGCTGGTGTAGAATCGTGTGCCATTGCGTATGGCCCCGTTCCCGAGAGTCACCACCAGACCCTCGCAGCCCATGCCCGATAGCTCGTCTTTTGCCATATCGGGGTTGAGATTGGCCCGGTTGACTATATCAACGAAACCGCTAGGCTCCGACATCTCAATGGTTTTGAGCAGAATTTCGCGATCCGAACCCTTCTCCATTGTCTCTAAGCGTTCGATGGTGGGAAGGTGGTTGCGACGAGGGCGTCGGGCGTGGGTGTCCACGATGTTGCCGCCGCCCAGGGTGGTCAGGTTGGATCTGATTACGAAATAGTCGCTCTTGGCGACGGCTAATGGAGTCTCCAGCTTCAACTGCGCCCAGGTTGTCTGGCCTGGCTCTACCCGGTCGCCCTCCAGCAAACGCAGGCGGGCTATAGCCTCGCTGGAGCCTGTGTGCACGGTCACGAACATATTGTGGCGCAGCGATTGGGGCGCGTCGGGGATGACCCGCAGGTGAACATCGAAGGCCGTGGTGGGCCTGAGCCATCCGGGGATGGTCAGCACTTCGCCTCTGTGAATCTCCTCATGAGGGACACCGATGAGGTTAGCCGCCACACGAGTTCCCGGCTCGGCCATTTCTTCTTTTTGTCGGTGAGTCTGAAGCCCTCGGATGCGGGTGGTGCGGCCCGACACGGCCAACTCCACCTCTTGGCCGACCTCCAGAGAGCCGTCCACCAGCGTTCCGGTGACCACGGTCCCGAAGCCTGTGATAGTGAATGAGCGGTCTATTGGCAATCGCGGGCGGGCGACGTCCTTCTTAGGGTTCGTCTCAGTCAGCATGCTCTCAATCGCGGCTATAAGCTCCGGGAGGCCGTCCCCGGTCATGGCTGACACGGGGATGATCTGAGAGCCTTCCAGTTTTGTGCTTTCCAGAACCTCCTCGACGTCTGCTGTCACAAGCTCCAGCCAGTCATCTTCAACGAGGTCTGTCTTGGTGAGGGCGACAAGGCCGCGTGGTATCTGAAGCAGGTCCAAGATGGCCAGATGCTCGCGGGTCTGGGGCATCACCGACTCGTCGGCGGCCACAACCAGCAGGGCGAGGTCGATGCCTCCCACTCCGGCTAGCATGTTGTTTACGAAACGCTCGTGACCTGGAACATCAACGATAGAGACCTCGTTTCCGCCGGGCAGTTGGAGCCATGCGAATCCGAGGTCGATGGTCATGCCCCGGTCCTTCTCCTCTTGGAGCCTGTCCGGGTCTATGCCAGTTAGCGCCTGCACCAGGGTGGATTTCCCGTGGTCAACATGTCCCGCCGTGCCAACAACGAACATACAATTCCGCCTTCCAGATTCGTATGAATCTTAGGTTATCAGGTTTTAAGGTTTCAGGGGTCAGGAACCACGAGTCCTGGCACCTGATAACGCGAGAAAACTCTAAGTGACCCCTCATGAACACGTCGCCGGAATCCATTAGCCCCAACGTTGAGCGAAGAGAGGTGATGCTCAACAGGATCGAACATCTCATAGAATTGCCTTTGTCGCTGCTGTCATCCGCCATCACACCACTGCTGGTGGGCCCCAAACTTTGGGAATTATCTGATGCAAGAGAGCAGTTGTTTTTTACACTGGAGATATTCATCTGGGCGATATTTGCCACTGACTTGATACTCAAGGTTATCGTGGCGCCGCATCGCCTTCAGTACATTCGCAGGCGCTGGCTAGAGGCAATAGTAGTTTTAGTCCCGTGGTTCCGGCCTCTGCGGATCATCCGAGTGTTCCTGTTTGGATTCAGGGGAGTCATGGGTGTTCGTAGGATGATACAGGTGGACCTTTTCCTGGTATATGTGATGGGTCTGGTCATCATCGCGGCCACAATCGCGACCTCCGTGAAGACCACCTCCAGCTCTCAGATAGTTTCGTTCGAGGACGCGCTCTGGTGGGCGATAGTGACAGTAACAACTGTGGGATACGGTGACATTACGCCGGTCACAGCCACAGGACACGCGATCGCGATGGTGCTGATGCTGGTTGGAATCGGCCTTTTTGGCGGGCTGACGGCAAACCTGGCTTCTCTGTTGCAAAAGTCCGGCCAAACCTACGGTGACGCGATCCTCGAACTCGCAGCCGAGGTCAGGATATTGAAAGAAAGAGGAGATAGGCTTGCTCGCTAGGAGCAGGCAGGCAGCTAAACGAAGAGGTTGTCCCATGTCGCTTCGCTGGGTTATCCTGATCGTCGAATGTTTGAGAACAGTTATAAAAGGATAACGTACAAATGCCAGACAATGTGAAATGGGACGAATACGAGGGCTCTGTGGTCATTCCCAGCGAGACAGATCAACGCAGTTTGACTGCGCTGATTGATAGAGAAGGGAAGGCCGTGACCCTGCGGTTTAGTGAACCAGTGGCAGGCTCCGATCAATGGGTCGGGAGCAAGGTAAGGGTCGTCGAGCGATTGAGGTACGACGAGATACAGTTTGCCACCACCGACCTGCCTCAAGAAACGATCGANCTTACGTGGAAATTCAANGCAGGCAAGGAAGAAGACACCATCGCAGGAGTCGTCATCGCCAGGCCCAATGATCTGCGTATATCCGGGGAGAAGGGTTTTATCCTAAAAAGGACGAAACTTTCAACAGAGTAAATCGACCGCTTGCGCGTCGGTGCAGTAGCCTGATCGAAGTGTGGCACGGGGTGTTTGGCGGACCCAAGAATAAGCTGCTGACTCAGCAATGCAAACGATCTCTGGACAATGTCCAACGCTCTGGATCAGACTCGCCTAGTTGTCGTCATCTCGGATACCTCGAGTGTAATTCAGTACGTGAATCAGGGTTTCATGCGAATGATGGGCTACACGTCTGATGCCGTTATTGGCCGAAAATCGCCGATTTCAACAACCACCCCTCTGAGGACGGCGGAGAACTCCACGACACGCTTGTGTCCGGCTGGACATGGCGTAACNAATATCCTGCCGTCCGTANAGATGGCTCTACCATCTGGATCTATAATGTCGTAACTCCAATTATTGACGATAGTGGGGTCATTACCCATCACGTGGGTATTGGCGAAGATATTTCCCATCTGTTCGAGCATTTCCATCGAGGGCGAAACGCCTCTTCGTACACCGAGAACGGGTTGGGATTGGCGATCGTTCAGGCTATCGTGGTAGCGCACCGGGGAGAAGTTGTTGCGGATAACACGGAGCAGAGTGCGCGGTTCACATTGACGTTACGAATCATGGATAGCATGAACTGACACGAAAAGTTAGGAANGTTTGGGGACTGATGTCATTCCACGCCGTTCTGAGGTAGGTAGCGGTCGATGTTGATGGCGCGGCCGCCTCGGGTGTAGTGGACCTTGAGCATCTCTCCGATTTCCAGGATTTGGCAGGTGGCTTCGTCAACCTCGACCCTGGAGTCGGTGACGTGGATGTAGAATTTCCCGTCGTCGCAGGTCTCCTTGGCGTCCAGAATTCCCTGGGCTGTTCGATACGGAGGAAGGGCGTCGGTAAGAGACTCCACCACGGACTCCAGCCGTCCAGAGAATNCTTTCACCAGAGACAATACCCCCATGTGGCCGCCATTCCCTTATTTGAGAGAGCGTTCGTTCATCAAATTCGGGACAGATCTAGTGTTTTGTCCCTCATATAGATGATACCGCATGGCGAAGCGTCTAGCACGACGATATAAGTGCTCGAATTGCGCAAGTTTTGACTGGAGCCAACTTAGCCAGACGAATCAGCAGCGAATTCTTGTCNAGAGATTGTCCATTCTGAACCTACGCAAAGAATCTNGTCTGCATTGAACAGAGGNTGTCTCACACGACTAGATGCTTCGGCTTCGCTCAACGTGGCGGTAGATGGCGTTGAGTGTTCAATCCTGGATTTCTCAGGGCANCCGAACCATGACTGGCNGCTCCGACGTCAATTGTGAACGTGACNCATATATTGAGCGGATTAATTTCCTTCATCCATATTAATCACTCACAAATCGAGGCATTGTATTCTGATGACGAAATCAGGCCGGAATACCCGATCAGGTAATGGGCNAAATATCCCTTTTGAGTTGCTCTGAAGTGCGTACAGCACAGGACGTACCCAGCCCAATGTTGCGCTTAACTACGGTCCGACCCCGCTACGGTAGCCCAACANGGTAACTTNCCACCGCTTTTCCAACNGACCGGAAGCAACGTCGTGCAGGTGCGCAGCCCTCTTATGAATCCGTTCACAACGGCACCGGAATATACGTCCGTTACCGATCCGTCGCNAGCCAGAGACATCCTCGGTCAGCTTAAAGATGCCGACTACAACTCGTTCACCTTCCTTTCCTAACCTTTGGAACTGGAAGACCGGGCGGTAACTCTAGCTGGCCGGGGCATGCCTAGTCACTCTTCGCTCAGAGCGTATCGGGCTGCCTCTCCGCCGGCTATCTTCCCGAACACCGCGCCGGCCATCAGGCCGGAGCCGCCGGGGTAGTTGTGGTAGAACAGACCGCCAGTTAGCTCGCCTGCCGCGTATAGCCCCGGAATCGCGTAGTCNTCGGTGTCCAGAACATGGGTGGTGTCGTTGATCTTGAGGCCGCCGAAGGTGAATGTTATGCCGCAGGTGACTGCGTAACCCAAGTACGGAGGCTCGTCGATCGGCACAGCCCAGTTGGACTTGGGCGGCTCGATGCCCTCGGTGTTCTTTCCGTCCAGCACTGTGGGGTTGAATTCGCCTTCCTGCACGGCGCCGTTGAACTCGGCAATCGTTTTTACCAGTTGATCTTTGTCGATGTCCAGACCTTCGGCCAATCCCTCGATGGTGTTCGATTCGGCCATCGAAACCTGGGCNACGCTGTATTCGTCTCTCAGCAGGTGCTTGGTCTTCTGGTCGAATATCTGGAAGGCGGCCCGCTGNGGCTGGGACAGAATTTCCCTGCCATATTTAGCGTAGGTGTAATTTCGGAAGTCGGCCCCCTCATCGACGAACCGGTTGCCCTCGACGTTCACGATCAGGCCGAAGGGGTAGGAATGCTTCTGGAACAGGTCTGCGACGTTTCTGTCTCCAGTGGGCGGGGCGTTGAGGTCCCAGGCGACGGCGTGACAACCGCTCCAGTGGCCGAAGGACTGCGCTCCGATGTCCAGGGCCATTCGGATGCCGTCGCCGGTGTTGAACTGAGTGCCGCGAACCTTTGCCAGCTCCCAACCCGGCCCCAGGTAGCGTGTTCGCATCTCAGGGTTGGCCTCAAATCCTCCGCAGGCCAAGACCACCGAGTCGCTATCCAAATCTTGAAAACCGCTGGAATCTTTTACGGTCAGTCCGACGATCTTTCCCTGGTTGTCGGTGCGTAGGACTGTCGCCTTGGTCTCGTATCGGACGTCCACGCCCTTTTTCTCGACAATCTCGAATAGGCTGTCTGAAAGGCCTTTGCCAGCACCCACTGCCTCCACAATGAGACCACCCCAGAATCGCAGAATCCCCTCGTGGCGGAACGCTTGGCGCCCGTACGCCAGAATCCAAGGAACGCCCTCGTCCTTCATCCATTTCATCGTGGGGTAGGATTGTCCCACCAGCGTCTGGATGAGTTGAGGGTCGGATAGACCTTCGGTCACGCGCATGATGTCGGAGTAGAAGGCCGCCTGATTGTAACTCCCCACGTCGATGCCTGCCTGCTCCTCTTCGGACATCTCATCCAGAACGCCCAGGATATCCTCCAGGCCCTCGTAGGCGAACCTGAACAGCCCGCCCGTGAAGTAGGAGTTTCCGCCCCGCAGGTATTCAGGGGCCTTCTCCACCATTAATGTCTTAGCGCCCTCATTTGCTGAGGCCAGGGCGGCCGTGAGCGCGGCATTGCCGCCACCGACGACGATCACGTCATACTGCTTTTCGCCAGTCATAGAATTCCCTCCGGAGGCGGGCGCGACGTTGGTCATGGCACGCCGCATTTCGTTTCAAGCGTGTGAAACGTACATGATTGTAATGGGAGTGTAAAGACGGGGCGATCGCAACTCACTGGGAAGAAAGGAGAGCAAAGGGGGGTTCGATTACGCAGTAACCGGCGTTAGCGTCAGCGTTTCGTCAGGCGCAAGTTAGGACCCTATCAGGTCCAGCAGAACATGGCGGGATTCAATGGGCCAACCAACCTCCATTAGCTTTCTGTCCCATTTTCGCTGAATGCTTACAGGCGGAATTGGACTCGTAACGAGGCGCAAACACTTCGAGAAAACTGCAAACACAAATTATTCCTACGCATACCTGAAAACAAACACTTTTTCAGATAAGTTTGGAGGAGTGAGGGACAGTTTCAACCCAACTTCCCAAACTTTCGGCCTCTCTGCTCCTTCGTGAGCGCTTCGGCTCCCGCCCACGAAGGTAGCAGGGAGTTTTTTATCGGGTTACTGCTGTCCGATGATTAGGTCTGCGGCGCGCTCGCCGATCATGATAGTTGAGGCGTTGGTGTTGGCTCGCACCACGTCGGGCATGATCGATGCGTCCACGACCCTTAGCCCTTCGATACCATGAACTTTGCAATACTGGTCAACGACAGCCATCGGGTCCGACGACGGCCCCATCTTGCAAGTGCCGCAAGAGTGCTGCTGCGTGGAAACGTTTGCCCTGAGCCATCGATCCAACGCTTCGTCGGTCTCAAGGTCGGCGTCGGTGGGATTTGCCCGTTCGAGGAGGGCGTCCTTGCACTCAGGCCGAGACACGATATCGACGCATAGCCTGACGGCCCCTCGAAGACGTTCGGTGTCGAAAGCGTGAGTCAGGTAACGGTAGTCTAACAGCGGCTGGTCGTGAGGGTCGGCGGATTGCAGTCGAAGCTGTCCGGCTGCCTCCGCCTTTTGGAGTCCGACGCTGAATCCCATGTATCGGGAATCGTCGTCTAACTCAACGCCAGGAGGTCGATGCTCGCTGGTTCGCAGAATTGGACTCATCTGCATGTCGTTGCGATATGGTGAGCCGGGAGTCGTGTAGCGCATTCCTGCCTGAACGGGCGACGTGTTGAGTTCGTCCTGCTCAATGTCGATACGGTAAAGCAGGAACACAGTTGGATGGTCGCGAAGATTTTCTCCCACGCCTGGCAGATCCTGAACTACNGGAATGTCAAGACTTTGCANGTGTTCAGACGGACCGATGCCGGAAAGCATCAGTAGTTGAGGCGAATTNATGGCTCCAGCGCTCAGGATGATCTCTTCTGCTTCTATAGTGAACTTTTCGTCGCCGCTCTCGACCTCCAGNCCCACGGCGCGATTGCCTTCGAACAGTATCNGCCGAACGTGGACGTNAGACCGGACGGTCAGGTTGAGCCGATGACGAGTCATGTCGATATACGTCAGCGCGGTGCTCATTCGCACACCCTCGACGTTGTTCAGGGGGCGCGCTCCAACGCCTGTGGACTCAGGGTGATTCANGTCGTGAGTTTCCGGGAANCCCGCGCCTTTCGCTGCGTCCCAAAACGCTTGAACGCTGGGCAGCATGTCCTCTTTCTTGTAACGCTTGACCGGAATAGGCCCGTCGGAGCCGTGGAAGTCGTCGCCCAAAAAATCGGCGTCGGTCTCGGACTTTCGGAAGTACGGTAGAGTCTTGATGTACGACCACTCGGTGTTGCCCTGCTCTGCCCACTCGTCGAAATCTTCGGGGATGCCTCGGAACCACACCGTCCCGTTGATCGCGCTCGAGCCACCCATCACCTTGCCGCGAGGGACAATCATGGGTTCTCGGTCCGGGCCTGCCGTGCCTCTGTAACCCCATGTGAAGGCGTCTGGGTCGTAGGCCGACGCCCAGGCGTTGTAACTGTACTTCACTTTGTCGGGCAGGCTCTCGAAATCCTNGAAGTCTGGCCCTGCTTCTAACAGGAGAACAGACCGATTCGGGTCTTCGGACAGGCGAGACGCAAGCACTCCGCCGGCTGAGCCTGCGCCTACAATTACAACGTCGTACTTCAATGGTCTCTCCTAAATTTCGGTAAGCATTCAATTCAAAGCAGAGCTAGATGGGGTCCATTAATATTTTAATTCAGTCCAACGAGNCCNCAATTTGCGAACCTCTGTATGGCACCAATTTTTCAAATAGTTCGCCATCCCCCTGGCCTTCGCTATAGAGCATCCACCTTGGCCAGAATCTCTTGTCCTGACCACATTTTCATACTCATCAAGCGTTTGATAGTTTTCCCTGCCAGTGAGTATGAGACCTGTGGGGTTGCGTAATGCTGTTGGAACAAACTGTAAGTCGTTCTGCCTGCCGCCGTGAACTCGCCGAGCAAAGCACGGACTCGTCCAACGTTACCCTGGCCGGGATGGAACCATGTTCTGTGAGTGTATCGAGTGTTATCAGCGGGGGACTGCCGATGATTAGGGCATTGGCGATTGTGACATTCGTCGGCTGTTTCAACAGAGGTGATAGCTTGGATGTAAATTCATGGATCTCGGAACAAGCCATCATTGCGTCGCGGCTCTTTTCAAACGCATCCATGTTTTCGTGCCGAGTTGAAATGGCAAAGTTNGGAGTCTCCCCGAACACTGAGCGAGAAACATTGCNAGTGAGGTTGCTTGGATTAGGGCAAGCCACTCGGCAACCAGGTCGTGGGCTTCATTGGCTCGCGGCGGGGACGGGTAGATGTAGAAAATACGGATGTGCATAATTTGTCCTCATCACTATCGAAACAGTTCTGTCCCGTCAATTGATGGGCACGATCGGCAGCAGGATGTGGGACGGATGCTCCTCGTCATGGTAGATGGTCTGATGGGCAANACGGGTCTCTGTGTCCATCCCGAAAGCGTGTCCTGTGTTGGGGTTGCGGTCGAACTGAGGGAAGTTGCTGGACGAGACTTCCAATCGAATCTGATGGCCCTTGAGGAAGCGATTGCTGGTTGACCACAGGTCAATTGTGTACTCGTATATCTTCCCTGGCTCCAGCAGGGTCGGCGCCTCCCACGAGTCCCGATACCTGGCACGAATGATTCCTTGAGCGATGTTGATGACACTTCCGTTGGGGTGAACGTCCACCAGCTTGGCCGTGAAGTCGGTGTCCGGAGCGTCGGACGCTGCGTAGAGTGTCATCTTGACCGGCCCGATGACATCGACGTCCTGATCCAAGATCGGCGACGAGTACACAAGGACGTCAGGGCGCCACTCTAACTGCTGTTGGTCNCGAGGCCCCATAGAAACGGGTGTCAGGTCTTCTGAACAACACGTGCTTCCACCGACGGTCAAAACAGGATGATTGGGGTCGAAAACGAACTGGTCCGATTCCTCAGTTGATGGCGGAGACGTGTTTAGAGTGCCGTTTCCGAACATCGAATTTGCGCCGCCCTGGCTGCGAAGATAGTAGGGCGTGTACTGAGTGTCATGGATCGGCCAATCTGACGCCGCACGCCACTGATTCGCGCCCATGACGAACACGTTGACCGGGGGCTCGTCTTGGATTCCGGTGTCTATGCCCTTCAACCAATAGTCGAACCAGCGGACGTGTTCGTCCATCAGGTCGATGCGTACGGACTCTCCGAACTCAACGTCGCCTGTGCCTGTGTCCTTGCCCGAATCACCGAGGCTGTGAATCCAGGGGCCGATGACCACTTTCTGGTTGCTCTTACCCGGTTCAAGTCCTTGCCGTCTGACGCCCATATAGTTGTTTAGCGTGCCCTGGAGGAACACGTCGTACCATCCGCCCATGCCGTAAACTGGCACGTCGATTTCCGTGTAGCTCTCCTCGGTGGGACGCATGGCCTTCCAGTAATCGTCGTAACTGGGATGTGCTACCCAGTCCTTCCAGACCNTATTGCTTCGCCCGGCGGCCTCGGCCATCGTATTCAATGGAAGATGCCAGAACAGCGTTGACATATTGTTTTCTTCTGGGAACCAGAGGTAGTGAGTCTGATTGGTTCGGGTGTGCATCTGGATGGCAACCCAGCGGTAGTTGAAGGCCAGTTGGAAGGCCCCTCCGGTGTAAGCCCAATTATGGTAGAAGTTGGAGTATCCTACGCGAGGAACCATTGCCTTCAGATACTTGCTCCGCAAAGGGGCAGACTGCCACTGCACCATCGCGACGTAGGAGCCGCCAGCCGTGCCCACATTGCCGTCGCACCAGNCCTGACGGCCCAGCCATTCCTGAGTGTCATAGCCGTCCTCGGCTTCGAACCTGAACGGGTACCACTCCCCCGGAGAATCCCAACGCCCTCGCACGTCCTGAGCTGCGACGGCGTAGCCTCGCGTTGCGAAGTACATGCAGTCCTGAACGACGGCCTCGTTGTTGTTGTCATAGGGCGTCCGAATCAGGATTGTTGGGAGGGGTGAGTCGATCTCAGGCAGGTAGATGTCGGTGGACAGCTCAACCCCGTCACGCATGGGGACTTTTACATCGAACATCATGCTGACTTTGTGAACGGGACGGGAAGCCTCGGTTACACTGAGGGCCATTGCTGCCTCCATCGGGAAATCAAATATAGCTATCCGTGAACAAACGCGACGTCATTATACATCGGGAAGTGTCGGACGGTTGCCTATCTGTCGAAACTGCCCATCGGCAGGCCGGGAGAGACCGACTCTGGACGTCGGCAGGTTGTCGTCAGCACGATGTGACTGCCCTGATCTGACGATTCATGGACGGCGTGCATGATGTCCAAAACGTGGTCTGCTAATTCCGTGTCGGCTTTGGATTTTCGATCTCTGACGATGACCTGGGCCACGTCTGCCACACCAAGTCCTCTGCCGCCTTCCGGGTGACTCAGCGGAACGTTGGTCCAATGGTCGGTTCGTCCCTGCTTCAAACGCACCAACCCGCCGAAGTTGTTTGGATTGGGCACGCTGAGGGTACCCTCAGTCCTGTATAGCTCTATGCGCGGAAGTTCGGATTCCCACACGTCGAAGCTGGTATTCACAGTCGCAACCGCTCCGTCGGCGAAGTCCAGGATTCCGGGCATATGTATCGGAACCTCAACGATTATGATTTTGCCGTGTCGAGATTCGCTGGTGATGGCACGCTCAGCGGTGGCTTTGGTGTAGGAGCCGGTCACTCGCTGAATTGGCCCAAGCAAAGCAACCAGGCGGGTGAGGTAACATGGCTCCATATCGAGCATCGGACCGCCTACCCGCTGGTAGTACAAAGCAGGGTCTGGATGCCAACTCCCAGCAACGTGTCTGGAGCGCATCCCACCCTGACGCC
>PAIW01000149.1 GCA_002710885.1 Chloroflexota bacterium | reverse complement strand
CCAACCTAGAGACACTCATGAGGCTGGACCTGGGGTCATCGACAGCGATGCGGTTTATGGCTTCGGCCGACTTCTTCACTCCCTCCTTGCACGTGAACACCGATTCGTCGATGAGTCGAGCCGGGGGCAATTGCCCCCACAGGAAAGGAACGTCTGGGCCGCAATCGCTGATGAGGCCCAGAGGCAAGCTCCTAAGCTTCAGCCCTTCCCGCGCCTCGCTCACTTTGGCCTACGGTGTGATTGCGTCGGCCATGAACTCTTAATTATAGTCTGCGGCCAATTCGACCTGCGTGATGCTGGTCTACTGACCAGCCCGAACGCACATATCGGTTAAATTGGCTTCAAAGGAATCGTAGTGTCCCAGACTTCGAGCAGGGTACGTCTCTGCAACCGAATCCCAGAAATCTTGGCACGGAATATCAAAGGTCTCGGCCATTCGAGCGATCACCGGATCATAGTCCTGACGATTGAATCCCTTCACCAGCGTGCCGAAAAGGTCGAAGATTACCGCTCGATATGCCATCTAGTGGCTAAACATGAGACTGGACTCTGATAACATCTGCAATCTCTTGAACCGCCCTGTCGATCTCATCTTCGGTTGTGTCGCGACCTACGGAGAGCCGGATGGTTCCCATCGCGTACTCTATCGGCAGATTCATCGCTTTCAGCACATCGGAGACGTCGATTCTGTCCGAGTGACATGCGGCTCCAGCAGAGGCAGCCACGCTCTGGAGTTTATCCAGTATGGTGTTGGCCTCTTGGCCCTTGAAGCTCACGCTGGACGTGTTGGGCAGTCGCTTTTCAGGATGCCCGTTGACCCGGACTCCTGGGATTTCACGTTGAAGGCCGGCCTCAAGACGATCGCGCATCTGGCCCATATGCTGGATGTAGCTGTCGAGATTCTGCTCAATTAGTTGGCACGCAATGCCGAGACCCGCCTCAAGGATGATGTTCTCAGTGCCTGCGCGACGGCCCATCTCGTGATCGGCGCCGTGCATGAATTTCTCTATCTCGACACCGCGCCGGATGTACAGTACGCCGATGCCCTTCGGAGCGTAGAGCTTGTGTCCTGCGATGGTCAGAAGGTCCACGCCAAGGTCGTCTACATCGACCGGAATCTTGCCGACAGACTGAGCGCAGTCAGAGTGCATAACCGCGCCACGCCGATGGGCGATGTCGGCAATCTCTCGAATAGGCTGGATTGTGCCAACCTCGTTGTTGGCGTGCATGATCGTGACCATGATGGTCCGATCAGTGATTGTGTCCTCCACCTGCTGAGGATCAATGAGTCCGTGGCCGTCTACTGGAAGGTACGTGACGTCTAAGCCCTGAATTTCCAGGTATCGACAGACCTCCTCGACAGCAGGATGCTCAATGTTCGAGGTGATGACGTGGTTGCCTCTGGCTCGATCGGCCCCGGCAATGCCCTTGATGGCGTGATTGTCGGATTCCGTGCCACCGCTGGTGAACAACACTTCGTCGTCGTGGCACCCCAGCATACTTGCGACCTGATGGCGCGCTCGATCCACACCGGCGCGAGCCTCCAGGCCAAAGGGATGCCCGCTAGACGGATTGCCGTAGAGACCGTGGATATACGGCAGCATGGCCTCGGCCACCTGCGAGTCTATCGGTGTCGTGGCGTTGTAGTCGAGATAGATGGGAGTCATCTCAGCCTTCAGCTTTCAGCAATCAGCCGTCAGAATTTACTAGAACAGCGTCGCCACCGGTTCGATTACCTCTGGGAAATTGTTGCGCGGCGAGTTCACCAGCGTCGAGACCTCGTAAGCTTCCATCCGGTCGGAGTCGTAGGGAAGCAACAGTTCTGACAGCATCGCCGTGTCTTGCTCTTCGGGGTCCAGCCACGAGGCCTCGGACTCGCGGGGCAGGATGACGGGCATCCGATCGTGGATTGATTTCATGAACTCGTTGGCGGATGTCGTGATAATGGCACAGGTGAGGAGCCAGCTATCGTCAGGCTGTTTCCACGTCTCCCACAGTCCGGCGAAGGCGAACAGGCCTCCGGGGTTGGCCGTGATAAGCATGGGCTTCTTCGCCTTGCCTTCGCGCTTCCACTCATAGAATCCGTCAGCGGGGATGAGGCAGCGGCGGCGTTTGAAAGCGGTCCGGAAGCTGGGCTTTTCAGCAAGGGTTTCGGATCTAGCGTTGATCATCCGGTTGCCGATTTTCGGGTCCTTGGCCCACGATGGAACCAGTCCCCAACGCATAAGCTCGGGACGATTCTCGCTGCCATCGTTTGTGACGGTCAACACCTCCTGAGTGGGCGCGATGTTGAAGCTCGGAACCCAACCCAGATCAAACCTCGTCAGGGAGAACCTGTTCTCAAAAGAGTCCTGATCTGCCGTCAGCGTAAACCTTCCGCACATTTTCTGTCTCCGTCTAATTCTATCGTGGTTCGGACGCCCGTAACTTTGATTTTATCAGAGGAGGTCTAACATTGAAGAGAAAATCAAGACCGCCTTTCGACGGTCTTGATCATGCAACTAGATATAGCTGAACCTTCGGACAGCCCGACCTTGTCCGTTCGTCCCGTGCGAGTCAGGTCAGGCGTCAAAATCTCTTAGCGACAGCAGTTGCAGGCAACTGACTACAACGACGAGTCAAAATTGAGAAATTGTAAGGTCGCATATTGCCAAGACACATCCGCCCGCTAGCGCTAACATTTTCCTCAATCTCTTTACCACCTTGCGAGGTTGATGATGTTGCCTGATTATGTTGTTGAATCCGCCCTGTGGGGCACGCTGTATGCCGCAGGCGTAATGGCGGCGGCTCTGACTGTCGCCGCCGTGATCCAGTTGGTGTTCGTCGCCGTGATCAGAAACCGTCGACGCTCCAACCCTGACGGTCTGGATGTTGACATGTTCCAGACCGTCAAAGGCCCGGCGGTTCTGTTCGCCGTAATCATGGGGCTGTTCCTCGCATATCTAACCCTCGCGCAAATTACCCACCNAGCCTTTGAAGTCATCCACGGTCGCGANGCCTGGGCCAAAAACGTATGGCTNATCATCATCATCATCGAATTCAGCTATTTGGGTTCGCACCTGATCCAGACGATGATGNCCTGGTACCTGCACAACGTCGCCGCGAAGACGGCAACCGATCTGGACGACAAGCTGATTCCTCCGCTCAGGCGGCTCGCGCCGCTGATCGTCTATTCCATCACCTCNCTGCTGGTTTTGGATGTGGTCGGAATCGCCATCACTCCAATGCTNGCCGGTNTGGGAATCGGCGGCNTTGCCATAGCGTTGGCGGTGCAACCGACGTTGAGCAATTTCTTCGCCGGNACGTACCTGATCTCCGANGGCGAGCTAAACGAGGGAGATTACATCGAGTTGGATAAAGGCCCAGCCGGATTTGTGGTGGAGGTGGGTTGGAGAAGCACTAAGATCAGGAATCGAATTAACAACCTGGTGATAATCCCAAACTCGAAGATGGTCGACACCATCGTGACCAACACCTTCAGCCCGACTCCGGCCATGAATGTGGTGATTACCTGCGGCGTCAGCTACGAGTCTGACCTTGAGCAGGTCGAATCGGTTGTGCAGCGAATCTCCGACGACATCGTCGAGGAGTTCGAATTCACCGTGACAGGCTCGGAGCCGTTCTTCGCATTCAGGACTTTTGGTGATTCGAATATCGACTTCATCGTCTCGATTACCTGCACTTCACGAGCGGGTTCGTTCATTGTCGGTAGTGAATTAATAAAGCGAATTCACAAGCGGTTCCGCGAGGAAGGGATCGAGATAAACTACCCGGTCAGGAAGCTGATTGCCGCCGAGTCTAATGGATCCGGGCATGATAATCTTCTTGAACAGGCGATTATCGAGAATGAGCAATCCAGTCAGGCCAANCGGTAAGGTCAAACAGATCAGATCGTCTTGANCCANCCGTGGATAGTCTCGAACAGTTCAAGATCGCGNCCCTGGTATCCGTGGTTGGCTCCGTCAATAATATTGACNGTGATGTGAGGGAANTCAGCGGCTTTCACGCTCCTCATNGCAGCCCCNCACGCGGGCAGGACCTGCGGGCCTTCGCACTCCTCTGAGCCGAAGANGAACATGACTGGACNCTCGACTTCCTCAACCCGGGCTGTNACGCTGTAACGATTGTCGGCGTTAAAACAGTCCACNAACGCGCTGGCNGACCACGTGGACCCCCACGGCATGCCAGGAGTGAAAAAGGTGTGGGGTCGGCCCTCAGCGACCTCGTGGGTGGCGTCATGATAGACCCGCAGGAAATTGTCAGGGTGCAACTCTTTGAGACCCTCGTAGTTGTATTCNCCGGGCGANACGGGCAGGACTGCGACCACCTCTGGAAACTGCTCNTTCGCCTGAGCGTAAACNGAGCGAACCGCGCCTCCGCTATGTCCTCCGATCACGATACGCCGATGGCCTCGCTCTCTGAGAAGCTCCAGCCAAGCAGCGTAATCGAGACGCGATTCGTCCACCGACTCGAAGGCGTAGCCTTTTGGAGGTCCACCCCTTGCTCCGGCGGACACGGTGTCGTGCCCTCGACGGTTGGCCGCCAAAAACGCGATTCCCCGCTCGGCAAGTCGCTGCCCCAACTCCAGATACAGCGGACGGTAGAAATGCCCTCCGTCGCCGTGAAAGAAACACACCGCCTCCACCGACGACCCACGGTCAACATCCGCAGGGGCAAAGTAGGCGCCGCCCAAGGTCATTCCGTCGGAGGTCTGAACTTCCACGAAGTCTGCAAGCATTGTTCTGTTTCCTCTCCCACAAGCCGAATTAGCCGGCATCACCATGCCAAAGCGAAGAATCTGGTCGCAAATCAACAAGTCATCTCATCACGACCAGATTCTTCGACTGCGGTCTCAGCATGACGATGTGCTTTTAGCTAATCATTTATCGCCGAAAGCGTTAATCGGTAATTACCGGATATATGGAAAAATCGGTCACGCCGGCGTCGGACAGCACGTCCTCGTCATAGAGGATTTTGCCGGTGTAGGTCGTGGGGTCCTTCTCGCACATTATGACTCCGGCGTCGCCCATGATGATGCCGTCCTCACGCGCCCCTGCGTAGGGGGTTCCCTGCCTAAACCAACGCTGTCCCTCGGAGGCGATGCCTCCTCTAGGCGACAGGCAGTTCACGGCGATGTTGTCCTGCCAAACCTCTGCCGCCATCCCTTGAGTGAACCGCTCCATGTGGGCCTTGCCTGCGCCGTAAGCTGTGCCGCCGCCGCCGACCTCAGTGTANGGGCCTTCCCCNGGGCCGATGGCGCCAACGGAGGATATATTGATGATGTGGCCGCCGCCATTCTCTCGCAAGTATGGCATGACCAACTTGCAGCCGACGAACGGGCCTCGGATGTTTATTCGATAGAGCAGGTCCCAGTGACGAACTTGCATATCCTCGATCTTNCCTGGGATAAGAACAGCAGCGTTGTTGACCAGGATNTCAATCTTNCCGTACTGCTCGACGGTCTGGTCGAACAGCGCTTGGTAGTCCTCNTCTTTGGTCACGTCACANCGGATGCCCACGGCCTCGCCGCCCTCTGCTTTGATGCGGNTGACCGCCGTCTCAATGCTNCCTTCGATGCGGAAATCGCCCTCTTTTTCGGTGCGTGCCGACACCACNACCTTCGCTCCTTCNCGAGCGAACACCACGGCCATGTCTCGGCCGATTCCTCTGCTGGCNCCCGTGATTATCGCCACTTTGCCATCTAGTTTGCCCATTTTNGCTCTCCCTTTTGTAATTAGCNANCNTGTCTTGGCNTGCTCCAATATNGTNGGTTCTGATTNGACGTTATGAANAATACTGCTGGNCCACCTGNNTTNACGTCATNCTGGAATCGCCAGTTTGCTCACCATNTCCACCANNCCGCCCGAATCCCCGACATTCCCAGGAAAAACCACGAACACGAGTCCGGGGAACCGAGACTCCGCNCCAAGTTGCCACGTGGGAATCCCGGGCAATATCTGACCCAGGGCCACCGCTCTCCTGACTCCGAGCGATTTGGTCGTGATGTTGCTAGTAGTCATGCCTCCTTTGGAAATCAGGTAACGAGGCCTCACGTCGATCGCATCGACGATGGCAACCAGCCCGTCAGANACCTTCTGCCCGATCATCAGGTTTTGCTCGGCNCCTTCTCCGATCAACAATTCTCGGCTGGTGTAAACCACGACGTCCCGGCNNTGGGANAGATTCTCGTTGACCGTCTTANCTNCCCTCGCGACCTCCAACTCTANGGCATCGTACACCAAAGAGTTAGCGTTCACCTCNACACCNTNNATTCCGGGCATCGCCAACAACTCGTTCAATTGGCCCGTCGTCCTGGGAACGTGGGACCCGATGACGATCAGCGCNCCTCCAGAGTTTGGCAGACGCAGGTCGTCTATGGTCAACAACGCGGGAGCCGCTTGCCCGAGTCGCGCCCTCATCATGGACGCGGCTGTGCGGTACAGAAATTTTTTGCCTTGCGCCTCGGCGATCATCAGCCCTTGGGTCGCCACTTCAATATCTCTCATGCTCGCGGCGTTTACGATGCAGGTCCGCCCGCCTTCAAGCTCCGAAACCAAAGAAGCCACGCGGCCTGGGCCTCCGACTCTTATGTCGTCCAGCGAAATTGCTGCGACATCGCCGGACGGCACCTCGCCGCCTGTAGCCTCCTCCACCCATTGCCGGAGGTTGGACGAAATGTAGGGGAAGGCGGTATCTCTCGCGAATTCGGTGTCGCCTGCGGGCGTCAACCAATCTCCGTCGGATACATAGTGGACGTCATTTATAGTGTAGCGACCTCCTTCAAGGAAAAACGGCACAAAAATTCGAGCGTCGAACCCTCCACCTAAACCCTGATCCAGCGCGTCAACCTCTCTTGGATAGTGGCCTCTAAGCGTGGAATCTCCGCGACTGAGTATTGCGACCTTCCGATCTGAGCTATCAAACGCAATTCGCAGATTCCTGCCCACTTCCTTATTGACAGCCCCGGCCTCGGATGGCGGCATGCCTCGGGAGTTGGTGACAATGAAAAACGCAGGAAGGTCTGATTCCAACTCAGACCGGATCGTATCCAACGACCAGTCAGTGAGAACTGCAACGCCGTATATCGTCTGCGTCCCAGTGGGGTCGTCATCCACGACAGCCATCTTTTCGCCGCTTGATGCTATATTGTCTCGGATCCAGGGAAGCGGATTGTTGGGCCATTCAGGCGGCAGGTCCCGAAGGGTTTCGACCAAGGATATGCGGGATGTCATCGACAGACACGGCTCCGATGCGTGTGGGATGGGTGCGATTGTCACCGCCAACTTGGTCAATGTCAAGCTCGATATCGCGTGAGTCGCCAGCGCAAGCCTGAGTGTTTGACTGGTCGAAAACCCGTTGCTAAACTCTGCCCAATCCAACAAGAGGAATGTATATGAAAATCACGGGTTTCGAGACCTTCAACCTCACATCGCAACTGGACCGGCCCTTCGGTTGGTCCCAGGGTTGGATAGATCACCGATCAGTCGGCATCGTCAAGGTGACGACGGACGAGGGCATAATCGGATGGGGTGAAGGATCGGGCGGCCCATCTTCGACAGTCGTCCATGACATCTTCGCGCCAAACCTGATCGGTGAAGACCCAACGAATCGAATCGGCCTTTGGCAGAAGATGTTCTCGCTGCTCTACAACGCCAACTTGGCAGGCGGTATAGGCGGTAGCGCGATTAGCGCCGTTGACAGCGCCCTATGGGACATCACGGGCAAGGCCACCGGCCTGTCGGTCTCTGAGCTTTTGGGCGGCCAGATAAGGGACAAGATAGCAGTTTACGCAACCGGGCTATATTACACAGAGGGCGAATTTCCAACCAGGCTGCTAGAAGAGGCCACAGGCTACGTGGATGCTGGCTTCAAAGGTATGAAAACCAAGATCGGCGGCCTGCCTATGGACGAGGATATTAAGCGAGTCGCCGCCCTGAGGCATGCCATCGGCCCGGACATCAAGCTGATGGTGGACGCCAACCAGGGATACAACGCCCCATCGGCCATACGAATAGGACAACGACTGGCCGAGCATGACGTCCTGTGGTTCGAGGAGCCGGTGAACGCAAAGGACGTCGAGGGTTACCTTCAGGTTAAATCTGCCCTGCCAATGGCAATCTCCGGCGGAGAAAATCTACGCACTCGCTACGAGTTCAACGACTTTCTGACTCGCCGGGCCTACGACATCGTCCAGCCGGACGTGATCAACGTCGGCGGCATCACGGAAATGCGGAACGTCACGATGATGGCAAATTCGCTGGGGATACAGGTCAACCCTCACGTCTGGGGTTCGCCCATCATGATAGCGGCAACTCTTCACGTTGCGGCGACACTGCCTCCATGTCCGCCGTCCCGCAACCCGGAGCCTTTCGTCCAGGAACCGGTGATGGAGTTCGACCGAACGCCCAGCGGGATTCGCGATGGTCTGGTCGCCGAGCCCTTCGATCAGCTGGACGGCTTCGTGGCTGTGCCGACCGGCCCAGGACTGGGAATCGAGATCGACGAAGACGCGGTTAGACGCTTGGCGTCATAATTCCGAAATCCGACGCGCGCCTGCCAGCCTTGTTTGCATAACTCCCTGCGCGTGTTAACTCATTTCGTAACTTTTCGCTTTCCTAGCTTCGACGGAGGCCCACATGATCTGTTCGAGTTGTCAGGCGAACACCCCCGGCCAGGCCAAGTTCTGCGTCGCTATGACGTCAAGCGCATCCTGCAACGCGAGTTTGAATTCGACAGCCCTCAGTCCGCCGAATGGCGACAAGCAGTGTACAACGAAATCGCGTAGATAATTAACTCGATTCCCGGTCAGGCGATAGCGTTCGACGACGGGGTGTTCATCGAGGTCCTCGGGCCACCGGAGGCGTTGCTTCGGGACACAGCGTCTGATATCGACAACGCATCCTTCGCGGTTCGAATTGTGTGCGGCTCCATCAGTTTCGTGATGACCGTGGACACCCTTACGGAGAGGGAGCGGTTGATGGCCCGCAATCGAATGCCTATCGACGGCGACATTCTCAAGGTCGCTCACCACGGGATTCGCAACTCCAGCGCTAACGAGTTCATATCGATGGTGTCGCCGAATGTCGCGATCATCTCGGCTGGTGTGGACAATCGCTTCGATCATCCACACCAGGAAACACTGGGCGCATTCGCACAGTACTTACCCGAGTCACGGATATTCGTCACTAAAGACCACGACTCCGTGACCGTGACCACAGACGGCAAGTCCCTGACCGTAAACTCCGGGCGGTCACCGCTTGACGGGTTCTTGGTTCGCTGATAGCGTGTTTCCACCCCCACGGTGAACTTACGCCACGTAGAGAGGTGTGACTAAAGATATGTTCGACAACGCGCTTCAAGGTGTCCGAGTTCTGGACCTGACCCATCACATCGCCGGGCCGCAATGCACAAAGCTTCTGGCCGATTACGGCGCTGATGTAATCAAAGTTGAACGGCCTTCAGGCGATCCTGCGCGCTCNATTGGCCCTTTCCANAACGANCAGCCTCATCCAGAGAAAAGCGGCCTGTTTTTGCACCTCAATATCAACAAGCGGAGCATCACCGTCAACCTGAAACACCCCAACGGCGTTGGCGTTGTGAAGGAACTGGTCCGTGAGTCAGACATAGTGATCGAAAATTTCCGACCTGGCATGATGGACAGCCTGGGACTGGGATACGACGTTCTGGAAAAGATAAATCCCGCCATCGTTCTGACGTCGATTTCTAACTTCGGACAGACCGGTCCTTACCGCGACATGAAGTCCAGCGACATCGTTGCCTACGCAATGGGCGGCCCGATGAACATAACCGGCCACGCCGACTACGAGCCGTTGAAGCTGGCAGGAAATATCGTCGCCATGCACGCCGGTTCCGTCGCCTCCTACGCNACAATGGTTGCGCTGTGGGACGCCGAGGACACCGGCGAAGGCCAGAATGTCGACGTATCCATATACGAAACTCAGGCCGGATTTCGCGACCGGCGCGTAATCTACTTAACAGCCCATGCATACACCGGCGAGTCATATTCCAGGCCCGATCCGGGATATCGGNTCGCGTCGGGCACCAGGCCGTGCGCCGATGGGTTTGTGAATATTCTGGGATTCGGCCCCCGGTTTCGAAACATCAGCACCATGATAGGCCACCCTGAATTGGCCGACGATCCGAATTTCGCCGACCCGGCCGGCAGGTCGGACCCGGACGTGGCGATGGCCTTCGACGAATACTATATCCCGTGGCTGATGGAACACACCAAGCTGGAAGCTGTCAACGAGGCTCAGGATAACCAACTGCTCGCCGGGCCCATAAACACCGTTGAAGACATTTTCAAAGACCCGCACTTTGAGTTTCGAGGCTACTGGGACACCATAGACCATCCAGAAACTGGAGAACTTACATACCCTGGTCGACCCTTCAAGATGTCCGGCGCCGAACTCCCGCCTCGCAGTCCCGCCCCTCTATTGGGCCAGCATACTGTGGAGGTGCTGGAGAATCTCGGACACACCACTCAGGACATTTCACTCTTGAGAGAGTCTGGGGCAATTTAGGTTGCCCAATCCGAATACCGACCCAGGATATGTCAGAATATACAACCGCGCAGCCTGGAACAAACGAGTCGAGAACGGCAACGAGTGGACGGTTCCGTTCAGCGATCAGGTTATCGACGACGCTCGGCGTGGTGNATGGCAAATTCTGCTGACCGACTCGAAACACGTGCCCAGAGACTGGTTCCCTAAACTGGACGGTCTGGATGTCCTGTGTCTGGCATCTGGCGGGGGACAGCAAGTGTCTGTACTGCCTGGAGCAGGCGCTCGCGTCACGGTGTTCGACAACTCGCCCCGGCAACTGGAAGACGACCGCACGGTCGCNCAGAGGCATAACCTCGAACTGACAACGGTTGAGGGCGGCATGCGAGACCTGAGCGCCTTCCAGAGCNAGAGCTACGACTTGATATTTCATCCAGTCTCCAACATCTTCGTGCCAGAAATCAGGNCCGNGTGGAACGAAACGTTCCACATGCTTAAGCAAAGAGGCACGATGCTGGCAGGAATCGTCAATCCCATCATGTACACCTTTGACAACAAGCTGGTCTACGANTANGGCGTCATCCAGGTAAAATACGCCCCCATTTTCCGACATAACCAGCNTCACCAANCAAGNAAGGCTCGATATATATGGCGCGGATGACCCTCTGGAATTTAGCCACACTTTGGCCGACCAGATAGGTCGACAAATTGACACGGGATTCCTGATATCCGGTTTCTATCCGAAAGACGACCCCGTCTCAAAATACATGCCATCCTACATCGCGACGAGGACAGTCAAACCATGAACTGACGGCTGAAGGCCGACGGTCAACNAGGACACACGAATGAGCAAAAAACTCCCGTTAGAAGGAATCCGAGTAGTCGACGTGACATTGGTGTGGGCCGGCCCGCACTGCACACAGCTTCTGGCCGAATGGGGCGCAGAGGTCATCCGCGTGGAGCCTCGGAGCCGCATGCAGCCCTCGACGCGAGGCACCGCGGCCCATATCACCCAAGCTCAGGTTGACAGGACCAAAGGCACAGGCAGCGCGCTGTTCATGTCCTTTCCTGACAATGAGGCGGGCGAGCGACCATATAACCGCTCACCTGCGTTCAACAGCCACGCCCGCAACAAGCGTAGCATGACGCTGGATATCATGACTCCAGAAGGTCAGGAGATGTTCCGTCGACTCATCGCTGAGTCCGACGTGTTCGTGGAAAACAACGTCCCTGAGACTATCGAACGNGCCAACGCAACTTACGAGGAGTTATCAAAAGTCAATCCAAAGCTGATAATGCTCCGCATGCCTGGATACGGTCTGGACGGCCCGTACAAGAACTACCGAACTTTCGGAACCCACATGGAAGGCATGGCCGGGCATCACCACATTCGAAGCTACCCAGACCTCGACCCCTCAATGACCGGAGACTCATTCACCGGCGACGCGGCGGCCGGAGTCCAAGGGGCGTTCGCTGTAATGCTGGCTCTGAGACAGCGAAAGCGCACCGGCAAAGGCCAGCAGATCGAGATGGCCCTTGCTGAAGGATTCATTCCTTACATGGGCGAGTTCATGATGGATTACTCGATGAACCGTCGGATTACCGAGCCACAGGGCAACCGCCATCGCTCCCACGCTCCCCACAATGTCTATCCCTCCCAGGGAGAAGACCGATGGATCGTCATCGACGTCGGAACTCCGGAAGAATGGAACGGGCTAACCGAAGTCATGGGCGATCCTGATTGGGCATCAGACCCAATATTCGGTGACCCGGTGAGCCGATGGCAAAATCAGAAAGAATTGGACAGCCACATCACAGCCTGGACGAGGACTCAGGAGCGTTACGACCTGTTCCACAGACTCCAGAACGCGGGAGTCCCAGCGGGGCCTGTCCAAAACGAGGCGGACGCTTACAACTGCGTCCACCTCAACGAACGAGGTTTCTTCGAGGAACTCACAAGCCCTGACACCGGAACGCGCTCGTATCCAGGACTGATATTCGGGATGTCCAAAACGCCGAACCACCTCCGCCGCCATCCGGTCGCCCTGGGAGAAGACAACGAGTACGTCTACAAAGAAGTAATGGGCCTCTCGGAAGACGAGTATACCGAACTTGAAAACAAGGGCCACATCGGCACAGATTACGCTCCGGATGTTCCATAAACCGGAATTTGCGCGAACCGACACGCATTGCCGATTGGGGAATAACTGTCTGGCCACACAGATTCTGTGACGAAATTATCACAAATTTCAGCTACTTCGAATCCGGCGTTGGCGTGACGCCGTGGAGCATGGAGAGGCTAACTGCGAATTGGGAGACTCCCCTTTGGTATCAAGCCCTTACTGAGTTGAGCGAGATGGTTGCTGAGTCCGGATTCATGATACGCCGCATGGTCGACCCGCGACCAACAGAGGAACAAGTTCGCCAGAATCCCGACCTTGATGACTGCCACCGCGCCCCTTATTTCCTGATATTCGAGTTGGTTGCTTCTTAATCAAGCACGACCGAATCTCCG
>PAIW01000148.1 GCA_002710885.1 Chloroflexota bacterium | reverse complement strand
ATTAGACGCTCCGAAAGTGGCAACATCCGATGGGGGTTCCATTGTAAACGAAATTCCCATCATTGTGTTGCAGGCCCCAAAATTTAACGTTTCGCGCACTCCAAGGCCGTAGTCGAAAACCTCGAATGAATCGACGCAGCTTATCACGATAATATGTGGTGGCTTGGATTGAATTACTGTAACATTAAACCTGTCAAGGACTGGCGGATTAACTACCGCAACTCGAAGCTTGTGATACCGATGCAACTGACCAAAACCAACCCCAAAACCAAGATCGTCTGCACTCTCGGACCAGCCACAGAGACGGATGAGAAAATCCGAGATCTGATAACCGCCGGGATGAGCGTGGCGCGGTTGAACCTGTCTCACGGTACGCTTGATTCTCACGAGGTCGCGTTGAAGAAGGTTCGGGCGGCGTCCGACGAAATGGGAGTGTCCGTTGGGGTGATGGTCGATGTCCCGGGACCGAAATATCGTACTGGCTATCAGGAGCCAGGAGTGATCGATCTCGTCACCGGCGCCACTCTCGTGCTGACAAGCAGGGACATGATGGGCAATCCTGATGTTCTGTCTGTGTCTCCGAACGGAATCCATAGAGACGCCATCATCGGCGGCACAATTCTGATCGACGACGGCAACGTGCGGGTTGTTGTTACCGATATTCAAGACGAGGATGTGACCTGCCGTGTTACCCACGGCGGGCGGGTCGTGGAACGCCGAGGCGTCACGACCCCCGGCCGGGCGCCCGACCTTCCGTTTCTGGACGATCGAGCCGAGACAGGACTGATCTTCGCTGCAGAGATGGGCGCCGATTTTGTGGCTCTTTCCAATGTCACTGAGGACGGCGACATTGAGCAGGCCCGCGAGTTGCTCAAAAAGCATGGGCCTGAGCCTTACATCATCTCGAAAATAGAACGCGCGGAAGCTCTGGAAAATTTCGATTCGCTGCTCGACGCCAGCGACGCAATCATGGTTGCGCGCGGCGACATGGGCGTCGAAGTTCCCCTTGAGTTGGTCCCGGTTTACCAAAAGCGGCTGATCGCCAGGTGCAACGAGATGGGTAAACCGGTGATAACCGCGACACAGATGTTGGAATCGATGATCAGCTCACAGACTCCGACTCGAGCCGAAGTGACCGACGTCGCCAATGCGGTGTTTGACGGCACCGACGCCGTGATGCTCTCTGGAGAAACCGCGACTGGCGAGAATCCGATCACAGCGGTTGAAGTTATGCGTAACGTGGCCCATCACGCCGAGGCGAACCTGCCTTACGCCAGCATAATACGAGATAAAGAAGCTCAACTTGAGAACCAGACTAGCGACGCGATAAGCTACGACGCTTGCCGCACGGCATTCCAGCTTGGCGCGGATCTGATCGTGACATTCACGGAGACTGGCTCGACGGCCGGAAGGGTGTCAAAATACCGACCGGTGGCCCACATTCTGGCCCTCACGCCTCANGAGAGCGTTCNGCGGGTGTTGACGCTCAGGTGGGGTGTCGTGCCGGTNATCGNCAGCGGCGTCAGGAATGTGGAAGAATTTTTCGTGGTGGGAGAACGCCATGCGCTGGCATCGGGCCATATCCCTGACGGACANGGGAAGGTGGTGCTTGTGGCTGGACTCCCCATTGGCGTGACGGGAGNGACAAATTTGCTGCGGGTGATGGACATTCCATCTGANGCGAAAACGGACNGAATAATNTAGGCGTAAAACAANCANAANCCNCGGGCGGAGNCCATNCGAGACNGGGAACACGGGAGAGGCGACATTGTTAAAAATATATAACACTATGAACAAAACNCTNGACGAAATTACGCCCATTGTGCCTGGGGTTGTCAAGATGTACACCTGTGGCCCCACCGTCTACCGTGACGCTCACATCGGAAATCTGAGGTCGTATTTGATGGCAGATTGGGTCCGCCGTATTCTCGAATTACAAGGTCTNGAAGTCCAGCACATAAAAAACATCACCGATGTCGGCCACATGCGCCAGGAAGTTCTGGANCAGGGCGAAGANAANGTNATCGCCGCAGCNATCGCCGAAGGGAAGACGCCTGCTCAGATCGCCCAGTTCTACACCGAAAGATTCCTTGCCGACGAAGCCAACCTGAATATCCATCGCCCGATGGAGCTGCCCAAAGCGACTGACCACATCCCAGAAATGCTGGAGATCACTGAAGACTTGGTGGAAAAGGGGGTCGCGTACGTTGTCGAAGGCAACGTCTATTTNTCAGTTTCGGATTTCCCTGATTATGGCAAGCTCTCAGGAAACATTCACGAGGAGGAGCTTCTCGAAGCCGTCAGAGTCGAAGCNGATCCAAACAAGCGCGACCCGCGAGACTTTACCCTCTGGAAAGCCGCTGAGGAAGGGAGAACAGTAAAGTGGCCCAGCGTATTCGGAGAAGGTTTCCCTGGATGGCATATCGAATGTTCCGCCATGTCGATCAAGTATCTAGGNAGAGAGTTCGACATCCACACAGGCGGNGTGGATAACATCTTTCCTCATCACGAAGGCGAGATCGGTCAGAGTGAAGCGTTCACAGGAAAGCCTGTTGTCAACACNTGGCTCCACGGCCAGCACCTGNTGGCTGACGGCGTGAAAATGGCGAAATCGGCTGGCAACTCGTTTATTCTCTCAGACATCGAGGCCAAAGGCATCGATCCTCTGGCGTTCCGATACCTCTGCATGACGGCGCGCTACAGAACTCGTTTGAATTTCACTTTCACATCCTTGAANGCGGCTCAGAGAGGTTTGCATAGACTCAAAAACCGTGTGTGGGNATGGANCAGTCTCCCCGCTGGNGAATCTGTGGATGATGAAGNNGTAGCGGAATGGAATGCCAAGTTCCTCGACCGAGTGAANGACAATCTGGATATTCCGGGNGCTCTGANGGTNACNTGGGCAATGGCGAAATCCAGACTGTCCNGNCAGACNAANCTGGCAATTATCCGAGAGTTCGACAAGGTGTTGGCCCTCGATNTGGAGTCCGTTACCGAACAGAATCAGGTTCCCGNAAGCGTTCAGNCCACCGTTCAAGAACGCGCGGTCGCGAGAGNGAGAAAAGANTACACAGANGCCGACCGGATCCGACGACAACTCGACGCAGATGGNTACGTGCTTCAGGACACAATTTCGGGAGCGCGTGTCAGGCCCAAAGCCGCTTGGGAGAAAGTGGACGAAGCGCGAAACACCGTATCTTCTGCCGCTGAAGTGCCGTCGCTGGTGAATCAACCCGACACCCATGAAGTNACCATCGGCATCGTGGCNAACAACTACAAGGATGACGTGAAACGNATAGTGGAAAGTGCCCTCAAATGGGCGGGGGANCGCGATGCCGAAGCCGTAGTGNTGGANAANGGCTCCACNGACGGGACATCGGAATGGCTGGACGANCTGGCNGCGANAGAGCCNAGANTCCGCGTCATTCANGCCGACCATACNTTGGGCGAAGGCGCGGCCAAAAACATCGTTCTCAAACAGAGTCTNGGCCGCACCGTTGTATTGGTGGACACCAGCGTGGAGATTACTGGGGACATTTACGGCCCNATCGACCATTACTTGGANAGAGATGACGTCGGCGTCGTCGGCCCCTTTGGACTGCGAACTGACGATCTTCACCATTTCCACGACGGAGAGGGCGAGTCCGGCAATATGGACGCAATGCAGGCCTACTGCTTTGCCTTCCGGCGTGAAACTCTACGGAACGTCGGCCTGATGAGGGAGAGTTTTCGNTTCTATCGAAACCTTGACATCGATTTCAGCTTCCATTTCAAGGAACAAGGACACCAGATTGTCGCAGACCAGTCCATTCCAGTTGTCTTGCATGAACATCGTGTCTGGAGCGAGCTTGCCGAAGGCGAGCGCGACGAATTGAGCCTGAAGAACTACCGTCGATTCCTNGAAAAATGGGGNGACCGGGCNGACCTTNTGGTCAGCAATCATGAATCCAACGGNCACTCTCACCNGCATGGGCATGACCATTANGAATCCGGCGCNCTGNNGTTGANNATGACACCCCGTACCGGTGGATATCGNCATCAGAATGTTACAGGCCGANGTTGGGGGNGAGTTTCAAACCCGCCCTNAGCGAAATTTGGNCTGTTCCTCGACCCNACGGATGGGCCTCAGTTATAATCAAGCCTGAANCNCNCAACNNGCATNATTTCATCGGAGGAATCGCTGATATGTTGCTCCCACCAATTTCGGACCTGGCATTAAAAGAGTGGGCGGTTGCCGTNAAAGCGCTGAGCCGTGGNGAGCAGATAATGATNCTCCGCAAGGGCGGNATCCACAAGGAAGANAAGGNCTTCAGGATGGTGCATCCCGAATTTCTTTTGTACCCGACCTACGAGCATCAGAAAGTNGAACTTCTGAAGNCTGCCCATCACNTCTCCTTGGAGGAAACATTCGGCGACAACGATATTCCNGGTCTGTTGAGCCTGGATTACTGGTGCCAAGTAACGGACAAATTCGAGTTGCANGATGAGTCCNTGCTGGACACGCTNTCNGAATTTCANATCTGGACCGACAACTACGCACAGGCGCGTTTGCACTGGAGGCCCAAATCTCCGTTAACGGTGGCTCTTTTGAGAGTGTATGAGCTTCAACAACCCCAGGCTCTGCCCATTTTGGACGAGTACAACGGCTGCAAGTCATGGGTCGAGTTAGGACAGGACGTTCCACTTGGGTTCATGACACCTGTCCTTTCGGATTCGGAATACGAGACCAAAGCGGACGAAATACGCAAATCTCTAGGGGCCACGCCCACAGCCGTATAATAGTCTCAACGCGACATGAAAATTCAGTTTTCACCCGCATATCGGTAGCAGTTTCAGGCGATTTTCGTAATGCGTTGCCAGCGGTAATTGATCAATGGCAAGCATCATTAGGGAGCAATCCGTGAAATACAGGCAACTAGGGCAGACAGATTTGAACGTCTCCGAAGTCGGTTTCGGAGCTTGGACTGTCAGCACCAACTGGTGGGGCAAGATCACCGAGCAGGAGGGCATTAACCTGCTGGTCCGCGCTTACGACCTGGGGATTAATTTCATCGACACTGCTGACACTTACAGCAACGGATACGGCGAAGAGATCGTCGCNAAAGCNCTTAAAGATCAACGCCACGANATCGTTATAGCGACCAAGTTCGGNTACGATATCTACTCGCCNTTCGAGAGAATCGGCCACGAGGAACGCCCTCANAAGTGGACTCCCGAATTTATAAAATACGCCTGTGAGCAGAGCCTCAANCGTCTGGAAACTGACTACATNGACCTCTACCAACTGCACAACCCTCGGATAGACACCATCGAAAAAGATGANGTGTTCGAGGTTCTTNACGAGTTGGTNAANGAAGGAAAGATTCGACACTACGGCGTGGCGCTAGGTCCGGACATAGGTTGGTTCGAGGAAGGCGAAGCCTCTATGCGTGAGCGCCATGTCCCTTCGATCCAGATTATTTACAGCATCATGGAACAGCAGCCCGCGCGGGATTTTTTCCCGATCATTGAGGAACAAAAGACGGGAGTTTTGTCACGAGTGCCTCACGCTTCAGGCCTGCTTGACGGGACTTACACCAAGAACACGGTGTTCGACGAATCAGACCATCGCAGTCACAGACGTCGTGATTGGCTTACCAACGGTCTCAAGAAATTGGCGACACTGGATTTTCTGATCGAAAACCTTGACGCCACGATAGGCCAGACTGCCATCAAGTTCGGGTTGTCAGGCACCGGCGTTGCGTCGATTTTGCCCAACTTTACTAATCTTCCCCAGCTTGAGGAGCTTGTCGCGACCTCCGATGCAGAAGACATTTCTGAAGACTTCTTGGCGAGAACCCACGAGTTGTTCGACGAGAACTTTGGACTGCCAGTGGAAGTGGAAACGCCGGTAGGCGATTGACGCCAACTTATTAGAGCTGAGAACAGTCCTCGGTCGGGCGGTCGTCATCGGAACGGTCTGAAGGTGGAGTCTCAGCTTGATTCTCAATTTCGTCTTCGACCATTCCGACATCGCTGTCGTCCTCGGTTCTGCGCTCANGGTTCTCACGTTTGTTCGTCCTGTTGTCGCGCGAGGTAATGCGTTCCATCTCGCTTTCGATCAGGCGAAAATCGCGTTGGGGCAGAAGATGCAGTCGGTCCCAGAACGCCAGCGGCCAATTCTCGGGAGCCCACCTTTTTACATAGTCGAGGCGAGGGCCGAGGATCATCGCGTCGATATAATCTTCCTCGTCGAGGACGATATCCGGTTTGAGTTTGACACGATATTGGAATGATTCGCCCCGAGTCGTCGGATGCCAGAGCGGGCTGTTGTCTTCGAAATATGTCGAGGTGATGGTCGCCGACGCCGGCCATTTTCTAACGCCGTTGATATAGAAAAGCACTCGATCTTGAGGCTGCATGCGCTCGGCCCTACGACGATATTTCGCCCCCATGCCAAACAGCGAGAAGTCGATTTCTCGTGTGATTTCAAAGTTCTGAGGCGCTTCCACGAACATCCAGAAATTCCGTCCGATGCTGGACCTGCTTTGTCTGTTTCTTTGGCTCATTCTTTAATAATATCACTTCCTGGCCGGCTCACCGGCCAGGCTCGATTACCTTTATCTCGACGTCAAGTTTTTCGCCGTCCACTGTGAGGACGGCTATCGTCGCTGAAACCATGAACGATTTGTACCCCTGGCCGGGATTGACGAACAGGACGCCGTCGCGTTTCTCGTTGATCGTCTCGTGGAAGTGACCGAACACGATGACGTCGACTGGCTCAGGGAAATCGGGAAACAGCTCTTCCATAGGGAACTCCGGGCCTCCCCATGCTGGGTGAGTGACGCCGATTCTGTGTCCCTCGACCTCCAACACTTCGACATACGGTGTGGAGTTTCGCAGGTCAGGCGGGTCCGAATTTCCATGCACCACTACGGCCCGTTTGGCGTTATCGCGCATGCCTTGAACGACGTTTTGTCCCGTGAAATCACCACAATGGATGGCGATATCGGCTTCGGCGACCTCGCGACGGATATCTGGATGTACCTCATCCCATTCTCGGCAATGGGTGTCAGAGACGACTATGATTCGAGTTGGCAACTATATGATCGCTTCATTCTCAAGTTCCGCCAAATCTTCGTTGGTCAGGCCCAGAATGTCTTCCAGAACTTCCTTGGTGTGCTGACCCAACAAGGGGGCAGGCTCTATTTCCACTNGAGAGTCTTGAAGCTGGACGGGGAAACCGGGCATGTCGAAACTGCCGCGAACCGGGTGATTCATGGTCCCGATCATGCCGCGTTCTTTCAGATGGGGGTCGTTGTGAATGTCGATGGCGTTCATGACTGCGCCGCACGGGATGCCGCCCTCTCCAAGAATTTCCATGACCTGTTGCTTGGTGTGTCGCATGGTCCAACCCTCGACCATCGCATCCACCTCTGCCTTGTTGTCTCCGCGCCAGACCGGGTTAGTCCAGTTTTCGTCGTCAATCAAATCTTCCCGACCCATTATCAAAAGCAGAGCATCCCACATATGACTTCGGACAGGTTGGCAGTATATGTACACGTAATCGTCCGAGCCTCCGGGGCTGCATTTAAATATATCGCCCGGTGCCGTTCTGGGCAACGCATTGCCTGTGCGTTCAGGATTATTCCCTGTGTCGTAATACTCGCGCATCTTGATGCGGCTGAAGTTGACCACTGCGTCTTGCATCGAAATTTCCATGACCTGACCCTTGCCTGTCTTCTCTCGTTGCCAAAGGGCGGCCATGATTCCGAACGCGGCGTGAATCCCAGTGCCGGTGTCGCCGATGGTCGAACCGGGTTTTGTCGGAGGGCCGCCAGGATGACCCGTAAAGGCCATAGACCCTCCGACGGCCTGGGCGATCATATCGAAACTCTTGAAGTTGGCGTACGGCCCATACGTGCCGAAGCCTTTGATCCTCGCCAACACGATGCGGGGATTCACTTCACTTAGGACGTGGTAGTCCAAGCCCATGCGCTCCAGCGTTCCTGGCGCCATGTTCTCGACCACAACATCAGCCGTCCTGACCATGTCGAGGAAAAGCTCTTTGCCTCTGGCCGATTTTATGTTCAGGCTAACGCTTTTCTTGTTCGCGTTGAGCAGAATGAAGTAGAAACTGTCGGCGTCGGGCAGCGTTGACCTGTTTCGCCGGCCGGGGTCTCCTGTGCCTGGCTGTTCAATCTTGATAACGTCCGCGCCCATCCAGGCCATTGATTCCGTGCAGGACGGTCCAGCCTCGAAGTGAGTCAGGTCTAGCACGCGTATATCGTCCAGTGCTTTGCCCATGTCGGTCGCCTCCTGTCACCAGAACTCTCATTGGTATTTGATTCACTTACCAGAAATAGAATGCGCGAATTGTATCACAGGTATGCGAGCATGACCGCCAACCTTCAGGCCTATAGTGCCAACGATACCTGTGGGACATTTCGGTAATAACAGTACCGACTTTTCGGTGTGTGTGCTACAATCCGCCTAACTTTTCCCGCGCGCATTATGGATGAGACGACATCCTGGTTTGAGGTCAGATGTCGCGTTTCAGGAGGTGTATTTTGGTAGGCAACGGATCTGTTGAATTCACCGGACCACTAAAGGGGATACGTGTCCTGGATTGGACGATGTGGCAGTTCGGGCCAGTGTCCACCTCNATGATGGGGGACATGGGCGCCGACGTTATCAAAATCGAAGCTCTTGACGGCGATGCAGGCCGCGCGCTTAGGCGGGCAAGTAAATTGGGCACCGGCCTTCCCGGGGATCGCAACGCGTATTTTGAAACAACCAACCGAAACAAAAAAGGTATCGCGGTCAACCTCAAGACTCAACAGGGCAAGGACATCATATACAAGATGGTGGAAACTGCCGATGTGTTCGTTCAAAACTTCCGTCAAGGTGTCGCTGAACGTCTGGGTATTGGATACGACACACTGCATGAGATCAACCCTCTTATGGTTTACGGCTCCGCGTCGGGATATGGCCCGAACGGGCCAGACTCGGCGTTGCCGTCGTTCGATGGTTGCGGCCAGGCCCGCGGCGGCCTGATGATGTCCGCGACGCCGATTGGTGTCAAAGAGCCTTCCCGTGTGTCTGGCGGCGTGTCCGACCAGATTGGAGCGATTATGCTTTGCCAGGGCGTGTTGGCCGCTCTTGTCGCTCGTCACACTCAGGGAATCGGACAGAAGGTCGACTCCTCTCATTTGAGCGCCAATATGTGGCTTCAGGGTCTCGGTATCAGTATGGCGATGATTATGGGCGGCGTGGACATGGGCGCCTACGAGCGAAAGAATCCCCGCAACGCCCTCGCCAACCTTTATGTTTGCAAAGATGAACGTTGGATTCAACTCATGCACCTTCAGCCGGACAGGTACTGGGAGTCCTTCATGACCGTGATGGGCTTGGGGCACCTCGTTAACGACCCTCGATTCGCGACGATGGATATGAGGACCGATCATGGCCCGGAGCTGGTCGAGGCGCTGGACGCTGCGTTCGCCACCAAGACGTTTGACGAGTGGGACAAGATTTTCCGCTCCGGTTACGATTTTATCTACGCTAAGGTCCAAGGCATCACCGAGTTGGTTGACGATCCTCAGGTTATCTCGAACGACTACATCACCACGTTCGATCATCCGACCATCGGCCCGGTTCAGATGTGCAACCATCCAAACATTTACAGCGAGACTCCATCGGGCATATTCCGCGAAGCTCCCGAGTTGGGTCAGCACACCGAAGAAATTCTGATCGACGAGCTCGACTACACCTGGGACGACATAAACGACCTCAGAGACGCGGGTGTGATATTGTAAGACTGCGTTTTCGTTATAAGTGGTTGAACCTGCGGTTGACTTCGGTTGCTTACGGTGTTTGATCTCCCGACGTAAACCGCCAAATGTTGAAAGCAAAAATATTCTAGGAGGCGAAATTGGCAGAGATTAATGGTAGCGCGCTATTCGCTCAAGCGCTAAAGAGAGAGGGCGTCGAGTACGTCTTCACGTTGAACGGCGGCCACATCTACCCTCTATACGAGGGTTGTGAGGACGCCGGCATCAAGGTAATTGACTTCCGACACGAGCAGGTCGCTGCTCATGCCGCGGAAGGATGGGCAAAGGTCACAGGCAAACCAGGCGTTTGCATTATCACAGCAGGCCCCGGAGTCACCGACGCTGTGACGGGAATTGCCAATGCCTTCCAGGCGCCCAGCCCTATGGTCACAATTGGCGGCAACGCCGCAATCGGAGACCACCTCAAAGGCGGGCTTCAAGACTTTGACAGCGCGACCTTCCTCAAGCCTATCACCAAGTTCTCCGAACAGGTCAAGAGCGCGGCGCGTATTCCTGACTATGTTTCAATCGCATTCCGGCATGCGACTACCGGCGTTCCTGGGCCTGTTTATCTAGAGATGCCCATAGACGTGGTTGGCGGCAAAGCGGAAGAGGAATCCGTTCACTTTCCGCAGGAATATCGGACCGAGGCCAGAGCCTACGGNGATCCCGAGTATGTTAGCAAGATTGCTGACATCATCATGGACACTGAGCGCCCGATGATCCTTGCAGGTTCGGATGTTTGGTGGACGCAGGCATCCGAAGAGCTTGCCGAGTTCACGGAGTTGATCGACTCCCCCATCTTCCTGAACGCGATGGGTCGTGGAAGCCTCCCCTCTAGTCACCCGAACCTGGGCAGCTTGGGCAGGCGATATGGCCTGGTCAAGTCTGACACGGTAATTCTCATCGGAACACCCATCGACTTCCGACTGGGTTACGGNNCCGANTACATGTTCCCNCANAACCCNCGGTTGGTCGAGATCATGATGGACGGGGCCAANATCGGGCAGAACCGTGACATCACCGCCGGGATCGTCGGCGACACGAAAGCCATCCTCCGGCAGATTATTGACGAATTGAAAACCCGCGCATACAAGTCTCCTGGTCGNGGATGGGTNGAAGAAGTCATGACTGAAGATGCGGCTCTCAAGGCTGCGGACACTGACATGCTGAATTCCGACTCCGTCCCGATCAACCCGATGCGNTTGGTTGGCGACCTTTCNGAGGTTCTCGACGAGGACGCNACGGTCATCGGTGACGGTGGCGACATCGTCACTTTTGCTGCCCGTGTTNTGAAAATCAACCGGCCCGGCCATTGGCTGGACCCGGGACAGTTCGGTTGCCTGGGCGCAGGCAGTGGTTTCGCCGCCGCCGCGCAATTGGCCCGACCCGGCAAGCAGGTCGCCATCGTATACGGCGACGGCGGTTTCGGTCTGACCGGTTTCGACGTTGAGAGTTATGTTCGACACGGCCTGCCAATCGTCTCCATCGTCGGCAACAACGGTTCATGGAACCAGACGACTCAGGGCGTGCTGAAGCGCACCGGCAGAGCAATCGGAACCTACCTCAATCAGGAAGTTGACTACGCCAAGATCATGGACGCCATGGGTGGCTATGGCGAGAGAGTCACCGACCCTGGCGAGATCAAACCCGCGCTGGATAGAGCATTCACGTCTGGCAAAGCGGCAGTGATCGACGTAGTCATCGATCAGGAGATCGGCTACGGCATGATGGGCGGTCGCTCAAGGCAGTCCCGCCAGTACTAGAGTCCGTTTACGGCAAATTCAGGGGGCGGCTTTCGGGTCGCCCCCTGTGCTATCAGGTGGGTGCTAAAACGCAGGAGAATTGGATGGTTAACGGCAGCAACGGCCAGCCCGCCGGGCCATTGACAGGCATGAGGGTCATCGACTGGACAATGTGGCAATTTGGCCCGGTGTCCACAATGATGCTCGCGGACCTGGGCGCCGAGGTGATTAAACTAGAGTCTCTCGACGGCGACCACGGCCGGCAGTTCGGTCGGGTCGGTGGCGTTCGGTCAGATATGCCTGAGGGCGTAAATGCCTATTTTGAAGGCATGAACCGAAACAAAAAGGGTATCGCTCTCGATCTCAAGAACCCCAGGGGCGTAGAAATCTTATATAAGCTGGTGGAGAAATCCGACGTATTTGTTGAGAATTTCCGTAAAGGTGTCGCCGAGCGTCTTGGTGTTGGCTACGACGATCTGAAAAAACACAACTCGGAAATTGTATATGGCTCTGCTTCCGGCTATGGACCGGAAGGCCCCGATTCGCACAAACCCGCTTTCGCGCTGACCGGCGAAGCCCGTTCCGGCGCCCTGTGGTGGGCGGGGCCGAACAATAACGTTCCCTACCAAATTGGAGTTGCCGACCAGGCAGCCGGCATCATGCTCTCCTACGGTGTATTGGGCGCGATCATCGCCAAAGAACGGTATGGCTACGGCCAAAAGGTGGATGTTTCCCATCTGGGCAGCATGATGTGGACTCGCGGGATGCAAAACGGCATCAGTATGCTGCAAGGTCAGGAGTTCCAGCGTCAAAGCAGTCAAGAGGCCGGCAACGTATTATGGAACTACTACGAGTGTTCCGACGGGGAGTGGATTGCATTTTCGATGGGTCAGTCCGACAGGTATTGGCCCACATTTTGCAAAGGGCTGAACAGGCTCGAACTGCTGGAGGACGATCGCTACAACTCGATGGACGCGCGGTACGAAAATCGGGCCGAATTGATCGCATTGCTGGACGAAATATTCAAAACCCTCACCCGCGTTGAGTGGGAGAAACGGATGCTCGAAGCTGGCGATCTGATTTTCGAGCGCGTCCAGCGCACGTTGGATCTGGCGAGCGATCCCCAGGTTATCGAAAACGAATACATTGTCGACTTTGACCATGCCGCTCTCGGAAAAACCAAGTGGCTTCAAACACCGGTAACATTTAGCAAAACGCCAGTGTCTACTAGAAAGATGGCGCCGGCGCAGGGCGAGAACACCGAAGAACTTCTTATCGAACTGCTGGACTATTCCTGGGACGACATCGCGGAATTGCAGGGACAGGGCGTAATTTTATAGTCGATAGGCGCAAAGATCAAATGTGTTGAAGAATCGGTATTTCGATTTTGGAGACTGACAAGCTGATCAGTTGCTTACCACAGACGCATGTCGTAATCTTGATTGCAATTGGCTAATGGACACAAAATGAGTATGGAGGGTTAGATGGCCGACCAACAGCGAGACGAAAATTTCGCATACGCAGGAAAAGATCTGGGCTCCCGGACGTTCTCAACTACAAGCGAAATGTTGGCGAACTACTATGATGGCCTGGAAGTAGAAGACAGTTATTACTCGGCAGGTTCGATATATGACCAAGCAGTCGCGCCCACAATGACGCTAACCGAGGTTGACACAGGATTCCGAGGCGCAGGTATGCCCAACAACTTCGGCAACCTCTGGATTCGACAGCAATGGGAGATAAACAACCCCATAATCCCAGGTCAGGAATACAATGTGACGTCCAAAGTTATGGACATTTACGATCATCGCAACCGCGATATCGTTCTTCAACAGGTGTCATTGTGGTCGCCTGACGGTGAGCTGATGGCCCAGGGTCACCATCACCAGAGTTATATGCAAGACCAGACGTCAGGACGTGTGGCCCTTCGCGACCCGAAGGCCAAAGGCGGCGTTCGAACGTTCGACGTTCCTGACGGCGAATTCGTCGAAGGCAGCCCTCACGCTATCTCGCTGGAGATGTGCGGAACGTTCTTCCACGGGAACGCCAACTATCACACCAATATCGATGCGGCGAACGAACTGGGATTCGATGAGGTGGTTGTGGGCGGACGCATGACGATGTCGTACGTCGGCGACCTACTAGATCGTCACTTCGGCAAAGCCTGGTACGAGGGCGGCAAAATGGATCTGAAGTTCACTAACATCACATGGCCGGGCGATTCTGTGATCCCGAAAGCAGTGGTCACAGATGAAACCGTTGTGGATGGTGAGAAACGCACGAACGTTGCAGTTTGGGTTGAGAAGGAAGATGGCACCGTGGTCATCGTCGGTACGGCCAGCGTAAAGGCGTAGACGACTAAGTCTTAGGCAATTTAGTAAAGGCGGGCAACTTTTGTCCGCCTTTACATTTCATGACATTCTCGGTGATGCGAGGATTTTCTCCGGCAAAGATCGGATCGAAATTTGTTGCCCTTCCGGCTCGATGCCGACGCTCAAGATTTACTCACAGACGACCTTCGCCTAGTAGATAGCGTAGCTGTGTTTGAGTTTCTGGACCCGTTCGGGATTATGCCCCAGCAGGTCTCCGAACACGAAGTCGTTGTGTTGGCCTAGCAGCGGCGCGGAGAAATAAGGGAGTTGGGGCATGGCGCTAAATGAGATAGGCAGGCCTGCGACTGAGCGCTTGCCAACTTCTGGATGATCCATCTCGACAACGTACCCGCGGGCGATCATGTGAGGATCGGCCAGCAGGTCGACCACGTTCATCACCGACCCTGCCGGAATTCTCTTCGCTTGGAGGCTGGCGGCGATCGCTGAATTCGTTCGAGTTGCGCACCACTCGCCAACCAGTCGATCCAATTCCGTTTCATTCGTTTTTCTTGATTCAGACGCTGAGAATTTAGCGTCGTGGCTCAGTTCAGGATGCCCCATAACTTGGCATAGGGATCGCCACTCCTCATCGCTTCGGACTGCGAGCGCGACCCAAGCGTCATCCCCTTTGCACGGGTAGACGTTGTGAGGAGCCATATTGGGGTCGTGGTTGCCTATGCGCTCGACCTGTTGTCCGGTCATCGAGTATTCGAGGAACCCTTCGGGGATCATGCTCGATATGGTCTCAGCCATTGCCACTTCGATGTACTGGCCCTGGCCTGTCTTGTTTCTATGCCATAGCGTGCTCAGGATGCTGAAGGCCATTATCGTTCCAACCAGGTAATCAGGCCAATTGCCTCCCAAATTCTGTGGCGAGCCGCCCTGATAGCCTGTCAGGAAAGGCTGGCCTGCGTAGGAGCATACGTTCGGACCCCAACCAGTGGAGTTGCGATCCGGCCCAGTCACTCCCATAGTCGAACCAGAGATCATTACCAGATCGGGTTTAATGGTCCTGAGATGGCTGTATCCGAGGCCCAGCCGTTCAAGGACGCCAGTGGCGAAATTCTCCATCACTACGTCAGAAGTCGCGACTAACTCTTCGACCAGTGTTTTAGCTTCNGGATTTCGCAGGTTGAGCGTGGCGCCGAGCTTGCTGTAATTAAGGCCATTCCAGTTCGAACCTCTGTTTACTCCGCTGATGCCATCGGCCCCGCCAATNAATCCACCACGGCCCAGTTCCAATCGGGCGTTGGACTCGACACGAATCACCTCTGCCCCCAGGCTACCCAGCCACGCTCCGCAGTGAGGAACCGACAGTATCCATCCGAAATCCACGATTCGGATTCCTTCCAACGGGCGGTTCATTGTGCCGGTANGATGGATTAGTTGCGAAACCGCTCTGACCTTCTCCGGAATTGTGACTCCNTTGGGGATGTCGTCGTTGTGCTGACCAAGGGTCGGGGCAGGGCGCCTCAGCTTCCATGGCGTTTCGCTGAGTCTGATAGGTGGCCCAGGTTGTGTCACCGATCCTGCCTTCGGATGTTCCTGATTGACGAAGAACTCTCTGGCTTTGTAGTGCGGACTGTTCATCACCTCCGAAGTCGATTGGACCGGGAAACAGGGGACGCCCGCTGATTGCAGCTTCTCGTATAGCTCCGCTCGTGTCTGATTCTTCATCCATTCATGGACTAATACTTCGATTACAGCGGCGTTTTCTCGCCGCCCAGCGAACCCGGCATACTCTATGTTGGTCGCCCACTCAGGACTGCCCATTACCTCGACGAGGNTGGCCCACCAATGGTCGAGGGTGAAAGCCGCTGACACATGGCCGTCTTTGCACGGCCAAACCCAACTGAAGAAGGCTTTCTCTCTGGTTTCTGGGACGCTTCCAGGATCATAGGAGTGCATGGAAAAATTGCCGCGGATGTGGTTCGCGACTGACTCCAAAGCAGAGATGTCGACGTNCTGGCCGACGCCGTATTTCTCTCTATAGAAGAGGGCGATCATTGANGCAGTCGCAGCCGTCCAACCGGCCAACAGCATCGCCATGTTGCCTCGGCCTCTNANTGGCGGCTCATTTGGCGGGTCAATGACAGCGAATCCCGGAGTCTCCCAGCCCATGCCTCCCATGTGCCAAACAATCAAATCCGTTCCTTGATAGTCCATGTAAGGACCTGAGTTTCCGAACGGCGTGACACTGGCGCAGATCAGTAGGGGATGCGTCGTTTCCAGATGCTCGTGGGATATTTCGAGCGCCTTAGCGTCAGCGGACGAGATATCAGTGACGAAAAAATCAGCAGTTTCAAGAAGGCTGTCCAACCGCTGGCGACCGATCTCCGAATGGAGATCAATCGTGACGCCCCGTTTGTTGGCATTGAGGTACAGGAACTGGCCGCTGGCCTCTGGGTCGGGCTCGCCGTTGGGAAAGGGGCCTGAATGCCGAAGCGCGTTGCCTTCGGGCGGCTCAATCTTGATGATATCTGCGCCGAGGTCAGCCAACGCTTTCGCGCACATCGCTCCGGAAATGCCTTCACTGTACTCAATGGCCACAAGGTCTGATAATGCGCCAGCCTGATCGCTGGAATCGACCATATTAGTTATGCGCGTTTGGGCATGTTTTTGTTTTGTTCGATCTGATCGGTGTCCCAGAATTTCGAGAATGCCAGCGCGCGCGGGCAGTGCCCGTACGCTTCTTCGATCTCCACGACAATACCCTGTTGCACTCTCGAGTTGTCATCCGGGTTGTTGACTTCGAGTTCGATCTCCAAGCGTTCCAATTCTTCTTTGTCGATCAACTTGACACGCCCGTTTACTCGGACAGTCTCACGGATTCCTGGAATGAAAAACACGATTCCTATCTGAGCGTTCTCAGACATATTGATGTAAGACTGGAACAGATTGTTTCCAGCGACGTCGGGAATCAAAAGGGTTGAGTCGTCGAGAACTTTCACGAACCCTGGCAACCCGCCCTTAGGGGACGCGTCACAGCTGCCGTCAGCCGCGCTGGTTGCCATCACCATCATCGGCGATTGCCTGATGAAATCCTTCACATTATCTAACAGGTATCCTTTGACCTTCGTAGCCGGCCTCTCTTTGGGGAACCCGAATTTGTTTGTGAAGGCGTTGTCGAATACGGATTCTATGTCAACGATGTCAACCATCGGTTACCTTCCTCCAGGGTTTTTGCATTAGGAACATGCAATTTGTCGGACAATTCCAAGCCGAATTTTACGCCAACTCCATCCCTTAAGCAATCTGTCGGGCGAGAATGCCCTTGACAGCGTGCGCTCCGGGCATACAATTGCCGCACACTTTGAATGAGGATACGTTCATGACTACACCTGATTGGGACTCGGCGCGAGCGCAGTTCCCGACACTCCAGAAAAAGATATATCTCAATAGTTGCTCTCTGGGCCTTTTGTCACGGCGGTCGCGGGACGCTTTGAACAAGTACATGGACCTGTGGGAAGAGAAGGGCGCTGCGGCGTGGTACGTTGAGTGGCTTGCGGAAATGGAGGACCTGCGAGAGCAGTTCGCTCGACTAATCAACGCCAGCGCGGACGAGATAGCCATCATGCCCAGCATATCAGCAACTCTGGCGGCTATTTCCTCCAGCATTGACCTTCAGGAAGGCGATCAGCTTGTCACTGGCGAGCTAGATTTTCCGACTGTCGCTCATGGATTTCACGCGAGAGCAAGGTCCGGTGTCGAAACCACGGTCGTGCGCTCCGAAGACCGGGTCATGGTCAGCCCGGAGCAGTTCGAGCAAGCGATTTCCGAGCGCACTCGTTTGGTCGCCACCAGCAGAGTCTATTTCACGAGCGGGTACATTCAGGACATCTCGACGATATGCGATGCGGCCCATAATGCGGGAGCGATAGCATTCGTGGATGATTATCAGGCCACGGGACAGGTCCCTATCGATGTTCAAGAGGTAGAAGCCGACGTGTTGGTGTCCGGCGGTCTCAAGTGGTTGCTAGGAGGGCCGGGCGTTACGTATATGTACGTGCGCCGTGACCTCATACCTGAGCTTGAGCCGTCGGTCACGGGATGGTTCGGTCACCGCGATCAGTTCGCTTTCAATCCTCATGAGATGGTGTACAAAGACAGCGCTGGTCGTTTCGAGACCGGCACNCCATCTGTCTCNGCNATGTACACAGGAGCNGAAGGCCTGCGTATCGTCAACGAATTGGGAGCCGATGCTATCCGNCAGCGAACGTCGGAACTCACATCCNGACTNGTGTCGTCTCTGAGGGANCGCGGGTTTGATCTTCGAGTCCCGCNGGATGACGAGCNTCATGCCAGCATCACGATGATCGAATTGGACNATCCCGGCCCTGTGGTGGACANATTAGCGGAGCGTGANATCATCGTGGATTTCAGGCCAGGCGCGCTCCGNGCGTCGCCGTACTTCTACAATACTNAGGAGGACATCGATATATTTGTCGATNCGCTCACAGAATTAACCAGGAAATGAATCNGATCAAACCTTCTGGTCTTCGTGAGAGCCGGGGTNGCCGGCAGGGCAGAACACGCCNAGAAGCCTGAGTGGCTCCGTTCCGGGGTTCTCCAGACAGTGGGNGGTTCCTGGCGACAAATAGACACAGGCCCCNGCCTTGATGTCNCGGGACTCATTTCCAATGTGGACGATGCCTTCGCCNGACAGGACGTAGATTACTTCTTCGTAAGTGTGGGTGTGGAATGGCGCCTGGCTTTTTTCGATGATCCCNATGAACTGAGTGAGATTCCTGCANCCGTAACGCGGGTCNATCANCAGTTTGAAATGCCTGTCGNCTCCGGCAGGAATCGACTTCTCCTCNGCCTCGTGGACTGTGATCTTGTGATCGGATCGCAAGANTGCGTCAGCNTGANACACAGGCGNNNGGCCCGGCTGGGGAGATANGANAGACACNAGGACGAGTTCATCCTGTCCCGAATTAACCNCGNCGCACGTCTGGCCGGGCGGNATCAACATNCCGGTGTCCACAAGGAGGGCNTGTCCGCNATTTTCGATGNTCGCGTCGCCTCTGCCACTGACGACGAACAAAACCTCTTCGGCATCGTCGTTGTGAANNGCGATCTCACCGCCCTGGCGCANTGTAANGACCCGCTGAACNAGGTTTTGGCATCCAACNCTTCGATCGATTGTCGTGCGGGAGTACGCGCCNGAGCCCACAATAGNNATGTTGTCGAATTTAGTCGGATCGACGACGAACGCGCCNTCCAGTTCANGCATGTCGGNCNATTAACCTGCCACGATAGCGATGACTCGGACCGGAGAACCNGAGCCNCCTTCGATTTTGAGTGGTAGAGCGATGACGATTGCGCCGCTCTCAGGGAGTTGATCAAGATTGGTCAAGCTGGTCAGNCCCATGTTGCCNGAGCCGTGCATGATGTTGTGGTTNGGGAACGGAGGGTCGAACGTNCCAGCCATGCCGGCGTCGGTGCCGACTGTCTCGACGCCTACTCCCAGGATGTCGCGTNCCTNNGTCANGAACTCGGCNGCTTCCTTTGAAATGCCGGGNACGTGAGACATGCCTTCGGCGTCGGNGTTCTTGTAAGCNTCNNCGTCGGAGAATCGACTGGCCCATCCGGTGCCNTGCANNACCCANGCNCCTTTGGGGATTTGNCCGTTGCGGGCCTCCCAGTCCNGGAGGTGNCGAGGTTCCAAAAGAGCNTCNGGATTNGCNTCNCACTCGGNNACCATGTCGATTACCACGGCGGGNCCNATCAGGCCGGANACGGGAATCTCATCGACGGTGCCTTTGTCGGCGCCNGANGCCCAGTGAGANGGCGAGTCNAGATGNGTGCCTGTGTGCTCGCCGGTCTCGAAATTNTTCCAATACCAGAACGGNCCTCGGTCGTCGTANTTGGAAATCTCGTGTGACTTGTACTTGATCGTCTGTCCCCACTGNGGNGGNAGCTCAAGAATNGGNGTGTCTTCGTTGAGCNGTTGGGTGAGGTCGATCACCTGNAGACCGCCNCCCTGAACGCCNNNNATTAACGAATTCAAAAGCTCTTNCATCATTCAGNCCTCAAATCTTTGATGTGNCGGGCGAACTCGAANCGGTTCTCCAACAGGCCAATGTCCATTGCGAAAGATGTTGGCCCCACNGCCTNGACCTTCGCCACCAGCACTGATAACTCNTCTCTGTTGGCGGCTTCGTCATATGCCCCCTGGAANCCCTCGATGTCAGAATACAGNCCGGNGTTCNTCACGCCTGCGCCCTNGGCNACCAGTGCCAGNTCTGTTCCGGTGGAGGTNGCNGAAGGGAANCCGCCNACGGAAAGCAGGCTTTCGTTGTCGAANATNANNTGNGTCANGTTGTNGGGACTGTANCGNGCCANNGTGCTCANCGTTCCCAGGTTCATCAGCACGGANGCNTCNCCGTCCAGAACNACNATCTNCNTGNCAGGNANGCANAGNGCCAATCCNAGNCCTGNGGACGATGCCAAACCCATNGAGTGTTCCATNTAGAAAAANCCAGGCTGGTGNCCCAGGTTGTAAAGCTCCACNGCCACNGCGCCCATNTTGGTGACGACGAGNTTNNTTTTNAGNTCGNCGTANATCGCTTCCAATGCGTCNGCGCGTTTCAACTTTTAATCCTCCCACATCANATCNCGNGTCAGGAGCAACGCGACNGGTCTCATNGAGCTTTCAGCCAGAGTCTGNGCCTCNCGGATTTCCTTCTCGACTTTTGCNGGNTCNGATAGCAGGTNATANGGNATNNCCATGCTTTGAAGAATCGGCTCNGTGGACAGCCCGCCCTCGGTCTGCCACGGGTCTCGCTCACCCATGTGTCCTCGATAACTTATCAGCATCAACAAGGGAATCCGATAGAGTTGGGCCAGCGATACGATGCCATTCACTGACGCGAGGAATCCGTGGTTCTGCATAAGCATGACCGACTTGGCGCCAGCGAGATGCGCCCCGGCTGACACGCCGACCCCCTCTTCCTCTTTGTTTAGCCGCACCAACGTCATGTCCGGATCGTCTTCGCCCATCCGCACCAGATGGACGAGCCACGTCTCAGGAAGGGCGGACATCAACTCGACGCCCACGCTTTTTAGCGCGTCATAAATGATCTGAGAGTTGTCGACTGATACTGGCATCTGTGTGTTTTCAGGAACTGAGTTAGTTGGACGGGCACTGGTGGAACAACGGGATTGTATGGTAGTGGTTCAGGAGTGTCAACAGAGTTTTTCCAAGCTGTATAATGGCTGTTGATGCCTACGTTGTATATCGTTTCAACACCCATAGGTAACCTGGAAGACATTACTCTGCGCGCCCTTAGGGTGCTGGGAGAGGTCGGCCTCATTGCGGCAGAGGATACCCGCGTTACTCGACGCTTGCTGACGCGATACGATATCGACACTCCACTGACNAGTTATCANGNACACAACAANNTNGCGAAGATTCCTGACTTGTTAGCCAANCTTGAGGNCATCGACATAGCGCTGGTCAGNGACGCAGGGACTCCGGGCGTCAACGACCCAGGCCAGGAATTGGTCATGGCAGCTGCGTCTACAGGCCATGACGTGATCGGGATTCCTGGCGCGTCTGCGATAACGACCGCGATTGCGGTGTCTGGGATTGCGATGGAGGGATTCGTCTATCTGGGATTTCTGCCCCGCAATNCGGGAGAACGCCAGCGACTTCTAAAATCTGTGATCTCGGAACGTCGCGCTCTTTTGCTGTTCGAGACTCCCCATCGACTGAAAGCGACTCTNAAGGACGCCCAGGCGGTTCTAGGCGACCGAGAGATCGCGGTGTGTCGTGAACTTACGAAGCTCTACGAAGAGACTTACCGAGGCACGATCTCCGAGGCGTCGGAACACTTCGACAATCCCAGAGGCGAGTTTACGCTCATGATCAGCGGAGCTACTTCCGATGACGAAAACGCGCCCAAAGCAGACCCGCGCCCTTTGCTCGAAGAACTACACCGCCAACGAGTCAGCGCCCGCGACGCGGTGGCCCAGATATCTGAGGCCACAGGTTTGGGCCGTCGAGAATTGTATCGAATCTGGGTCGAGCTAACGAAGGAGTCAGATTACCATCCGCCGGTGTAGCCGTTTGCCTCGGACACGTTCCCAAACGCGCCTATCGGTATGCTAACATTAATTACCGAAAATCCCCTCGTCGGAGACCCAAGAAAAAATGTCTGAACGCATTCTTGTCGCCGTGGCCTGGCCTTATGCCAACGGCTCCATTCATGTCGGCGGCGCAGCGGCTGTTTACTTGCCAGCCGATATCTTTGCGCGATATCACAGGCTCAAGGGAAACGATGTGGTTATGGTGTCTGGAAGCGACGCGCACGGGACGCCGGTGACGATTGCCGCCGACGAACGTGGCGTGACCCCAGAGGATGTGTACAGCGGGTATCAGGCCGAATTTCTCGACGATTGGGAGCGTCTCGGCATCACTTTCGACCTGTTCACCACGACTCACACGGAAAACCATGCCAAAGTCTCTCAAGATATGTTCTTGCGGCTGCTCGACCTGGGCTATATTTACAAAGACACCATGCAGCAACCCTTTTGCGAAACTGATAACCGATTTTTGCCAGATAGGTTCGTGTTAGGCATTTGTCCCGCCTGCGGTTTTGAGGGCGCGCGCGGAGACCAGTGCGACAATTGCAGCAAATTGCTCGACCCGGAAGACTTGATCGACATGGTGTGTCGGATTTGCCATAATCCACCGGTCATAAAGGACACCGAGCATTTCTTCATGAAACTCAGCGCCTTCGAGGATCGACTTTTGGAGTGGGTGCGTCAGCAGGACCACTTGAAACCCAACGTCAAGAATTTTACGATCGGATATCTGGAGGGCGGACTCCACGACCGCGCCATTACACGAGATCTGAGTTGGGGCGTTCCGGTGCCAGTGGAGGGCTACGATGATAAGCGTATCTACGTCTGGTTTGAGGCTGTCATCGGTTACTTGTCTGCGACGATCGAGTGGGCCAAAAACATCGGTGAACCCGACCGATGGAAAGATTTCTGGCAGGGCGATTCCAAATCCTACTACTTTATGGGCAAGGACAATATCCCATTTCATACTGTTATCTGGCCCGCGATGCTGATGGGTTATGACGGATTGAATCTGCCGTATGATCTGCCTGCTAACGATTACGTAAATCTGGAAGGTCAGAAAGTTTCCACCAGCCGCAACTGGGCGGTGTGGATTCCCGATTTTCTCGATCGGTACGATCCTGACCCGATTCGGTACGCCCTTGCCGCCAACATGCCGGAGACCAGCGACTCCGACTTCTCATGGGCCGATTTTTTGCGCCGGAACAACAACGAGCTTGTGGCGACATATGGCAATCTAGTCCACCGTGTCCTGAGCATGGTCGGACGCAATTTCGACGGCAAAGTTCCCCAGCCTGGAGAATTGGATGACATCGCGAAAGAATTGCTGTCGGAAGCGCAACAGCGATTCGATGAAACAGAACAGAACTTGAGAGAGTGCCACTTCAGAGCCGCGCTCCAATCCGCGATGTTTCTGGCCCAGGCTGCCAACCGATACCTGGACGCCAAGGCTCCGTGGAAAGCCGTTAAAGAGGATATTGAGGACGCCGCCACGACGCTCTGGGTTGGGATGACGGTAATCAACTGTCTGAAGACGATATTCGATCCGTTCCTGCCGTTCAGTTCAGAGGAATTGCAAACAATGCTTGGACTTGAAGGGTCGGTCCAGGATGAAGGTTGGTTCTGGTCTCAAAATGCCATTAAACCCGGCGCGGTTTTGCCCGTGCCTCAGCCGTTGTTCACCAAGCTGGACGATTCCATAATCGAAGAGGAGACCGCGCGCCTCGGCAAGTGAGTCGCGCGAAACCAACCAATTGCAAACCACAGAAATCTACGAGCCAGTCGTCGAACAACTGGCGCGCGTTGAGGAGAGACTCAAGAGTCTCGTCAGGGTGAAATTCCCCCTGCTTACCGAGTTATTGGGACACGTTTACGAGTCCTCGGGCAAGCGCGTTCGGCCTGCGATCACTCTATTGGCGGCCAATTTTCACCCTCATGACAGCTCGAAAGTGGAAATAATGGCGAGCGCNGTTGAGCTGCTTCATGTAGCGACTCTTATTCACGACGACACCGTCGACGACTCTGATTTTCGTCGTGGCAAAGCCACCATAAGCAACCTGTGGGGACGCAACATCGCGGTTCTTGTTGGAGATTACATATTTGCCTCTTCTGCCACATTTGTCTGCGACACTGAGCACATCGGCGTTATCAAAAGGTTCTCAGAGACCATCATGGAACTCTCCAGCGGAGAGTTGAGGGAACTTGCCGATTCATTCAATCCGAATCAAACCATGGAGAGCTATTACCAACGGATATACGACAAGACAGCATCTCTATTCACAACTGCCGGTGAGACCGGCGCTATCCTGAGCGGCGCGCCCGTCGGCCAATCTGACGCTCTTAAAGAGTACAGCCGGGAACTTGGNATGGCCTTTCAGATTGTGGATGATATTTTGGATTTTGAAGGCACGCCCGAAGAGGTCGGCAAGCCGATAGGCAGCGACTTGGCGCACGGCATACTCACTCTGCCTGCGCTCATTGCAATGCAAATGTACCCTAATGACAATCCGATACCGAAGTTCTTCGTAGATCAGGACGACCGAGACATGCTGTCCACGGCAGTTGACATGGTTCAGCAACCTGTTGTAATCGATGCAGCGTTCGCGGTTGCGGAAGAACGGTGTAGGGTCTCTCGCGAAGCGTTGCTGTCGCTTCCCAGGAACCCGTCTCGAGACTCGCTCGAAGAGCTTTTGAACTACGTCATCACTAGGCGAAATTGAGCTAGGCCAGGATTTATTGATCCTCGATGTCCCATGCCATTGCGCCGCCGATCACAGTATTATTCACCTGAATTTCAGTGAGTTCTGCTTGCTCAATCGTCGTGACGTCACGGTCGAGCAAAACCATATCCGCTAGCAGTTCCGGCTTGATAGCTCCCAAATGTGATTCCATCCGGCCCGCGAACGCCGAGCCTAGCGTGTATGCTTCCAGAGCATCGTGCAAGCTGATGGATTCATCAAACGCCACGACGTTGCCGTCCTGCGACTTTCTGCTCACGGCGCTGTATATTCCGAGCATCGGATTCGGGTCGATCACTGGAGCGTCGGAGCCAAAAGCCAACCTGGTTCCCGCTTTCCTCAATCCGCCTATCCGATATAACCACGGGTGGTCGGCAGCGGTGGTCTCTGCCAGGTACCGTCGTCCGCTGGCGTAGACGAAGCCAGGCTGTGTGACTACGATGGCCCCAGATGCGACAACTTGTTCAAGTGTGACAGGGGGCATTTCCGAGCAGTGTTCAAGTCTATGGCGAAGCTGTGAGCCTGATGTTCTAGTCCAAGCAATCGCCTCTGCTCCGGCTGAAACAGCTTCAGATTCTACCGCGTGGATCGCCACCTGAAAGCCTTTGTTGTCCAGTTTTCTGACTGTCTCGTGGATTGCTGTCACGTCGGGAAAAAGACTGCCCGAGGTTTTTGTCACCATTAATTTCGCGGCGCCGATTCTGAGGTTCATGTCTTTGGAGTCTCGTACAGCTCCAGATCGGAGAAACTTAGTCGTTGATTCCCCTCCGATCATGAATGTCACGCGCTGCGACAATGTGTCGTCGGATTTCAGCGCTCCAAATGTCTCCCAACGCGAGATGGAGTTCGATGGAGTCGCATCCTGTAGCGCGGTGATCCCTAGAGAAGCCAATGCCTGACTCGCCTCAGCAACATTGGAGGCCAACTCTTGGATCGTGGGTGCTGGAATTTTGCCTTCCAGAAAATCGTCCATCTCCAGAAGCACACCGTTGGGTGCGCCGGTGTTCAAATCACGAAGAATTGTCGATCCAGGAGGTTCCGGCGTCGAATCTGTTATGCCCGCCAAATCTAGAGCGCGACTGTTCAGAACGCATGCGTGTCCGGACCGGTGTATAAGTCGAACGGGATTGTCTGCCGCAGCCTGATCGAGTTCCCATCGTGTGGGGTGGCGGCCTTCGAGAAGATCGAATTCGCTGTATCCGACAGCGCGAATCCACTGGCCTGGCATTATGGATTTGGCGCGGTCCTCGATCGAGTTCTTGATGTCCAGTATCGACGAAACAGAGGACGGTCTGCAATCGACAGCCTGGAAACTGGCAGCGTATGCTAGAAAGTGGATGTGGGCGTCGTGAAAACCGGGAATGAGGGTCCGCCCCAAGCCATTGATGACACGATTTGCCCCTGAGATCAACCCATCTGAATCACGGTCTGATCCGACCCAGGTGACGCGGTCGCCCGTGATTGCGACAGATTCGGCGACCGGGTGTTGATCGTCCATCGTCAACACCCGGCAGTTCACGAACAGCAGGTCCGGTCTCGGGATTTTCATTCCCCTAGTCCAGTTGTTTGAGTTTACTGCAATACTGAGTGGGGAGTGGCTTCGATTCGTCGAACGACGATTTTGTCTCGGACCATCATCGCGGGAATTTTGGGTCCGATTTCATTCTTCCAAGTGTCACTCTGATAGACCGCTTCGTATAGCTTCTCTCGTTGCTCTTCGCTCTCAAAGCGGCGGACCCAGATGTACAGGTCATCCTCTTCTTGCCCCACGAAGCTGGCAACGATGACCATGCCCTTAGAAACTTGGAAGGGGATAATCTGCTCTTCCATAAACTTGACCCAGTTTTCCCGCTCTCCGGGTTGAGTGCGGTACTCTCGTAATTCGAAAAACATAACGACTCCTAATAATGAAATACCCACGCAGGTTGGCAACCAATGTAGTATCGCCGAGATTCGGTGTCAACACTTCCGAGACGGGATCAATAATATCGAATCCAGATGTAGCCTGTCGAAATGAGCATCGACACCACAGAAATAGGTAGCGCAGTCCGTGCCTGAATGCAGAGCGACGACGCGGAATATGCTCGATCGTATCGGTTTCCGTCATTCGCGACCCAGTCGATGTTGGGAGTGTTGATAAAGTCCGCCCCATAATAGTTCAGGAAATCGGGCCGAAGCTGTTCAGGCAGCATGAACACGATGTTTGGACGATCTGGCAATTGTCAGAACTCCTGAAATGCTGGGCGAACAGGGATGCGCGAATCATTAACCAGCCGCGGGAACGACGGCGTGATTTATGCTCTCGGTAGGCCAAGACCTCGCCGAGCGATGATGTCTCTTTGTATCTCGGAGGTGCCTGCCGCGATTGTGGATGACACCGAGCTTAGATAGAGGCGTTGTATGTATCCTTGCAAGGGTGCCCATTTCGATCCTTGGGATATCTGGCCTGTCATTCCGAGGATGTCCATTCCCGTCTGGGCGACCTTCTGAGTAAGCTCTGTTCCAAAAAGCTTAGACATTGATGCTTCTGCGTTGGGTACCATGTCCTGACTTTGCATCCAAGCCACCTGGTAGGACAACCAGCGAGACACCTCGATCTCGATTTTCCGTTCTGCCAATTTGTGACGAACGATTGGGTCTTCTGATAGTGGATTCCCGTTGCGATTAGTTTCCTTCGCGTATTTGACCAGCGTTTCCAATGTGCGTCTCGCGCTGGCGGAGTATCCTACGCCAGACCGCTCGAAGTCCAAGGCAACAGCTAGCGTGTACCAGCCCCGGTTTTCCTCGCCTACCAGATTCCCTTTGGGGACGCGGACGTTGTCGAAGTAGACCTCGTTAAATTCATGGCTCCCTGCCATGTTGACGATTGGCCGCACTGTGACGCCCGGAGATTTCATATCCAGCATAAAGAGACTGATTCCCCGGTGTTTGGGAGCATCGGGGTCGGTTCTCGCGGCCAGCCAGCCCCAGTCGGCGATGTGACCAGAACTGGTCCAGATTTTCTGGCCGTTGATGATGTAGTCGTCGCCGTCTTGAACAGCCGAAGTTTGAAGCGAGGCCAAATCTGAGCCGGAGCCAGGCTCTGAGTACAGTGTGCACCAGTACCGCTCGGCATTAGCTATTGGCGGCAGGTGTTCGGATTTTTGCTCTTCTGTGCCTGAGATCATGAGCACAGGGCCTACCCAGCTTATGGCGCCTGTGCCGAGATCGGTGCCGGGGACGCCCCAATAGGTCATCTCTTCCCGATAGACGGTTTGCTCCATGATCGAGCGGGCCTGCCCTCCGTATTCTTCGGGCCAGGCGAGCGTCAGCCAGCCTTTGTCTGCCAGCTTGTCTGCCATGGCTTTCGTGAAGGGTAACTGCTCAGGCGAGTGGGGGCTGCCCTGGTTCAAAGGGTCCCAGTCGTCGGGAAGCTCCTCTCTCAAGAACTGTTGAATTTCCTCGCGAAAGGCTACTTCCTCGTCTGTGAATTGAATGTCCATGACAGCCTCCGGTCCTGGAAATATGGAGTGGCGCGGAAATCAGACGGGCATCCCAAAAGCGCCGGGATGCCCATCGAACGTGTGCGTTACTCGCGTGGTGCCTGTCGGGGGGCGGGGTTCACGAGATCAAGCCCCAGTGTTGCGGGGAACATGGCGCCAATCTCGTCAACAGACCATCGGCCCTGTGTGGTGATGGTCCGCGCTACCTCTGGGTTGTTCATCAGCGACACCTCGCCGCCTGTGACATGGAACACCTGCCCGTTTACGCCATCGGCCTTCTCTGAGGCCAACCATGTCACGAACGGGGCGATGTCTTCAGGCTCGCGTCTGAGTTCGAGCTTTGGCTGCTGGCTCGCCGCGCCAGCAATACCGCTAGAGGCTCGGATGTCTCGTGCAGACTGTGGCACGGTGGCGGTCATGCGCGAGTTGGCTCCTGGCGATATGGAGTTCACTCGAACGCCGTAGCGACCCATGTCCCGTGCGATAGCTCGTGTGTAACCGGCGATGCCGTCCTTGGCTGCTCCGTAGTTCGCCTGCCCTGAGTTGCCATATAGCCCGGATGTGGACGAGAATGTGATGATGTTCCCACTACGTTGCTGTCGGAACAGGATGCAGGCGAATTTGGTCACCGTGAATGTGCCCTTGAGATGAACGTCGATCACGTCGTCCCACTCCTGTTCTGTCATGTTGAACACCATGCGGTCTCTGAGGATGCCAGCTGGTGTCACCACGATGTCTAGTTGCCCGAAATTATCTATGGCAGTTTTGACGATGTTCTCTCCGCCTTCCATAGTGGAAACGGAATCATAATTAGCGACGGCAGTGCCGCCAGCCGCGTTGATTTCGGCTACAACATCGTCCGCAGGCGAACTGGAATTGCCTGAGCCATCCACCGCGCCGCCCAGGTCGTTTACGACCATTTTTGCGCCCTCGGAGGCCATCATCAGCGCCACACCTCGTCCAATGCCTCTGCCGGAACCGGTCACGATTCCTACTTTGTCTTTTAACAGATCTCCCATTATTTTGGTCTCCTGGATTCGTTTGTATTGTGGGGTAGTGTCCGTTGAGTAGCGTTACTGTCGTGGCGTCTGAGGAGGGGATGGGTTCTTCAAGCCCTGAGTGATGTTTTCGGGAACCATTGTTCCGATTTCGTCTAACGTCCACTGGCCGTCTTTGAAAATGGTTCGAATCCTTCGGGGTTGCGACAGCAGAGTGATGTTCCCGCCGTAAACCATGAAGGTCTGGCCATTGATGTTCTCACCGGCATCGCTGGCAAGGTAGCAAACGAAAGGCGCAACGTCATCGGCTTCATTTACTCTTGTCTGTTCGGGAGTTTCTTCTCTGTCGCCGCGAGCGTCGCGCATCTGACGGGCGGTATCGGGGATGGTGCCGATCATGCGTGTGTTCGCCCTCGGAGCAATTGAATTTGCTGTAACGCCGTATCGTCCCAGGTCTCTGGCAACCACTTTGGTGAATCCAGCAATTCCTGATTTGGCCGCGGCATAGTTTCCCTGGCCGGAGTTTCCGAACAGCCCTGATTCGGAACTGAAGGTGATAATCCTGCCGCTTCGCTGCTGGCGAAACAATATTGATGCGTGCTTGACGACGGTGAACGTGCCTTTGAGGTGGACAGCAATCACGTCGTCCCACTCTTGTTCGGTCATGTTGAATATCATGCGGTCTCGCAGGATACCGGCAGGAGTGACGACTATGTCCAGCTTGCCGTATATATCTAACGCCGTCTGAACGATGTTCTCCCCGCCTGACATAGAGGCAACGGAGTCATAATTGGCGACTGCGGTTCCTCCAGCAGCTGTGATCTCGGCCACCACATCGTCGGCAGGAGAATTCGAGTTGCCATCGCCGTCGACCGCGCCTCCCAGGTCGTTGACCACGACCTTCGCGCCCTCTTCGGCCATGAGTATCGCAATACCCCTGCCGATGCCCCGGCCGGCGCCGGTGACGATTGCTACTTTGTCTACCAGTGAGTTTGTCATTTTTCCTCCAGTCGCGTTTATTTTTCGCGTATTTGGTCTCGCCATCTGGATGCGAGATTTGTATTGCTTGTAGGCGTGACCCTAGCATGGAACGACCACAATTCGTCCACAGTTTACATTAAATCAGTGCACGGTTGCATGGATGGGAAATCTATGGCGATTGCCGCCAGATATCTCGGTCACTGCTCTCGAGCAGTACGTGCTGTATCCGCAACAATATTAGGGGTGTTTTCGGTCAATTGGGGTTGTGGCGAGCGCTTTGCATTCGGGTGAATACGAGGTACGCGATCCCAATTACGATAAAGCCCCCGGCTGACGCGATCGTCAGTATCTCGAAGTTGTCGTCGATGAACGATTGGACGGATTCGCCAAAGGCGAATATCAGGACGCCGATGGTGAGGAAACGAGCGCCTCTGCCGACGATTGAAGCAATTATGAACGGCCTCATTTTGAAGTTCATCACTCCTGCCAAAATAGTAAATACTTTGAAGGGGATTGGAGTGAACGCCGCCACCAGGATTGCCCAAACCCCGTATTTGTTGAACAGGGCTTCGACACGCGCCGTCTTGCTCTTGGAAACCAGCCTGTGAAGCACTGGCCTGCCGATTTTGCGGCCTATCCAATGGCCCAAAACCGCACCGATTACCGAGCCGACTGTCACGAGCAGCGCGAGCCAAATGGCTGAGTCTGGGTCGGTCAGACCGATAGCGATTAGAAGCGGGTCCGGCGGGATCGGGAATACAACCGACTCACTGACCGCGATCAGAGACAAAAGAGCCACGGCCCAGTCGCTGTCAGCAAGGGTTTCGGTCCAGTCAGCCAGTCGAAGCAAAAGCTCAAACATTGAGGATATACTCGCCCCAATCAGCAGGACGGCCTACGATATGAAATCCAGGAAGCTGTTGGGAATTTGCGCAATCTTGCATCTTGAACATGAAAGATTCCCCGCTCCGAGAAGAGCCGAAATACTCTGGCTGGGCCAAACTTGAATGTCTCAGCGCATGCCTGCGAGTTGAAGAACTAACTCGACGTTTTCTGGTCCGGGATTTCTTGTGCCAGCATCAATCTCAGAAACCACCTGAACGATGGCGTCGTTGACGGGCGTTGGCACGCCAGCGACGCGACCCTGCTGGGATATGTAGCCGTTCATGAACTCGACCTCGGAGTGTCGCCCTTTCGTGACGTCCTGTCCCATTGAGGACTTCCAGTCCGGTCCGCTGCCCCCGGTAGGCATGAACTTGGAATCGAGCTCCTCATAAACCTCGCCGTCATCGGCTCTCGAAAAAATTTCGGCGGTGATCCCTCGGATATTCTCGACCACGTAGTTCTGAGCCAGCGCGACCTGGCAGGATTCCTTGCAAATGTTGATCTGAATTCTGCGGGCGTCGGGATTTGCTGCGACAGTCTGACCACCCTCAGCCATCATGGCGCCGACAGGATTGCCGGAGGCGTTGGTGGTCAGCTTCGACCATCGCTCTCCCCAAAGGTTAGTCGTGGCCTTGGAGGCATCGACACAAGTCATCACCTCTACGATTTCTTCAACGCGGGGCGTGATTCTCCCGTGAAGCTCCCCGACGCGAAAGACGTCGTAACCGCGGTCGCGTCCGTGGACACCGCCCCGATTGACCTTTCCCGGCTCCCAAAGAGCGACAGTAATGCTGGACATGATGCAACCGACAACCCGGTCGTGCCCAACTATCGACGCCACGAGGCGGTCGTTCATGCAGTTCTGGGAATCCACGACCACGCCATCTTTCTTCACGAAACGCTTCAAGAAGTGTGCCGCCCACTCAGTGTCGTAGCTTTTGACGGCAAGGAATGCGATGTCGAACTGCTGGTTCATTTGCATTGCGTCTGTGAGATGGATTGCCTTCACAGGAACGGTGAACTCCCCCAATGCGTCGGTCACGTGCAAGCCATTGGCTTGCATGGCATCGACGTGTTTGCCCCACATATCTATGAGCGTGACGTCGTATCCTTCGCGGGTCAGATGCGCCCCGATATAGCTACCGGCGGCTCCTACGCCCATAATGGCGATCTGTTTGGTCATTCGTCTCTCCTTGCCAGTTATTACCGTGGCCGGTCGGTCGCTTACCTGTATCTAACTTCTATCTCGAAATCGAATCCCGCCGCTGTTGCGCTGACAGTTTTCGTTTCGCGAATCTCAGCGGGGATTCCTGTGATCCGTTCGTTTTCGTCAGTTGTGACTTCATGAACGTCTCCGTCGGCTGCGAGTGTGAACAGACCTGAGTTGTCCAGTCCGACGGCCTTTTTGACATCGGAAATGAAACTCTCCTGCTCAAGTAAAATTGATCGGGATTCGTCGAACGTTACTGGGCTGAAACGCACTTTGTCTCCGGGCATTGCCTGGACCAAAAAACTCAGGTCCGGGCCGATCACGGTGGCGATCTTGGTGTAGCCGCCTGTCGTGCCTCTGTCTGCCAAAAGAACTATGGGGTTTCCGTCGCCTGGCACCTGGACGGAACCTAGCGTTGTGGCGTCGGATATTATGTCGGCTCCATTTGTGTGCTTCAGCGCCGGACCTTCAAGGCGGTAGCCCATGCGGTCGGACTGGGCGCCGATGTCGTACTCGGATGAAGTGAAGGTCTCGATTGCCTCTGGAAGAAACAGGTCATCTTGTGGCCCTAAAACGACTCTAAGTAGATGATTGTGGCCGTACTCTGCTGGCGTTAACTCGAACGGCAGGTTTTTTCCGGTAGCTATCCGGGACGGCAGTGTCTTGAGAACGTCACCTGCTGCGAGAGCCCGACCTTCAAAACCTCCGAACGCGCCTTTGAGATACGAGGAGCGACTTCCCATCAACACCGGAACGTCGATGCCGCCGGCCACGGCGATATACCCTCGGATACCGTCTTTTGGCCCCTGAAAACTCAAGGCACTGCCAGCAGGGGCGGGAATAGACTGCCAGACAGGGATGGAAACGCCATCCAGCGACGCTCCGAGGTCAGCACCCGCTAGCGCGATTGTTGTGTCGACCAGAAACCGGAGTGTTGGTCCCATGACCGTCGCTTCCAATCCTGCGGCGCTCTCTCGATTACCGACCAGGATATTCGCGACTCGAAGGGCAGGGGTGTCCATTGCGCCAGAGACAGGGATGCCGAACCGTTGGTATCCTCGACGGCCCAAATCCTGCACGCTTGTCAACATTCCAGGCGAAACGATCTCCAGTGTTTCTATGCTCATCGTTTGGTTTCCGTGACCACCTGAAATTCGCCAGATTCCACCTGACGACGGGTCTCCAGGTACTCAGATTCAGATCCTATGGGCACAAACCTCACGTAGTCCCCTGCGTTGAGAACTGTCGGGGGCTCAGCATATGGATCGAACAGCTTCAATGGCGCGCGACCAATGAGCCGCCAACCTCCGGGGCTTGCGATAGGATAGATTCCGGTCTGGCCTTCTGCGATTCCGACTGAGCCAGCGGGAATCTCGACTCTAGGAGACTCAAGCCTGGGAGTCGCCAACCTTTCATCAAGACCTCCCAGGTATGGAAATCCCGGAGCGAAACCCATCGTGTAGACCAGGTAGTCTGTGCCTGAGTGGATGGCGATCACTTCGTCGGCGGTCAACCCTGCGTTCTGGGCCACAAATTCTAGGTCCGGGCCGTAATCGCCCGAGTACAACGTTGGAATCATGACCACACGGCTGTCAGAAATAGCGTTCCCGTCGGATTGTTCAGTCGCACCTTCAATCGTCCTCCTAATATCATCGAAAGTCGCCAACATAGGATCGAACGAGACCAGCAGAGACCGATATGTAGGGATCGTCTCTATCAATCCGGGAATCTGAAGGCTGTCTAGGCGACCTGCAAGGTTGTGAACTTCGCGGTTGGTCCCAGGGTCGATGGTGTCGCCAAATTCCACTACTAAGGCCGCGTCCCCGGCGTATAGAAATTTCGGGGTTTCGTATGACAAGGATTTAGACCAATTCACCGAGAGGCGTAACCTTAACCCCTTCTACCAACAAGGCCTTCTTGAGTGCCTGGGCCATGTCTACAGCGCCAGGAGTGTCGCCATGTAAGCACAGGCTGTCCGCTTCGACGTCGATCACCTCTCCACTGACTGCGACCGCTTTACCTTCTGTCACCATGCGTAGACTTCGATCGACCACTTCTTGAATGTCGTGGATCACAGAGCCTTCTTTGGAGCGCGAAACCAGAGTGCCATCCGCATTCAATGCGC
>PAIW01000147.1 GCA_002710885.1 Chloroflexota bacterium | reverse complement strand
TGAAAGACTCCGCCGCTGCGATTTTACCCAAATCGAGCAACTCATCCACCCGCTCCCTTGTCTTTCGCATCTCGTGTTGGAAGTCGAACTCATCAACTTTGGCAATTGCGGCGCTTTGAACCTCGTCGAAATTGGCAATAGGCAAACTTGGATTGATGCTCGCCGCAACCGGCGCGAAGTTTCGTAAAGCGATATCTCCGATCTCTTTGCCGGCAATGTTCGCCAGCGTTTCGTTGAGCGCCTGCATCTCAGACGACTGATACATATTCTGGCCGAGTGGTTTGAAAAACAGGTAATGGTGCAGCCATTCGTGAGCCGCCATTCGGAGCGTGCCTTTGATGTCGCCGCCGCTGTAAAGTGACGCAGGATAAGTCGCCACACCGCCGATGTCGATCACCAGCGCAGAGAGATCGTCAGATTCCAATAATCTGGATTCCATCGCCTCTCGATCCTCCTCCTGCACATGCGGGTCAACCAGCACGTCGTCTGTGCGCTCGATGCGGTCTCGCGGGGATGTGATCAACACTTTCGGCGGCTCCGTCAAGCGGACGTCCACAGGAGGGAAGACAAATTCTCCCAGAGCCCCCAAGCGCTGTTCGACCGCAACGGCGCTGATCGCGGATTCGATCGCTTCCTCGACATCTGGCTGAAGGTGTTCTCTCCTGGCTCTGACCAGATCAAGTTCTGACTCCAGACCCGTCAAGCGCGGCCCGGAGTCGTTGCTGGCCTCTGATGAGACGGTTCTGATTATATCTTTCAACTCTTGCATTCTAGGGGTCAATTCGAAATATTCAGTCACCAGACTTTGACGCTCGGCGTCAGAGAGATAATTCCACGGTAGGTATCGCGATGCACGGTGGGTCCATTTGGATAGGAAATTTTCAAAATGCCAAGTAATGAGATCGTAGCTGTAAGGCGCCGCGACCTCTTGAGCCGAGCTGAAACGAAGGGCGTCGCCGCTGGTGGTGGCGATCAACAACGAGCTGCCGATTAATACCAGGGTCTTCAGCGTTCGTTTGGTCCGAATCTTGAAGAAAGAGAACAAACAGATATTCGCGTTCAGTTTCATTTGGATACATTTTATAACGATTGATGAGACAAAAGGTTTCGACACCGATTGGATGCGCTCGATGTCCTCCATTCCGGTTGGAAGTGAAATTTTGAATGGAAAAGCGATGCCACGACGTTTGACATGGCCGTCACATCGACACTATGATTCGCCCGCAGAAGGACCGTTTGTGATTCTCGGTCAAGGGCCCGACTGGGGAGCGTTCGCGGCTTGCATCTCAACGCAGGGCAATCAATTCTTCGGAGGCATCGTTGGACAAGGTAAATCTCGCGATCGTTGGATGTGGAACTATCAGTCAACTGAATGCGCCGGGTTACCTGGAGCATGATGACTGTGATGTTGTTGCTCTTTACGACCCGATAACTGAGCGCGCCGAACGTCGAGCCTCCCAATGGGGCATCGCGCCCCGGTTTCATGAGAGTTTTGAGGATGTGCTGAACGACTCCACTGTGGATGCCGTTGAACTGCTCACTCCCACCAGCNTGCACACGGAGCAGATAATCGCNGCTCTCGACGCCGGCAAGCACGTCTCATGCCAGAAACCCATTGCGGGCACGGTGGCCGAAACCGACGTCATCGCTNAGGCAGTGGCAAGGTCTGANAAGANCTTCCGAGTCACNGAGAATTTTCTGTATTACCCNCCAATCGTCAANGNTAAAGAATTGATTGACTCCGGCGCCANNGGAGAATTGTCGATGGTCAGGATTCGCACCGTGTGGTCTGGNATTGAGTCCAACCAGTCCTACGAAGTTGAAGAAGGAGCGCTTGAGTGGNGACGNGATGCCANTCTCAACGCCGGTGGGTTGATCTACGACGACGGCTGGCACAAGGTCGCGACCGCCATGTGGTGGGCCGGCGACGTCGAACGCGTTTCCTCGATCGTCACAAAAACCGATGACTTCATGATGGAGTCCCCTAGCGCGGCNATGTGGAAGTATGCGGACAAGAATTGCCTNGCGGTCTTCGAATATGCCAGCGCCGCTAACATGCCGCTGAGAACAAAATACTATCCGGTCGATGAGTTCATGGAGATCATTGGAACCAACGGAGTTCTCTGGGTCACAAGATGCACGGGCGAGATGCTGGACATGCCTCCGGTTGTCTTNCATCACGACGGCACGACGACGTCCTATCAAGTCCCCATGGACTGGATCGAGAGCTTCAAGGGCGCAGCCCGTGATTTCGTGGATTCGCTCATNGAAGAACGGCAACCCAACATGGATATTCGTTTCGCAAAGAAAGTCCTGCAAACAACCCTCGCATTCTACGANGCTTCAGAAACCGAGCAGTGGGTGCGGCCCGAAACTNTGACATAAACCGNTCATTCGCGCGAACANGATCGCATTNACGGAGACAGCAATCATGAAATTGACGANNTGTATCGTTGGGTGNGGTGGATATGCTCGGAACGTTCTGGNCGACATCCATGACATGACTGACGAGTTCGAATTCTATTTCGCCAGCCGCGACATCGAAAAAGCGCAGCAGTATTCTGAAGATTTCGGTGGCGTTGGAGCATTCGGAAGTTACGAAGAGGCCGCCTCAGATCCCAGAATTCAATCCCTTTATTTCTTCACGCCTCACGACACTCATTTGGATAATGTGAAGTTAGCGGCTAGTNACGGCAAACATATTCTCATCGAAAAACCCATAGCCCGCACNCTGGNCGAAGCTCAANAGATGGTGCGTATTGCCAGNGACGCAGGCGTAAAACTGATGGTTGCCGAGAATTACAGGTTCCTTCTGACCGTGGATAAAGCCCACGAAATNATGAGNCAAGGCCNNGTCGGCGATTCCTTCGGCGAGCTTCGNCAAATNGAGCTTCANGCNGAAGGGTANTCGCATCCGACCGAATGGCGCAAAAGCGCCGAACAAAACGGCGGNGGNGTCTTNATCGACGGCGGCATCCACTTCGTGGACNTCATGCTCAGGCTCGGCGGTTTTCCAGAGTCCGTCTACGCCATTCAGCCGCCCCAACTGTTCACNGACNTCGANGGCGAGGANGGCATCGTCATGACCGCAAGACTGTCCGGCGGCGTGCCAGCAATCATCAATTTCTCCCGATCCACGCCAATACGAGAAAAACCGCCAATGGTGCATCTGACTGGAACGAAAGGNAAACTCAGTTTTGTGCCCTATGGGAGGGAACTGTNGGTTGAGACGCTCCAGGTGCGAAGGACCGTTAGAGTCGCTGCNCCTCGAAGAGGCGTGAGACAGATGGTCTCGGAATTTAGAGCCGCGATAGAGGAAGACCGCGAGCCAGTCATGTCTGGCCACGAGGCGATAAGAGACCTCGCGATCGTGCTTGCCGCCTANGAGAGCGCCCGCACCGGTCAGGTCGTGAACCTAAGCGAACCTCACTCATGACAGGTTCAATCCAATTCGTCCAAAGNCCCGCCAATCCGACCCCGGAGCAAAACAAACAAGCGGAGGAACATTCTGAATTGTTGATCGTCCAGTGCGACTTCGACGGCACCATAACCACAAGCAACATGGGCGACGCCATCAAAGAGGCTTTCGGCCCTGAGGGNTGGACGGACCTGGAAGCGGAATACTTGGCAGGGAACCTCACTGCTGAGCAAAACACGATCCGCCAATTCGCAATGCTCGACGCCACACAAGAGGACATTGAAGAGCTCGTCAAAGGTGAAGTCGTGATGAGGTTCATGTTTGACGAGTTCGTTCACCACTGTCATGGNGTCGGTATCAGGCTGGATGTGGTCAGCAGCGGACTGCACGCCTATATTGATGCCATATTAAACATGCTGCTGTTCGACCACATACAGGTTCACGCTGGCCAGTCGGAGTTTACGTCAGAGGGCATTCAAGTCACGTACACAGGGCCGGACGGACAGAATCTGGATTCCGGATTCAAGGCGGCTTGGACCGACCAGTTCAAATCCGAGGGGCATACAGTCGTCTACGTCGGCGATGGNCGGTCAGACCTNGAGGCCGCGAAGAGAGCCGATCATGTCATCGCGACGTCNGGCCTTGCTGAGGAGATGACCCGACTGGAATTGCCGTTTCACCCGTTCGAGAATTTCGAGCATGTCGGCGAGCGTGTGGAGGAAATCCGCACGGAATTGGAAGGGAAAAGTTAGTTAAGCTGGGTCACGGCCTAGGATTTCTGAAGATGTTCAGAAATCGTTCTTCGTAATACTCGAACGCTCCCCACTGATCAAGCTCGTGCTTCAATTCTTCGGGACTCCGGCCTCGCCCCACTTCCCGAAACATAGATTCGATGCGCTGAACCGCCGCAGTCGGCAGTCCGCCTACCGTTGGATTTGGGTCCAAAAGCCCCCGGCTCATCATTTCATCAACATTCATGGCTGACGAACTTGCNGTAAATTCGTACATGAATTTTAACAACGCAACATCCCAAAGTTCGTCCACGCCCACCATGACCACTGCCAGATTCTCTGATCGCGAGTCCAGATCGGCGCTAATTTTGTGCGCGATCTCTGCTGGCTCGCCGCCAATAATCTCCANATTATCGGACTCGTTGCGATACTGATAGAGGATGCCAGGGCTGTTGGCGCCCAAACGATCGGCCAGGAACTGGAGGTACTCATAAGCTTCGTCACTGAACCCCTGCACTTTCAGCGCATAGTAGGGTGTAACGATTGCCGGTCGTTCGGCGATAACTTTCCCTTTTCTTACGACCCCTTCTCGATCGCCTGTGTCCGAGTCGGCATACACTGGGGANGTTACAACGAAGTAGTTGATGCTGGTCACNCCAAACGTCGCGAGGCTCTGTTTTGGGTAGCGCACNACATAGGTTTGCTCAAGAGCCTTCATCCAGTCTCCAGGTTCACGCAATCAGATTACCGCCTTCTTCTTCGCAGTCCCAGACCTATCAGGCCCACTAGGAATGCTGGCATTGTCAGGTCACGAAGCCTCGCATCGGCGTATTGGGGCGCGTTGCAGGAACTCGCGGGAGGAGGAGATTCGTCCAGTTGGGGTCCTGCGGAACCTGCGGCCGGTTCTGGTGTCGGAGCGTTTGAGACATCTGCCTTGGCCACCACAAGCGCTTTGGGAGTTGCTGTTGAAATCATTTTCGGACCGAGTTCAGGCGTGGCGGTTGGCTCAGGTATCGCCGTGGGTTCTGGGGTCGGAGTTGGAGTGGTTTCGATTGACGCCACTGCTTGCGATCCAGCCTGAGGGGTCAAAGTGAATAGCTGGACCTGAGCCCTGGGGACGGGAGTCGGCAACAACCTGTCCCTCGAAGGAGGCAGATAGTCGGGGGCTCCTATAGTTTCGCGCCACTGGTTCTCTAGCTCGACGCGAGTCAACCCATACACATCCTGGATCGCGGCGTCATCATTTTTCCCTGTCTTCATCGTCGCCATTAGTTCTCGCATCATGGCTGGGCCATATGCCGCGACCATGAACTTCACAATGCTCCGCGCCTGACCATAGAAGATAATCACATCCTCAGGGTCTCCGGGAAGAACCGGCATGGATGTGATGGGAAGAAGCCTTCCNGTTGCCAGGGCAAATTCCAGAGCGATATCGTACGAGAATCCGGGGTCGATGTTTCCAAATTCAGCCAAGCCCTCATCCAGCCATGAGGGCACGTTTCCAAGCACACTGTCGCCGGCCCGGTGAGTTAGGATGTGAGTAACCTCGTGAGATGCTGTGCCCTTCGCGCCAGTTCCACCGCCCAGCACGAGTAGCGTGCCAAAGTTGGTGAAAGCCTGACCTTCGGTTATCAATTCTCTTCGAATGGTTGATGACCCTGGAGGCAGCGCTTCCAACATTTCTTTGACGTTGTTATACATGGTGACCCGAATTGGGATCGTAATATCCGCCCCCAAGATTGGACCCATCGTATCCAAAGTTTCGATAATCGAATCAAGGATTATCGTTGCCCTGGTCTTGACTGGGCCATGAAACGCGACCGCGACCGGGCCTTCTTCTACTTCCTCCCATTCAAATCGCGCATCAGAGTAGATGAACTCCTGGCGCTCTGTGTCCAGACGATTACCTTCTGAGTCCTCGATCTCGAGGTTGAAAGTGATGATCGTTCCAGGCGGAATGTACCGGGCGCTCGTGTTCGTTCTCCAGAATAACTCGGAATCGACTAACTCGGCTTGCTCGAAGTCGAGATACTCATATAACCCTCTGGTTTCCTGACCTATCCGAAACCTAACGGCAATGTTGTCGATGTTGTTGTCGCTCTGGATCTGGGCTTTGAACCTTATTCCGTCCGGAAATTCACTGGTGACGCTTATGGACAGGACTTCGATTACGCCCGCGTTAGCGCTGACGATTCCGAAGCTGGTTACCGAAATTACGGCACTCAACATCGCGAGCACTGCTAGGGCGAGCATACGGCTGGACTTATTCGGTGTCACATTCCGGCCTGCAGCAATCCAATGAGGTCGCCACATCAAACTCCCACCACCTAAGCCAACGGCGTTGTGTCACTCGAATCATGTTCATGGCCGTCCTCCAGATCGATCTCTATCCCGACGGCCTCCAACACCCTCTGGACAAACACAGATTCGGGAACCGCGCCTGTGAACGACACGCTGTTGTTGATCACCGTTTGAGGGACGCCTCGGACGCCATATGCTTGCGCGAGTTGAGGGTACTCTTGCACCTCTACTACGTCGGCTGTAACGAAAGAGGATTCCTGCGCGATTGCATGGGCGACCCGGCCCACGGTAGGACAATACTGTCAAGTGGGCGTCACGAACACCTGGATGTGAACGTCCTCCGTCACTTTCGCAAGGGCCGCGAGAGCGGCTTCACTCAGCCCGGATATCTGCGTAGACGCCGCAACGATTGCATCCAACAGAACTGGAAACTCAAATCCCGACGGCAGACCGTAAAACTTGGCCGCGCTCTCGTCCGAATCGTGGACGAGAACTGCAGGGATTTTGTCGACGCCGAGAGAATTCGCAATTTCGGATTCTCGATAAAAATCCACGACCTCGAGTGCGATTTTCGGCGAGAGCGCAACAACCTCTCCGATGAGGTCTTCAGTTGTTGGGCAGGATGGGCAGTCACGTCCCGGAATCATCAGACCACCAATCGGGTTGTGAGTCACCAAGGTCATCTTGACGTCACCCGTTAACTCAGATTCAAACCGTTGCCGGATGGCCTCTTCGTCTTGTGGTTGCAGTATTGGCATGGGGTGTTTCCTCGGAATAAGGCATATGTAGTGCGTGACCGCCACCTGGTTCACCGGGACGGGTAAAAGTAATTGTAGCCTAAGTCCGCATCGCTGGGCTACTCAGATTTGCGAAATGTGGCCGCAGCGTGCAGCAATCTGTGTCCAGTGGTGATCATAGCCAAACCGGCAATCACACCCAGAACCACCTCAAGAACCACCGGCGCCCAATGACCAATTACCAAACCTCCAACCATCAAAAACACTCGCTCGGTCCGAGTCATGACTCCAACTTTGTTTTCGATGCCAAGCCCCTCTGACCTGGCCCTCACATAACTCACCATGATCGATCCTGCTAAGGCGAGGTACACCAACACCACTCCTTGGTTATCGTCGCGAGCGAGGTAGTATGCCAAAAGTCCCAGAAACACGACTGTTTCGGATATTCTATCAACCGAAGAGTCAAGAAGCGCTCCGAATGAAGAAACCGTTCCTGAGGCGCGAGCCAAAGCGCCGTCGAACAAGTCGAATACGCTTGAGAAAAGGAGAATCGCGCCGGCGCCCCAGAGCTGACCGATCGACGCCAGGTACGCCGCAGAACCCGCGATCACCACGCCGAAGACGGTGAGGGCGTTGGGGGTGATTCCCAAGCGCCCCATCATCAGGGCGATTGGTGTCCCCATATTGTCTGTAAACATTCGCTTGGCGTCTTCTCGACCTAGCATAAGAGTAACCCGTGCCTCGACCTTGGAGGATTAAGCGCTCTTGGCTGACTCACGACAACAGTGATTGTGAGAGCGCCGTTTTCGGNTCGTCCAAAAATTGATGGTAGTAGTCCATCACACGTCCAGCTACACGATCCCATCGGAATTCGTCTGCTCGGAGCGCCCCGTTAGACGACAGCCGTGATCGAAGCTCAGGGTCACGAAGGAGGCTTGCTATCGCACCCGCCAATCGCTCGGCGTCTTTAGGNGGAACGAGCAGCCCNTTCANGCCGTGATCTACTACGCTGGCATATCCTTCGATCTCGGTGGCCACAACCGGCACGCCTGCGGCCATCGCCTCCAAGAGGACGATACCAAAACTCTCTTTTCCGGTGGCTGGCGAGCAAAATATGTGAGCTGATTTGAAGTACCGGGCGACGTCGTAGTCAGAGACGTTTCCCGCGAAAACGACATCGGTCAGGTTGTGTTCGCTCATGATCCTGAAGGAGTCATCATCCGGTTTGCCTGAGCCAACCACGACGAGTCTCAAATCAGGCCAATCCCACCTCAATTTGCTATAAGCCTCGAGCGCATATTTCAGGCCTTTGCGCTTTTCCAGTCTGCCCAAGAACAAAATGTTTGTCTTGCCATCCATCAATTCAGGGAATGGATTCGCAGAGGCAAAATCGTCCACATTTATCCCGTTGGGAATTATGTCGTAATCTGACGGGAAGTGGGTGTTGATAAACTGGTAGGCCGGGTTGGAGACAGCAATCTTGCCGTGCAGCCTCCTGAACAAAGGCATTGCCAGTTTATTGCCTCCCATACCCCAAAGTTTCGTGCCCCGGTACGTATGGAATGTGCCGATGGTCACTGCGTCAATCGAATTCACAAGGCTTAAAACGCCGATGGGCACGAATCCGGCGAATGGTTCATGTAGGTGGATGATGTCAAATTTCTGTTCCTGCAATACGTTCTTGATAAATGGCCTAAGCCAGACAGAAAAAGACACGCGAGCAATTGAGCCGCCGCTAGGAATCGGAACAGGNCGACCCATGGGTATGAAATCGGGGTCTGTGATGCCTTGCAGCGAGGAGCATGGAGCCACGATTTTGACCTCGTGTCCCCAGTCTCGGAATTTGTCTGCCAACTTATTGATGTGACTGGTTACCCCGCCATGAAACGCGTGGTCGTAAGGGGANATGAANCCGACCTTCAAAGAGCGATGCATNCACTCCCTTTCGATCTAATCGGTNTCNTCCACCAATCGNCCAACTGGTTTCTCGCCGATNGNGTGCTGGCAGCTTTCCGCTGACTTTTCGCTATTTTATATTCAACCCACTAAAATGGCTACCCGACTGGATGTCACAACTGAGTCACTTAGCCCTCTTGGCAAACCGAACGCCCCGCAGCAGTCGGAATCTGGCACGGGGCGCAGTCGTTTCAGTTGGAATCAGGA
>PAIW01000146.1 GCA_002710885.1 Chloroflexota bacterium | reverse complement strand
GACCTGGACATAGGCGACTGGCTGGGAATCAAAGGCCCCATGTTCCGAACGAGGACCGGCGAGATAACAGTTGAGGTCCGCGAGTTTGAGGTGCTGGCGAAATCTCTTCGGGGTCTGCCAGAAAAATTCCACGGGCTGACCGACACCGANACCCGNTTCCGTCAACGCTACCTGGATCTGATCGCGAACCCTCAAGCCCGCGAAATTGNGATCATGAGAAGCCGCGCAGTGAGCGTTATCCGCAGGTTTATGGACGGGCGCGATTTCATCGANGTNGAAACTCCNATGCTGGTGCCNGTCGCNGCAGGNGGCATGGCGCATCCNTTCGAGACTCACCACAACGCGTTGAATCAGGACCTGTTCCTGAGAATCGCNACAGAATTGTATCTNAAAAAGCTNATCGTGGGCGGCCTTGAGAGGGTGTACGAGATCGGGCGCATCTTCAGGAACGAGGGNATCGACCTCAACCACAACCCGGAGTTCACGACGATGGAAAGCTACGAATCTTTCGCCGATTACAACGACGTTATGAACATGGTTGAGGAGTTGGTNNACACCGTCGCGACGGAAGTTTTCGGCGCATCAGTTGTTGAATACGGTGGCGAGACAATCGACCTGANCCCACCGTGGCCTCGACTCAGCCTGGTCGAACAGATCAAACTGCACAGCGGCATAGACATTCTTGAATGCCCANACACCGAGACCCTNGNCACTGAGATGCAGGCGGCAGGCATNGATGTCAGCGCCGCCACAAGTTGGGCGGGCATGGTGGACAAACTTCTATCNGACCGAGTCGAACCNCACCTCATCCAGCCATGCTTCCTCGTTGANTATCCAGTGGCAATGTCGCCGCTTGCGAAGAAGAAGCCAGGGGACGACCGTATCGTCGAGCGGTTCGAGGCGTTCGCCGCAGGCATGGAACTAGCAAACGCCTTCACAGANTTGAANGACCCAGTGGANCAACGCAGCCGCTTCGAGGATCAAGAACTCCAACGCNCCCAACTGCCNGGAGAAGAGTGGGATCGTCTGGACGAAGATTTTCTCACCGCCGTNGAGCATGGCATGCCCCCAACTGGNGGACTGGGAATCGGTATCGACAGGCTCATCATGCTGTTATCCGGTCACCAATCAATCCGAGAAGTAGTGCTGTTTCCTCAGCTTCGCGCTACCTGAATAAGAAGNNNGCGCCCATGACACCANCGCGTGACCGGNTAATNTTTCGCCTCCACAGGCATTGGAGCAGTGGCGGGGGTCGTGGTAGAATTTCAGACGCGGCGCGACGGTCTGTTGATTTGCAGNGCCCGAATACGGAGTGAAACATGGCTGACAGAGTTCGGGTCAGATTTGCGCCCAGTCCGACCGGTGAACCTCACATTGGCAACATCCGCAGCGCGATTTTCGATTGGCTGTTTGCCCGACACAACGGCGGTGACTTCATCATCAGGATCGANGACACNGACCAGGCTCGGAAGGTAGATGGCGCCGTCGAATNNATGNTGGAATCGCTGAAATGGCTTGGCCTNGATTGGGACGAAGGCCCTGACGTCGGAGGGGNTTACGGCCCTTACTATCAGTCGGAACGGTTGGTCCANTATCGGGAAGCCGCCCNAACCCTGCTTGCTGGCGGCAATGCATATCATTGCTTCTGCTCNCCTGAACGTCTCANNGNGTTGAGGAANCAGCAACAACAGGACGGTTCNGACNTCACTGGATATGACGGNAAGTGCAGTTCGNTGTCCGAANGTGAAGCCCAAAGCAGGATTGCCTCNGGCGAAACGGGAGTNATAAGATTCAGGATGCCGGACGAAGGNGCGACCGTCGGTCACGACACTATTCACGGCACAGTGAGTTTNGAGAATCGTCTTACCGATGACTTCGTGATTATCAAGTCTGATGGCTTTCCGACCTACCACCTTGCCAGCGTTGTCGATGACCACCTCATGGANATTAGCCACGTAACCAGAGCTATCGAATGGCTTTCGAGCCTTCCCAGACACCTCCAANTATACAAAGCGCTGGATTGGGACCCGCCCGAATTTGCTCATCTGCCACTGGTGCTAGCGACCGACCGCACAAAACTAGCGAAACGTCATGGCGCCACATCGGTCCTCGAGTTTAGAGAGATGGGAATGCTACCCTCGGCTATGTTGAACTACCTGACGCTGTTGGGTTGGTCCCTGGATGATAAAACGGAGNTTTTCTCGTCCGAGGAGTTGATCGAGCACTTNAGCCTGGAGCGCGTCAGCAAATCGGACGCAGTGTTCGATATNGAAAAGTTAAATTGGATGAACGGNGTTCACATCCGGGACTCAANTCCCGATGACCTGGCNAACGCGCTCTCAAGTTATTGGAACCANTATCCNGNGGCCGAGTTTCTGAGTCCACCNGATAGAGATTTCGCCCTAAAGGTGATACCTCTTGTGCATGCCCGCATGAAGACACTNACCGATGCAGCTCCGCTCCTGCCATTTTTCTTCCAGGANAAGATTGAATACGATTCTGAACAATTGGTTCAAAANGGCATGGACCTGGANNGGACGCGAGTTGTGTTGAACGCTGCCTCCGAGGGATTAACAACACTTGACCCGTTCGACACGGATTCTATCGAAAANATGCTCAGACCATTGGCCAAAGACCTGGACNTAAAAGTCGGGCAGTTGTTGGGGGCCTTGAGAGTTGCGACGACAGGGCTGAAGGTGTCGCCTCCGATATTCGAGACCATAGAAGCNCTTGGGCGTGAACAGACCGTAAAATCGATTCAGGANGCTATTGATCGTCTGTGATCAAAGTGTCCTAAACANAGCTCTTTCCTAGCGGAATGGGGAANAATCATGACCATGAAAACCAGACTCGACGATGACCTCAAGCAGGCNATGCGAGACCGTGACGCGCTAAAACGCAGTGTGATTCGATACATCAAGTCCGAGATCCACAACAAAGAAATCGCAAGGCAGTCCGCACTGGACGAAGCAGGCGTCTTGCAGGTTTTGACCGCCCAGGCTCAGCAACGACGAGACAGCATTCAGGCATACAGCGACGCCAAACGCGAAGATTTGGTTGAACAGGAACGAGCCGAACTCACTATTATCATGGAATATCTTCCGCAGCAACTCACCACGGAAGAGATAGCCGATCTGGTTAACCAAGTGGTNCNAGAAGTNGGCGCCGAAGGNCCGNACGATATGAAAAAGGTGATGCCGAAACTGATGCCCCACGTGCGCGGCAAAGCGGATGGTCAAGAGGTCAGCGCGATGGTNATGGAAGTTCTCAAAAGNCTGGTCGGTTGATGTNTCCAGACCATTNTNTGATCGAATTTGGCAGAAGGATGCGTAAATGAAGTTCGGCATNGTTGTGTTTCCTGGAACCTGGAGCGAGACNGACTGCCACTACGCNGTCACNGATGCGTTGGGACAACAGGCGGAGTATGTCTGGCACCGAGACACAGACCTGNCNAGGTTCGACTGNGTAATCCTCCCTGGCGGATTTTCCTATGGTGACTATCTGCGGGCAGGGGCCATCGCCAGATTTTCTCCTGTCATGGAGGCGGTTACTGAGTATGTCAACACCGGCGGATTGGTCATCGGGATTTGCAACGGATTTCAAGTTCTTTGTGAAGCGGGACTGCTCCCTGGCGTGCTCATGCGTAACGATCATCTGCAATTTCGATGTCAGTGGGTGAATTTGAGAGTCGACAACGCAGACACCNAATTCTCTCGATTGGCAGAATCNGGGGATGTNCTGAAAGTTCCGATCTCTCACGGAGAAGGCAACTACTTCGCGGATGCGATGACGTTGGCTCATCTGGAAGCCAACAACCAGGTTGTTTTCAGGTATTGNGAGTCTNACTCGACCACATCTCAGNCATCCAACCCTAATGGNTCGATAAATAACATTGCTGGAATCGTGAACACGCGAGGCAANGTGTTGGGAATGATGCCNCACCCTGAGCGNTGNTGCGAACCGCTGATGGGCGGCGAGGATGGAGCTGTGATCTTTCGGTCGATCATNCGTTCAATAACCTCTAGATCACGACCGNCAGCGACAGGCGTTGGNGACGCATGTTAGGAGTCCTGCTTGGNCTATCCGCCGCGCTGGGTTTCGGGNTTGCNGCGGTATTCGCCCGCNTTGGNCTTCANGACATCAAAGCAACTACCGGNACGTTGGTGTCGCTCGTNGTTGGCACAATAATCACAATGGNNCTGGCGTTCGTGTTCCANACNGACGCTATTCTCAAACTCGCTGGCGTGGCGTTCCTNTGGTTTCTGCTCTCGGCGTTCATAAACTTCCCANTGGGTCGCTTGTTGAATTTCACGGGNGTCAGTATGGCGGGGGTTTCCAAATCAGCGCCCATTGTTGGTTCATCGCCATTGTTCGCGACCATACTTGCCATATCGATTGGGGGTGAGTCGATCAACACAATGATNGCCATCGGCACGTTGTCTATCATCGGTGGGTTGGCCNTGATTNTGAGCCANAGATGATAACTGTACAAGACCCGAAAACACGTTTGANGNTAGGCTACGCTGCGTCAATAGGCTCGGCGGTNGCTTACGGCACTGTCGCGGTAATAGGCAGGAAAATNGTCGGCGATTACGCTCCGCCTNTGGTGGCAACGGCATTTTCTATGGCGATGGGAACGGCAATGGTGGCTTTGCTGTTCGTCGGGGACGTGAGGTCCGANATNGGTAGCGCGCCGCGCCGCGGATGGATCATGCTTGTGTTGGCGGGTTTGGCCGCTGCGTGGGGAGTCTCGTTCTGGTATCTCGCGTTAGACGAGGCTCCGGTGGTTCTAGTCGCTCCTTTGGTTGGCGTGAGNCCNCTGGTGTCGATTGTGTTGACACATTTTTTTCTNCANCGGCTCGAAAAGGTGACAANNCGAACCGCGTTGGGGGCGTTNTTGGTCGTNGGTGGAGTGGCCCTCGTAACCCTGGGNAACCAGTGAANANTTGGATGAGAGATAATGCCTGTCAATAAACAAGCTCTGGACGATCTGGCNCTTACCGAACGGGAGTACGANGCNATAGTCGAANGGCTAGGCAGAGANCCTAACGACTTGGAACTCGGTTTGTTNGGGTCGCTGTGGAGCGAGCACTGCGGCTATCAACACTCTAAACCCCTACTNGGAATGTTCACGTCTGACAACNCTAGANTGATGGTGACTCCCGGAGCCGAGAACGCTGGNGTCGTCGACATCGGAGATGGTCTCGCCATCGTCATGAAAATNGAATCTCACAATCATCCTTCGGCCATCGAACCATACGANGGAGCCGCGACGGGNGTAGGGGGCATNGTTCGGGACATATTCGCGATGGGCGCNCGTCCGATAGCGCTGNTGAACTCNCTCAGATTTGGGCCATTGACCGAAGCCAACAACCGTCATTTATTCGAGAGAGTCGTCGCCGGAATTTCTGGATACGGCAATTGCATCGGAGTGCCAGATGTCGGCGGGGAAATTCAGTTCGGTGATTCCTACTCNGGCAATCCNTTGGTCAACGCAATGTGCGTCGGAATTNTGCGTCACGAAGATTTGAGGANAGCGACCGCTGGAGGCGTGGGCAATGTCCTGATGCTGGTGGGCGCCGACACGGGTCGAGACGGNATCCACGGCGCGTCCGGGTTGGCGTCCCGCACGTTCGAGGACGACCGCGAGCTTCGTCCCACTATCCAGGTCGGCAATCCATTCCTTGAAAAAGTGCTGATCGAAGCCTGTCTCGAAGCCGCACAAAACGAGCATGTCGTCGGCATTCAGGACTTGGGAGCGGCCGGTCTCACNAGCGCGAGCATGGAGGCCGCGGCTAACTCTAACAGCGGATTGGAGATGGACGTAGCGAAGGTTCCGAGGCGTGAAACTGGTATGACNCCCTACGANGTGATGNTATCTGANTCTCAGGAGCGAATGCTGATCGTTGTNCACGAAGGGCATGAAGTTGAGGTCGCAAGTATTTTCGACCGATGGGACCTGCGATCGGNCATCATCGGCCATGTCACNGATGATGGNAATGCGAACATTCTNGATGATGGTCAACCGTCAGCCTATGTGCCNGTGGCNNTNCTCACCGACGCGCCGTTGTACCGGCTTNACGGCGTAAAACCNGAATGGATCGACGANTTGCAAAGTGTCGATCTNTCGACGATTCCATTGCCGTCGCNGTCGCCAGAATCCATCCTTAAAATGCTTCTNGCCACACCGAATATTGCTAGCAAAGAGTGGGTNTATCGGCAGTACGATCACCAGGTTCAAACCAACACCGTCATCGNTCCTGGTGGCGACGCNGCTGTGNTGAGGNTGAAGGGGACAAATAAAGGGATCGCTCTGACGACAGATGGGAATGGCAGATATTGTTATCTCGACCCATACGTCGGCGGGATGATGATCGTTGCAGAGGCGTGCCGAAATCTCGCCTGCGTCGGNGCAGAACCNATCGCTCTCACTGACTGCCTGAACTTTGGGAATCCCGAAAAACCTGAAATNTACTACCAGTTGGAGNACTGTATCAGAGGGNTAGCCGACGCGAGCCNNGCCTTTGACGCTCCGGTTATCAGNGGCAACGTCAGCCTCTATAACGAGTCCCAGGGGACAGGCGTCTATCCTACGCCCGTTATTGGCGCTTTGGGCCTCATGGACGACGTTTCTCTAAGGACGGGGATCGGTTTCCAGGAATCTGGTGAAGTCGTCGTATTGCTCGGGCAGGATTCGCTGCAATCAGAACCTAACGACCTCGCCGGCAGTGAGTTCCTCGAACGGATACATGATATGGTCGCTGGCAAACCGGAGCTCGACTTGTCTCTGGAAGTGCGTGTTCAGAACGCCTGTCGAAGATTGGTTCGAGAGGGTGTCATCAATTCAGCGCACGATTGCTCGGATGGCGGTTTGCTGGTAACTCTTGCTGAGAGTTGCATCTCCGGAGACATCGGTTTATCCATCCAAGAGCCTATTGTTGGCAGGTGGGATGCGGCGTTTTTTGGGGAACGGCAGTCCCGTATCGTCATTTCATTGCCACGCGCTCAAATGTCCCACCTGTCAGAAATGTGCGCCGCCGAAAATGCGCCCTGGTGTGAAATCGGAACTGTAGGCGGAGATTCGTTGACGGCAGGCACAATGTTGAGCGTGTCGATCGACACGGTTAAAAAAGCCTGGGAGAATGGGCTTGAAACTGCTCTGAGGCCTGCTTCTTAGGCTGATTCGCTTCGTCAATAAGCCGATTATCTAATCAAAACGCCGCATCATAATGACGCGGCGTTTGGTATTTGCGACGAGATTAGTTAACAGAGAATGCCTCTGACCAACGCGCTAGCTCAGAGTGTACGGTATCGACAGCTCTCCACAAATGTCTTTGAACCACTCGATTACCTCTGGGTGGAAGGGGATGCCATGAACAGTGCGCTTCTCGACTTCCTCGGACTCTGGCAGGCCCGCATACATGACCCTGTCGTGGCCCGGCGCTGGTTTCGTTGTCCGAAGCATCTGGAGCCATTCATCCATAGTGCTCTTAAACTCAGCGGTGTCCATGAAGGCTTCAATGCTGTAGGCGGCGACATAGTGTCCAAAATTCGGCCTGCCAGGATTGGCGCCGTATCCTCCACCAGAAAGTATCCCGCCCAGAATATCCACGATCGCCATGAGGCCATAGCCCTTGTGAGAGCCAAGCTCCCGTGTGCCACCGACCGGCAACAGGTAACCAGAAGCTGGGCCTTCATATCCAGGGGCTGGAGGATCAGATTCTTCCATGACCGGCTCGCCCTCGGCATTTCCAACCCACCCAGGTAGAAGCTTGTTGTTGAGACGCCGGGCGAGGCCCAATTTATTGCCGGCAACGGCGCTCATCGCGGCGTCGAAAACGAACGGAGGTTCCTTATCTGCCGGAGCCGCGAGGGCTATCGGATTTGTGCCCAACCGAGGCTCGGCGCCGAACGTCGGCAACACTCCAGGAGGACACGAGGTCATGGTGACACCGATCATGTCATGCTCAAGAGCCATCATCGCGTGGTAGGACGCCATGCCCATGTGCCTGCCGTTTCTGATGGTCACCATTCCAACGCCGGTGTTTTTCGCCTTCTCGATCGCGATTTCCATAGCTTTAGGAACCACGATGATGCCTAGGCCGGCATCCGAATCGATATTGGCGGTTGCCGGAGTCTCTCTGACGATTTTCCAGTCGGGATTCGGGTTGAGAGTTCCATTCCCGTAGCCTGTGACGTAGCCTCGCAGCATGTTGGAAACGCCGTGGGTCTCGACGCCCCGCATGTCCGCCGTAACCAGAACGTCAGCGGCCAGCGCGCAGTCAGCTTCATTCACTCCCATTTTCTTGAATACGGTGACCACGGTCTCTCGCAGTGGCGCTTCCTGAACCATGATGGCGTCTTCTTCATCAACCATGAATTGCTTGAGCAAATCGGGACCTCCTCAGTGTGCCAATGTGATGCGAGTGGTGTTGTTTTTTACTCGCACGGTGAATTGTATGCTTGCCTACATCAATTCGCAATGGCAATGTGAGTGAATCCACGCCTGAACGCTCCGCATTTTGGCCAGATTGTGTGTGTGGACTGAGTGCGACTATCAGTCTAGGCTACGCACTGTAATAAGTGTTGACATATATTTTTACTTAGGCCATACTTATTTTGGTAATTAGCTAACACACATCCTGAACATAGGGTGTTCAAATCTGCATGCAACACTCGATAACAACGGTCAAAATTTTCATCACAGCGAAACCAGGAAATATGGTTTTGTACGTGATTG
>PAIW01000145.1 GCA_002710885.1 Chloroflexota bacterium | reverse complement strand
GGCCCAAATTGCCACATTGTCCAGTCGATCACCTTCATTCCGTCCAGCGGACCTTTGTATCCGTTGCTGTCTGTGTTCATGTGCTGCTCCGTGGTGAAATCTGGGGCGATAGCCGCCTATCCGCCTAAGGGCGACCCGCTCACGTTATCAGAACCTGCGCGTCATCGCACTGGCCCGCGACCGTTGGTACAATGAGATTGATCCGACCCGTGACCCTCTCGGCCTTTCGATTTCCCCCGCCACGGTGTATTTTCATATCATTCATCAAATTACCACCAATAATTAATCGGCACGGCATGGATAATATTTCGACAGCGCAACCGTTGTTTCCGTCTTGCAATCCACGTTATTTCTGGACATGGACTGTGATTTCGTTCATGAGCATGAGTTGCGTGTTTGGCAGAAATGAAACCAGTGGAGGCTCGGACGGTCAAACCCTCGACATTAGCCCAACACCCGAACCATTGATAGTCATCACCCCTACATCGTCACAGCCGTCGGTGATGATAGCCGAGCACAGATTCGACATCGAGCTTGCATACACACCTGAATCCAGAGATCGAGGGCTGGGAGGCCGAGACAGTATTCCCGACAACACCGGAATGCTCTACAACTTTGCGTCCGGCGAACCCGAGGACGCTTGGATGAAGGGAATGCTGTTTCCACTGGATTTCTTGTGGGTCGGAGCGGGACGCCGCATCGCCGACACACATCCCAACGCTCCTATGTCAACATCCAACACACCGGATCGGTTACTGGCAACCTACTGGTCTATAAGCCAGGCGACGTGTGTGTTCGAAACCAACGCCGGGACGATTTCGGAGTTGGGAATAAAAGTAGGCGGCCAGGTGTCGTTCGACGGATTTTCAGGAAGGGNCGCTACCNGATGAGCGACCTCCGAGAGNCTAGCAAAATCCGANTNGTGTTCATGGGGACGCCCGACGTCGCTCTCCCCGTTCTAGANGCNCTGTCGAACNAGGGTTACCAGATAATTGGAGTGTACACNCGANNGGACCGTCGGGCAGGTCGAGGCCGNCNNATGGCGGAATCGCCNGTCAAAACTCTGGCTTTGGAGCGCGGAATCCCTGTGTTTCAACCCGCCTCGCTTCGGAGCGACGAGGCGGCGCNAGCAAAGTTGATTGAGTTNAATCCCGACGTTATCGTCGTTGCGGCTTACGGNCTGTTTTTGCCNTCCGAGATTCTTGANCTTCCCNCCCTCGGATGTTTGAACATCCATCCAAGCCTGTTGCCNCGGCATCGGGGGCCGTCGCCNGTGGCNACNGCAATTCTCGAGGGNGACGCCGAGACCGGCGTGTCGCTGATGAAGCTGGACGAAGGCATGGATTCTGGCCCGATTCTTGCCCAGNGCCCTTCTCCCATCGGCGAGGATGANNACACAGANTCGNTGACTTCACGATTGTTNGAGATGGGNGCTCAACTNCTGATCNANACCCTGCCTGACTGGGCTGACNATAAAATAAACGCCGTTCCGCAAGATGATTCGCNGGTNACGATTANNCGCCTTCTGGAGCGGGNCGATGGNGAGATNGACTGGTCACACNCGGCGANTGAGATAGCTCNCAAGGTNCGGGCGTTCCATCCCTGGCCTGGCACGTTCACGACATGGAACNAAAAAATTCTCAAAGTCATTGANGCTCAATCTTCCNGCGCCTCAACTTCCGANTACGNCCCTGGCAGTGTTATCCAAACCGACGACAGACGACCCNAAGTTGTCACCGGCAACGGCGCGCTGACTCTGGNGACCATTCAACTTGAGGGTCGNAAGGCTGTGGCAGCCTCCGAGTTCATCTTGGGATACCAGGATTTCNTGGGTTCCCGNCTTGGGNGTTAGTGATATAATCGGCTCGATTNGNTCAGANAATTCTGGTTGAGCCATGACNCCCAAGGAGCGAAAATGGATAAGGCGTTAGAGGGCGTAAAAATACTTGATCTNAGTCGCGTGCAGGCAGGCCCATCTTGCACTCAACTCTTGGGATTCCTCGGAGCCGACGTAATCAAGGTCGAGGACACAGGAGGCGGAGACCGCACACGNTGGGAGATGGCCCACAACGAGCATGACAGCGTCTACTTCACNATATTCAACAACAACAAGCGGGCTATCACGCTGAACCTCAAAGACGATCGGGGCAGNGCGATGCTTGCCGATCTAGTGAANTGGGCCGANATCGTGCTGGAGAACTACTCCAAGGGCGTTATGGANCGGCTGGGGATCGGGTATGAATGGCTAAAAAGTTTGAAGCCTGACATCATCTACGCCTCCATCAAAGGTTTCGGCAACTGGGGGGACTGGAGCGAATTCAAGAGCTTCGAGACTGCAGCCCAGGCAACNGGCGGCCTCATGTCGGCGAATGGNTNGCCTGACGGTCCTCCCAAGGGAGTTTCCATCGGCGCCGGNGACTCNGGGACAGGGCTTCACATGGCAATAGCCGTCCTCGCTGCCCTNCGACAGCGGGACAAATCCGGCGAAGGTCAGATGGTCGAAGTGTCGATGCAGGACGGCATCACGAACCTNATGCGGATCAGNCTAATCANGCCTCTTAGCNTCGGCGANGTCAACACCGNCTGGGGCAGAGTCCCGAATGTGTTCCGNTGCGCGCCCGGAGGCGACGANGACTACGTGATGATTCACACTCGCGGNGACCTGTGGATCACGGNGCTGGCGGTAATGGGCAAAGAGGCCATGTTCGAGGACGAGCGTTACATGACCGACGAGTTGCGGGGCGAGAGGTCTGACGAGGTCCGGGAAATCATCGAAGAATGGACGATGCAGCGCACCAAGTACGAGGCGTTCGAGGCTTTGGCCGCGGCAGGCGTGTGGTGCGGAGCGGTGCTGACCCCCNTCGAGGTGATNAACAATGAGCATCTGAAACANCGNGAGATGATCGTGACCGTCAAGGACGATTATCGGGGCGACTATCGCATGATCGGAAGCCCTGTGAAGATGGAGAAGTCACCCGTCACCGTCACTCAGGCCCCTCGATATAGCGAACACACCGACGAAATCCTGAAGTCGATGCTTGGCGTCTCTGAAGATGAGTTAATGGAGTTGCGCTCGGACGGAGTGATAATCTAGGCCTGACGCAAGCCTTGGATTCAGCCCATCAAGGAATCAATTGCCCCGTCAACGTANAGGATACTGATAGCGTTNATNATCGATTCGTGGGCCTGTTCGATCTGCTCTGAATCCTCGACGCCCTGAGTAAATCTGTCGAGTATTTGACCGATGTTCCGNTTGCCGTCCACCANANTNACTAGGGCGGCCACGAAGTTGCTCAGCGGCGTGCCCTCTGGACGCGTGGCGCTGGACAGNACGGCGCTCCACTGNAACTCGCCTTCGGCGAAAATNGGCCTNCGCTCAAGTTTGGCTTCTCCAGCGAGACNAGGCACCAGGTTGAGGGACAAACCCATTGCGACAGTCGCGTCTCTCAAACGTTTGTCAGACGCAACGCTAGCGAACATCTCGGAGATTTCAGACGGAAGCTCACCGCGAGACAGCGCCGACCGTTCGTACCCTCTAGGAGGCTGGCCCGCGACCGCCCGGATGAATGACTCCCTGGCGCCGACATTGCTGTCGCCGAGCAACCGCCTGGCCTGCCAGTAGTATGACTCCTCAGTCCGGTTGCTGGCGTAGAACAGGCTGGCAAGTTCGCGGAAGTGAGCGTACTCCTTGCGGTAAAGCTGTTCGTAGACCTGCCCGGCGGGGACTCTTAAGGTCGGATCGGTCTTGGCTCCGTGGACGTAGGCGGCCGCCATCACAGCAGACATTAGCGCAAGATGAACGCCCGACGAAAACAACGGGTCAACGAAGCAGGCGGCGTCTCCCAGCAGTATCCAACCGTCGCCGACCATGTGGTTAGTGGTATAGGACCAGTCGCGGACAACGCGAGGGGGGCCAGTCAGTTCAGCATCGGACAGCATATCGTTGGTCCGAGCCGTCTGTGAAATCTGCTGTATCAGGAACTCGTCAGGGCCGATGTCTGCGAGCATTGCTTGGGCAGATTCACTATCAACAATCGCGCCCACACTCGTCAATCCGTCTTTCAGTGGGATCGTCCAAGTCCAACCCTGACCGTAGGACTCTATGAAAATGTTGTTCTCGTCCGGGCTAGGAAGTCGTTTTGCCCCACGGTAGTATCCATAGACGGCGAGGTTCTGAAAGAACGTGTCCCAGGTTCGCAGGTTCATGGAACGGGCGAGAAGTGCCGATTGGCCGGACGCGTCCATCACGAAATCAGCTTCGACAGATTCCACAATGCCACTATCTCGGCGGTATCTAACGCCGTGAATCGCACCGGATTCGCTGTCAGGGAGCGTCTCGAACACGTTGCAATTTTCCCTAACATCCACACCGGACGATTTCGCGTTGTCCAGAAGAATCTGGTCGAATCGAGGCCGGGACACCTGATAGGCGTGGGGATAAGTTCGGTTGGTCTCTCTAAAATACCAACTCCAGGGGGTGTCATCCCGACCCCAAACCATTGTGGCTCCGTACTTTTTCGGGAAGTTCTCGCTCTCGATCTGGCCGAGAACGCCCAATTCTTCCAACACCGGCATGCTGGCAGGCAATAGGGATTCTCCAACATGGGCGCGGGGGAAAATTTCGCGTTCAAGAAGGACGACGCTGTATCCACGTCGAGCGAGAAGGGTTGCCGCCGTGCCGCCGCCAGGGCCACCGCCGATAATTACTGCGTCCGGCATGACAACTTTTTCAGAGGCCAAGTATTCAGGTTAATTATCGCCAATTCGCAGAACCCGGCTTAGGGACATTCTTTGAATAAAGAGTATGACGCCCAGGATAATGACCGTGAATATCACTGACATGGCCGCGTAGGTTACAAGCAAATTGGCCCAGCTTACTTCAATGACGAACGGCGGGATAACTTGCGATCCCTGGTCGTCGTGCCCCAGGAATGGCATGATTGTCGAACCTAACCTGCCGCCCATCCAGGTTCCCAGCGCCATGCCGACGGCGATTACCAGGGCCTGCTCCAACCACATCAGGGCCACCAATTGGCGCGTCGCAAACCCCATCGTTCGCATCAGAGCAAACTGCAATTCCCGATTTCGGAACGACACATAGGCGTGAACAAGGAATCCCAGGCTGCTGAGAATGAGAATCGCGCCGAAGGCGATCAGCAACAAGGCTCTCCACCCAGCGAGGACCAACGGGTCGAGTCGCGCCTCAGATAGATCAAGCTGTCGATCGACCAATTTAGCCACCGGCAGGGGTTTTCCTAGCCTGAGCTCATTGACGAAGATTTCACGATCCGCGCCTTTAAGATCAGTTGACAGCCACATTTCGTTTGCTGTCAATTCTCCCCTCATCTGACCNAGATTCGCGGCGTCAACGAGCGTNTCCAGATCNCCGATGAGGAACTGGCCGTCGAAGGTGTTCAGGGTCGGGAAGTAGTCAACNGTGTTTTNGAGTTTCACNTTGAGCCGACGACCACCCATCGACACNTCGATTTCNTCTCCCAGTTTGTGGCCGCTGCCTCTCAGGAAGGACGCGCTGGCNACGACTGGNANAGGATCAGGGTCGCCTCCCGGGNAGATTCCNCTCGCGGTCAGGGNTGGGCCTCCCGACCATGCGAACATCAACGCGCCATCGCCNCGGGCCGATACCTCAGAATGCCGGATTCTATCCTGAGCCGCCTCGTCAATCTCATGGAGTATGTTCCAACCTTCGATGTTCTGGAAGGATTCCANCACCTCNACTTCGCTNGTTGCACGGCGGGCGCGTATGGTGTCGATNAACAACGAACCAGGCATCAGTCNGCTCTGACCATCGGTCTCGCCGAGCGCCAATGAGACNAGCGTGAGAGGACGTGATGGGAACAGATTCCATCGCGTGTTTTTCCCNTCGAANAGCTGGAAGGTCATCAACNTCCANTTGCTNGTTTCNAGAGCGCCCATGATNTAAGTGAAGAACCGNCCATTNGAGTCTTTGATTCGGGCNGCGATGAACACGGATGGGTGAGGCCGGTCCGCTTTTAGTAAAATCTCCACCGCGCGGGCGTCATCTGGCAACGGCAAGCCAAGCTGGTGTTCCCGNCCGTTCANCCCGTCGATAATCTCAACGATCGAGTCGTCGGCGAAGTCNTCTCTAAACCAGGCGACATCGGTGAAACTATCNGCGTCCACCCCCAGCATTGTGTAAATCCCGCCAGTCGTTCGGGAGAGATCNGAGCCTGTGCTTCTNAGGGCCGGGCTGGCGTAGGACACGCCGTCGANCATCTCGTACCCTCTGGTGAACGGCCTGGTCAGTCCGCTGCTCCTCTGAGAGACACCCACCAGTCTTATATCACTGCCTGACGAGTACAGCACTCGCTCCTCGAAACTACGCTCGAGCGTGCCACCGAAACTCGCGGCGAAGATGCCCAGNCCCGCCATCANGATCAACAGCAGAGCNAGTCGAGCGTAGTGGGTGGGGTTCCGCGCCATTTGCCACAGGCCCAACACGAGTCCGGGCGGCAGGTGNGGAGACATGATTCGGCTGGCAAGATTNANCGCCACTGGGAAAAGCCTCAAAAGCACCATAGCCGCCGCCACAAGCGTGATAGCAGGAACGGCAAGAAGCAGTTGGTTGACTGCCACCTCGCCCAGNAGATTCATTGCAGCCAAAGATCCCTGTTCCGTCAATTGGCGGAANAGNACTATGCTGACTGCCAACAACATCACATCGAGGTAGTATCGCTGAAAGAATGCCAACTGAGACGGGCGAACCGANTCCTGACGTTGNCGGCTGACGCCAGAGCGAGACGCTTCGATAGCCGGAATCATCAGAGCNCCCAGGCTCAGTAANCCGCCCANCGCGCTCATGATGTAGGCGCCCTGCGAGAGTTGCACCGGCAGCCTTTCGCCGCCGCTGAGGTCTGTGAATGCGGGCGTGAATCCCAGCAGGCTGATNGCGAACGCCGCGAGTATTGGNGCAATAACNANTGCGANTGCCGCGATGGTTGTGCCTTCCAGNACGAACACTGCGAGAATCTGGCCNGAGGTAGCNCCCCTCCCCTTCAACAGNAGAATTTCGTTCTTGCGCTGTTCNGCGACCANAGCGGAGATAGTNACGACGTAATACAACACAACCACAGCGATCAGTATCAGAACCACAAACATTTGCAGTTTGCTGAANAACAATCGCAAGTCGTACTCAGACAATGCATCGTCGANAATCGTGATNTGACGATATCGAATGACGCTGCGAAGACGNCCATCCAAAGAACGCACGTTGATTTGCGCCTGTGTCGCGTTTGACGCGTCGAGGCNTTCGTGATCGATGTCTANCAGCCAGCCGTAGTTGCTGTCCATATCNCGAAACGCGCCNCCGACACCNCTCAATAGNGTGGTTTCGGAAACNAGAAACGGAATCGTGATGAAATCGCCGCCAGAGGTGAGAGACAGGAACACNTNGTCATGGAGGCGCCAGATTGGGGCTTNAGGNTTNGNGCGCTCAAAAAGGCCAACGACGACGACGCTGGCATATGGGGTCGCGTCTGACCAATATGGAACCNCCGAGATTTNGNCGCCGATTTCAACGCCAAACTCTCTCGCGGCNTCCACCGGCGCTAATGCCTCCAGCGTCACCGGATTACCATNTGGGTCGGCGATTATTTCATCGCGNGGCCCTCTGCCCTCAACAATCGTTATGTNCTCCGCGATGNCGGCAAGAAACGTAAAGTAACTTCGCGAGCTGTTGTCGCCCGCCTCAGCCTCNTTTCCCGGTTGAGTNGCAAAAAACGTTGATGACCTTCCGCCCCGCAAAATNTCCNGGGACAGCCANCCAATCTGNGAGTTGATCTCACCNTCGACTAGTTGCCTCACCAGGGCGTATTCTTCCTGAGTGGTCGGCCCTTTNGTGGCTTTGGCGAGGATNTCCAAGTCCTCTGCCTTGTGCTTGGATAACTCGCCAACCAACGCCAGGTCTCTGAGAGATTCAAAGTAGATAACGGTGCCNGCCATGATGGCNGAGGCCAACAACACNCCAACGACCACAGACGACAGNAGNCGCCAGTTTGCCAGACTCCGCTTGATGACCATCGGCCATGCGGAGANGATNTTTTTCAGNATGTCTAACATATCNGAGAGTTACGTCCGCCAGTTTNCCCGATGTTCANTGATTGTCGAGCGAATTGTCGCCGGTTTCCNTNAAGGCGNGCTTCAATTCAGAACTCCGTCCACGTAGAGTTGATCGACGTCGGTTTCCGGCATACCGAGAAGGTCCTTCAGAACATATTCTGTATGCTCTCCCATATGCGGAGCAAGTTCTACGATAGGCTCCACACCTGATATTGATATGGTCTCTCCGTGAATCGTCATCTCTCCAATTTCGGNATGNTCCAAAACCCGGATGTGCCGTTTTCTGAACCCTGGATCGTTTTCCACCAGGTCTTTGGAGTTTTGCACCATACCNGCTGGGACGCCCTGATTTTGGAGGCATCTCATCACTTCATGGTCTTNCCNACCACNGGTCCATTCCTCGATNAATTCATCCANATCNTCNTCGTGTTTTTTTCGNCCGGCCACGGATTGNAAGCGATCCTCCATNGCCCANGCCGGGTCTCCCATAGCNCGGCGCAAGCCGTNCCATTCGGTTTCAGTCTCAACGGCGATNGCGCACCATCTATCGTCTCCGGCGCATCTATACACTCCATGAGGAGCGGCCCATCTTGAGCGGTTTCCGGGTCGAACTGGAACGCTGCCCAGTGTGGTGTACTGCAGTACGCTGGAGCCCAGCAAAGAGATTGTGGACTCATACTGCGCCAGGTCGATGAANTGCCCTTTTCCTGTGCGGTTCCGGTGCCTCAATGNNGCCAGAACTGCCAGAGTTGCNTGGTTCGGATTNCCGCTGAAATCCGGGTATAGNGACCCCGTNCCCACCGGAGGGCGGTCNGGCGACCCCGTGATCCCNCTGATGCCGGCTCCGGCGATGATNTTGATGCCGTTGCCNCCGTAATGTTGATGGACTCCGGTCGTGCCCATCATCGCCATGCCCAGCATGATGATGTCTGGTTTGAGCTTNACGAGGTCTTCGTATGCNAGTCCCCAACGNCCCATGCGGTCGCCACGGAAGTTGTTTGTGACCACATCGCTGACACTCACAACCTCTTTCGCCAACTCGATGCCTTCAGGCGTTCCTAAATTAACGGTCATGCTGAGTTTGGAGGTGTTACAGTCGTTGAACACCCCGGCCACGTTGGGACTCGTGTTGCCCTCAGGACGGGGGCCGAGAGCGCGAATTTCATCGATGCGTGCCGAGGACTCGATTCGTATGACCTCCGCTCCGAAATTCGCCAGGGGCCGCGTAGCCAGAGGGCCAGCGATCATCCAGCCAAAGTCGGCGACGCGGATTCCTGCAAGCGGCAGGCGCGTTGAACTATCGTTCATTCGACTATAACTCCAGAGCCACGAGTTTTTCGGCCTCATCGGACGACAACCCCAGCCATTCGCCTAGAACTTCACTCGTGTGTTCGCCGACCAGGGGCGCCCGTGTTCGTATCTGCCACGGGGTCTCCGATAGCTTGTACGGCGCGCCGGGATAGGTGAATGTTTCGCCGATCTCCGGGTGTTCAACTTCGACGAACCAGTCTCGGTCATCAAGCTGTTCGTCTTTTGACAGGTCAGCAACAGACTGGACAGGGGTGCAAAGAAGCCTCAATTTCTGGGCCGAATGGTACAGTTCCTGAGCGGAACGCTGAGCGGCAAAGTCCGCCATCACCTGATTTATTCGTTCTTGCTCTGCGACGCGAACATCCGGATCCTCAAACCTCTGCTCTCCCAACTCCTGCTCGGCGCCGTAACCTGCCATCCACGCCACGGTGTTGCGCCACGCATTCGGCGGCGCCAGATGAGCAGCGTAAGCGATCCATCCGTCCTTGCATTTGTACAATGTTCGAGAGTAGCTGCGCCTCTCTGAATCCTGTTTCTGGCCGCTGAAGGCGTGGTTTAGTCCAGTTCGAGATCGGATTATTCCATCCCAGGTATAGTAGTTGAAATTTGCTGTTTGAAGCGTTGCCATCGACACGCAGTCCTGCATCGACACCTGCACATCGCGGCCCATACTGTCCATATCTCGGCTTAGAAGGGCAAGCAGCGTTCCCACAGCGGCGTGGAGGGAGGCCATGTGGTAGGCCTGTTCGCCCCCAAGTTGATCGGGCGCTTCTTCGGGAAAACCGGTGATCGCCATCAGTCCTCCCATCGCTTGCGCCACGATGTCGGTTGCCTTGTAGTCGCTGTATGGGCCGTCGTCTCCGAAGCCTGTTATCGTCGTGTGGATAAGGGACGGATAGCCCTCCCGAAGGCTCGATCCATCGAGGCCGAGGACGATAGCTTCAGACGGACGAAGCGTTTCCACAAGGACATCTGCCGCACCAAGAAGAGAGTCGAAAATTTCGCGTCCGGAAAGACTGTTGATGTCCAGAAGAACGCTGCGCTTATTGGTATGGTAATGCCACCGATAGATGCTGTGATTTCTGTCCGATTCGGCGCCATAGAACGGCCCCGGGTAGCGGTCCCCGGCAGCGTCAGGCGGGTCAACCCGAACGACATCGGCCCCCATATCAGCCATGAGCTTAGTGCAGTAGAAACCCGCCGGCCCAGAGATGTCGAGCACCCGGACGCCTTCCAAGGCTTGAGGGCTTTCGATACTGTTCAAATTTTTACTCGATTCCTATTTTTGTGCCTGAATATCGGTGATTTCCGAACATTCCAGAAGTGAACAGAACCGACTATACGACCACCCCAAGATGTTGTCAATCGCAACATACAAGCCCTGATCCCAGGCGATGTCCAAGCAAATATGGACGATCTCGACGACGACGTATGAGAATTGTGTCAGCCTTCGAATCTGGATAGTCGGTGGAGATCAAGATGGATCATGCGGCGCCCCAGGCTATACAACGCGCCGACGAATATCAGCAGCAACACGCCATATATCNGCCCCATGATCGTCCAGTCAGTNGTCANCACGAAAGGCGGCAGGACNCTGCCTCCGCTGTCGGTGAGCGTCACAGNGGACACCATCATTCGGCTCATCTGGAATCCCGCCCATGTCCCGACACCCAGGCCTATGAAGGCCACCATCAGGTGCTCCAATCCGATAAGTCCCGCGGTTTGCTTGCTGGATAGCCCTAGCGATCTCAGGGAGCCCATCTCCCCGATACTGCGATCGGTAAACGCCAGCAGGTAAACGACGTAACCCAACCCAGCCGTGAATACAATAATCAGCATTGCCGCTATCACCATAGCCCGCCAACCNGCCGTAATCAGGGGGTTTTGTTCGAGAGCTTCGAGTTCCGGTTGGGCGCCTGTCACATGGCCNTGATTCNGCACCAGGGCNGACACTTGCCGGAACACTTTGAGGNCGTCATCGTCGTCCGNGGANAAGAAAAATTCGTTGACCCCAGCTTCGGCAATAGGATTCANTCCGTTGACGTAACTCNGCAACGTCGGTAGATCGAAAATCAGGAACCCGCCGCCGATGGGATCCATCGTGGGGAAATATTCGACTACGTCTACGACCTCGANGGGAACGAGTCCAGCAGAAACNCNGACGATCAGGACGGAACCTCGTGACGCCCCGGCGGCGCGGGCAAAGGATGAACTGGCGATGACTGGTATTCTGCCGTTTCCACTCGCACGGCGGAATCCGCGCGTGCCTCGGTTAGTCTCCTTGCCGAAGGAGAACCACGCGGCGCTTNCACCATCATGAACNACATCCGACNNCAACGCCAACTCNTCTGACCTGATNGCGCTTGTNGCCAGNGGNATCCAATCAAGGTTGTTCTCGAAGTCATCGAGAAGCACCTCTTCCCCNGTGGAGNCAATGACCGCGTGGAGGTTGTCAAACACTGCGCTNCCGACTGTGCCCACAGCNCCAAANCCNGGTTCGTTGATCTGAATAGCGAGAACNCGCAGCGGNCCTACCATANCATCAGGCAGGTTNGCGCTCATCANGTGCCAGCCCGGGAATCCAAGCTCTTGCATTGTCACGATCCTGGTTCTTCCGGTTTGGTCCTGCAAAACAATCCACAGGAACACCAACTGGTAATACTCCGCCGGATTCGTCCAGATCCTGATCTGGGTTGCGTTTTCAGGAATCAATATCGGTGCCACCGGGTCTTGCTTGCCCAATTGGGCCAAAAGATTGTTCAACGGGACTGTGGAGAAATCGTCACGATACCAGACGTCGAAACCCTCAGATTCCAAAGCGAGCAAGCTGAACGGCACGCCCTGGTCGCCGGAGCCGACCCTTCCTCCGCTCCTGAGGGCGAGTGACAGTGTGTCCACGCCATCCAACGACCCATAGATGTTCTTGATGCCTCCATCTCGCCTGCCGAAATATGCGGGCAGGCCAGAGACTCGGACATCGGCGCCTACCTCGTACCGNATTCGCTCCTGATAACTGCGATCCAGGGTTGCTCCTACAGTGGTTGCCAGAATGCCNATTCCGCTGACCAGCACGAGAAGCAGAATCAGCCAACTGTACTGCAGTGGGTTTCTCGCCATGTGCCACAGCGTCATCGAAACCCAAACCGGAGCGCGTCTGGCGAACGCCGTGAGCGCGTAGTACAACATTTGTAAAGGAACAATCAATGTCACGGCAATGCTGGCTGCAAACAATACTGATGACTGCTCGGGGTCGATGGGTTCTCTCCAGATAAACAGTGCGGTCAGCGCAGCCTGGGCAAGGAGTCCGAGAACACGAAATTTCCAAGAATCAGCCCTGGCAGTGACGTAGTACGCAGCAGCGACTCCTGCCAGTATTGCGCCTTCTGGAATCCAACCCGTTCGGTCGTCGGCCCTGATTTCACGCACCGCCAGCGCTAGAATCAGCGCGATAAGAGTCACCGTGGCAATCCGGTCCACTAGCGATTGGGACTCGCCGCCGATGTAACGCACGAACATCGGGAAAATCCTAAAAAACAGCAACGCCACCACAAGCAAGAACAATACAGGAGCGACCAACAAAGCTTCGTTTACGTCCGGCTGATCAAACAACCCGCCTGACACCAACTCGCCTCGCGCCTGAAGCTCCCAGAACAGAACGCCTCCGATCGCCAGCAAGCCGATATCTATGTAATACCTCTGGACGAACGGGACCGAAGGCGGCCTAGACGACCGGAGCTTGTGAACGATTAATCCTGCTCTGGCGCCCAACACCCCGGGGACTACGAACACCAGAAGACATAACAATCCGGCTCCCAACGCAGTCAAGAACGGAACCCAATTGAACGCGACGGGAAGCAGCGACCCGCCAGTTACATTGTTGAAATACGGCAGCGTGCCCGACAACGACACTGCAAGCAGCGCAAGAAACGGAGCGATGGTGACCGCAACCAGCGTGAGNATTGCACCTTCGATCAGGTACAGTCTCAGCAGGCGGTGCATGCCTGTTCCTCTGCTCCTGAACAACGCGATGTCACTCTCTCTGGCAGGCGCAAGGTACGACACAATCATAAACAGGAAGTACACCGCCGTGACGCCCATCACTGTCATAAGCAGCAACAGAGGGACTGAAGCCAGGAAGCTGGATCGCTCAAACTCAACGAGAAGGACGGTAATACCGCTTCGCACGAAAGAGCCAGGCAGAGACAGGGCTAGCTCCTCGGTGAGGCCGTCCATCCGCCAGCGCATCTCTCCGCTCGACCATCTTTTGAGGATCTCCTTGTCCACAGAACCGTACCAGGAAGAATCCACAACCGCGCCTGGGAACGCCGAACCCACTGCTTGAACCAGAGCGTTCTCCGTCAAGAACATTCCCAACACCAGCGGCTGGCGGGTCGATTCACCGCCTTCCGGGTCTGGGACTCGCGGGTTCACGAATGGTTCCGCGTCGCCCTGCCAATAATCTCCGGTTGGGTCGGTCGGTTGGAAAATTCCGACAATGCGNGCAGACACCCGGGAAGGGTCGGCCACGGATGGGGTGAGAACCACAACATCGCCCACCGACAGTCCGTCAAATTCCTGAGCTAGAACGTCACTAATGATCGCTTCGACCAACGGCCCCTGGGTTCCGCGTTTCACGCTATCAGAAGCGCTGCCGCCAGCGATGAAAGTGACGTGATCCTCGATACCCGAATAGTTCTGGAAAAACCCCTCGGCTATTCTCCCGGCCGGTGCTCCNGGAGTCGATTCGCTAGGGAGCGACACAGTATGGAACGACATGCGAATATGGCGTTTTGTTCCGGTATGAATCGGCGCAACGTTACGCTCGATAGCTTCGAGATACACATCGTTGGTGTCCTGAATTGCNTGGACTTCAACGGGCACGAAATCTGTCTCAGTGATAATCGTCAGGTACGTGTTTGAAAAACGCGCAACGGCCGAATCTACCGAGCCAACGATGCTCTGCCGCTCCAGCGCATCCAGATAAACAGGCGCGCCCGACATTAAGGTAGTGGCAACCAGGATGCCCAGAAATATGCTGACCATCAATTGCCAATCGTCCTNNAGACGACGCATGACCAGGCTTATTGTGTTAATCGAACCCGTCTGCGACCTGAACTCCCTAAACAATGCACACCTTGCCCATTTCACACCGCGANTCTCGATGCCGGCGCTTGACCGCGCGNTCGCTCGACGACCANCCTCCGCCAGCCGGCGTGTAAATCTCCACAGTTTGCAGGGTGTTGAACCCNAAACCACCGGCGATTAACACTTCACCTTCTGGCAATAGCACGGCGATATGCCCCCACCGAGCGTCGGAGATGCTCCCNGCAGAAGACCAGCCGCCCGNNAATGGCGAATACAATTCGGCAGAGGCCAGTGGATTCACGCCGTCTTTNGAACCAGCCACCACCAGAACTCGGCCATCCGAAAGCAATGTCGCCGTATGGCGTCGGCGAGGCTCCACCATCACTCCAGCGTCAGTCCAACCGCCAGCGATCGGGTCATAAATTTCGGCGGAGTCCAACGANTGGCCGTCGGCGCCTGCCCCGCCTATGACCAGCACTTTCCCGTCAGGCAGTAGCGTGGCGGTGTGGCCGTCTCGGGGTTGGCTCATAGAGCTTACACTGATCCAGGTCCCCGAACCCGGATCGAATGTCTCAACCGTATCGGTCGGCAGGTCATCCACACCCACCCCACCTATGATTAACACTCTCCCGTCGAGCAGTGTTGTTGCTGTATGACTCCAACGAGGATGGCCCAACGGGTCGATTCTCAGCCAAGAATTTGTAGCAGGGTCGAATATCTCGACTTNTGCCAACGACCGCTCCCCGTTCCACCCACCAGCAATCAGAGCCCGACCATCGGACATNAGCGTCGCNGTGTGCTGTTCTCGCGGAACGGCCATGTCTGGGACCGATATCCATGTCGTGGTAGACATGTCGTATATCTCCGCGGATGCCAACCGAGCTGACACTCCTATGACGCCCCCAGTGACCAGCGCCCTGCCATNGGCAAGAGCAGTCGCTGCGTGACCCCATCGCGGGCTTGCTGCCATTGGAGTGGCCTTAGTCCATTGACGTGAAGGGGCCAGCAACAATTCTACGGTCGCCAGACTTTGACCCGACAAACCGTAACCTCCGATCGCCAGCGCGTTGCCGTCAGGCAGTGGNACGCTCAGGTGCCCCCATCTCGGTTCCAACAAAGGCGCTCGAACTGCCCATGATCCGGCAGCGGGGTCATAAAGCTCTGTGCGTTTGAGCGACGCGAACACGCCGCTCCTGCCCCCGGAGATCACAACATTGCCCGTTCGCAACAGCGTCGCGGTGTGATCTCGACGTGGTCCCAACAGGTTATCTGTCCGGGACCAGACGTTGCCGAATGGATCATAGACTTCAGAGCTGTTCAGCGCCACGCTGCCTCCGCCTCCTGCAACTAGAACGCGTCCATCATCCAGAATAGTGGCGCTGTGGCCTCGACGACCGACATCCATTTTCGACAATTGCGACCAGCCGTTGGCGTCAGGATCGAAAACTTCGACCGTCGACATGCCAGCGCTTCCTCTGCGTCCACCGATTATCAAGATTCGGCCGTCAGCAAATTTATTAGCAGTGTGCGCCCATCGAGCATCCGCCATCGACGGCCCATCGGTCCAACTCTGGCTCGGAAAGTCAAACATTTCAGATGTCGACAACGCTTCGGCGTTGTCGTTGCCGCCTGCGATCAGCACAGCCCCATCGGGAAGGATTGACGCGGTGTGCTGAGAGCGCGCAACTGACATGCCGGGCACGGTTGTCCAAGAATCGGTCGCTGGGTCATAAACTTCTGCCGTATTCCAGAATGCTGTGCCGTCCCGACCACCGGTCACCAGCACAGTCCCGTTGGGCAACAGCGTTGCCGTGTGGCTCCAGCGGGGCGTTGTCATCGGACTCAGGAGGGTCCAAGTGTCGGACGCAGAGTCATAAATCTCAGCGACGTTCAAACCTGATTGCGCTACTTTGCCGCCAAGCGCCAACACTCGGCCATCAGCGAACAACGTTGCCGTGTGGCGATGGCGAGGCTGGTTCATGGACGCCGTGGCAGACCAGGTTCCTGAGTCCGGATCGTATAGCTCCGAGGAAGCAAGCTCAACGTCTGTTCTGCCAACTCCACCCGCCGCCAGAACCCGACCGTCTGCCAGCAAGGTCGCGGTATGTTCAATCCTCGCTTCAAATAAGCTGCCCGGCGCTACCGCGGAGCCTTTGCGAGGCAGTGATTCTACAATGGAAGACGGCGAATTATCAGATTCCGGGGATTCGGAATGGCCGCCGCAACCGACGATGAAGAGGATTATCAGGACTGTAAGGACGATCAATCCAAAGCGGGCACTGTCAACGGTCATGGCCGTGCATTTTGGTTGAATCCGATTGCAGAATCAACCGACGATGAACGACTTGGTGAGCCTGCGCTCATGTACTCGAATGGCCCCGACGCAGCGCTCTNCCCGGAAGAACACCGGTGTTCTCTCCATCCTCGATGACCACTCGTCCGTTGACGACCACGTAGTCGATGCCAACCGGGTATTGCTTAGGGTCTGATTTTGTCGCCGTCGCCTTGACGGTGTCAGCNTTGAACACAACTATGTCAGCCTTGAATCCATCGCGCAANAGCCCTCGNTCAGGNAAGCCCAGACGTTGAGCCGGGAACGATGTCATCTTCCGAATCGCCTCCGGCAACCGCAGGTGCTTTTCGGCCCTCACAAATTCTGCGAGCACGATCGGGAAGCACCCGTATGTGCGTGGATTTGGAAACTCGCCGAATAGTATCGCGTCGCTGGCGATCATGCCCGCAGGGTGTGACACAAAAGCAGGCAGCGTATGGGGATTTGTCCCTAATCCTACCGTCGAGATTCCCAGGTTCTCCTCTATCAAGAGATCAAANAGCGTGTCTTCTGGTTCCTGCCCCCGCANTTCNGCGATGTCCGTCAACAATCGGCCATCGTAACGTCTGTTTTCCGGTCGGGTGAAATTGGTCAGCCAATTGTTCTCCAGCCTGTCGCGGGAGAGTTCTTTCTTCATCCTGGCCCTGTCCGATGGATCCTGAAGGGCGGCCATCAGACGTTCGGGGCCGCCGTCTTTCGCCCAGTGAGGCAGACCTATAGTAATTGTCGTGCCAGAGTAAGGATAAGTATAGCAATCGAACGTGACGTCCATGCCAGCGTCGCGGGCGTCATCAACCAGAGCAAGATAATCGAGGTGACTCCCTGCGCCTTGAGCGCTCTGCCGGTAGTGGGTGAGGTGGATCGGAATGCCGGACTTGTCGCCGATCTCCAGGGCCTCCTCCCACGGCGCCAGAAGTCCGTTGGAACGGAGGCTCGCGCGAGTGTGAGTGTGATAAATTCCGCCCAATTTCGCCGCTTCCTCAGAAAGCTCAATTAGCTCTTCGGTGCTGGCGTAGGCTCCAGGTGGATAGTCAAGACCAGTGGACAAACCCCAGGCGCCTTCTTCCATCGCCTCGCGGACCACCGAGCGCATGTCAGCGATCTGGGCGCTCGTGGCGGGTTCCGCGCCCCACCCAACACTCCAGATTCGCACGGGAGAGTTTCCAAGTATGTACGCGATGTTTATCGCCACCGAGTTGTCGTACTTGCCTAGCATGTCAGCGACACTCAGCCAATCCCCGGGGCCCGGCGGATAACCGTTGAGACCAGAATCTAGCCAGATGTACCGCTGCAACTCCTCATGGGATTTGAATGGAGCGTGGGATATGCCGTCGATCCCCACAAGCTCAGTCGTAACGCCTTGTCGCACTTTGGGGTCGTGATGCGGCTCTCCGAGTATGGTCAGTCCGGCGTGAGAGTGCAGATCGACGAAACCTGGGCAAACGACTCGGCGCTCNGCGTCAATAGTGCGGACGGCTGCGAAACTGGAAACNTCGCCTCTGTGGATAGTCACCAGTTCGTCCGTCACGCCTACGGCGCCATAAAATCCGGGACTGCCGCTGCCGTCGATAATGAGTCCGTTAGTTATGAGCAAGTCGAACAATTGGTCCTCCGGTTTTCGTGATCTATATTTTCCTGCTGATTATACACAGAATAGACAACGAAAAACGAAAGCAAGGGTGCCTGCAAGTGCTTCTGTTTTAGGCTCTGTCAGACNGAGCCTGGAACCTGACTAGTNCGCCACNAGANCNAANATGCTGGNGACAGTGTAAAAGCCAGGGACCTGATCGTCCTTCGGCGGGACGCTGATGTTCAGACGTCCTGTGAATCAGGTCTGGTTGGAGAGATTCCCTGGAGGACGTCTAATGCACCCCGCTTCCTTTAGTCAGTGAACCTCCTTTAAAATAACAGGTCAATGACAAGGCTCAAGGAAAACTAAGCGTGATAAACCGTGACCGCATCCGTAGATTATTTGTTAGGGGTGCGCTAATGATGAACAATCTGCCAGGTGGCAGATTACTACTGCCCTCAGTGGTCTTCATAATCATCGGAGTGGCACTAGTAGTGGGTATCGGTGTAGGCATTGTCGGATGGAGTGTCGGAGCAGGGCAAGCCATTTCGGTTGGGGAGACGGTGTCGGGAGTTATCACCTCTGGAGGGTCCGATGAATGGACCTTTGAGGGTACTGCCGGCCAGGTCGNAACTATCAACCTGTACGCCACCCCCGGCAGCGGCCTGGATGCATACTTGATCTCGATTAAACCTAGCGGCGCCGAATATGCCTCCGATGACGACGGCGGCACAAACTATAATTCTCGCATCCAACGCTCGTTATATGAAACCGGGACATATACCATAGTGGCCAGAGGGCACGATGGCCGCCCCGTTCTTCGCCCGGAGCCTACGAACTTTCCCTGGAAGAGTGAATCCTTGGACCTNTGACTTGGTTTTGTACACCAACACTAATAGGACCACAAAGGGAACGATGATATGAAACTGAGCATTGCGCTGGTGTTACCTTGCTTGATGCTCATGCTTTGGGCTTCCGGTTGTGGTGGTACACTACAATCCGAGCCTGTGCCCACGCTCGACGTAGAAGCCACCGTCCAGGCTAGGCTCACAGAAGAGCGAGCAATAGAGGCCACCGTCGAAGCCAAGGCTCAAGCCATGGCGAAAGTCATAGTCGAGGCTACGGTTCAGGCGGTTCCCACGGCTACGCCAGTTCCTCCTACAAACACTCCAGCTCCTCCTACGAACACGCCNGTNCCNCCCACGANNACGCCNGTTCCNNCCACNANCACGNCGGTNCCNCCCACGAACACACCCGTTCCTCCCACGAGTACGCCGGTTCCTCCCACGGGCACGCCTCTGCCTCTCACGGGGATGTCTGCTGCAACTACTCTCTCCACTTCCGAACTCGTAGAAATGGCAAGGGTTTCTGTGGTGCTCATTGTCACTGAACTGACTGGAGGTAAATTCGGCAGTGGCACGGGTATCATCTATTCAGATGATGGCCTGGCGTTGACGAATCACCATGTGGTCGCAGGCGCGACCAGGATTTGGGTCTTAGTCGAAGACGCAGACGGTACTATTCGGGAACTCCCAGCTGATGTTCTTGGCACAAACCCTGGCGTTGACCTGGCCGTGATCCGCTTTGGAGGCGGCCCATATGTGCCAGCTCATTTGGGAAGTGTCAGAGATATTAATCTTGGAGACGAAGTGGTTGCGCTTGGATACCCACTTACCGATTTGACCGGGGATAGTCTGATCGTTACCAAAGGGATCGTGTCCAGTATCAGGAATGACGGGTTAAGTGACATTATTCAGCATCAGGCTGCGGTTAACCCGGGAAACAGTGGTGGACCTCTCTTCAGCACCGACGGGTCGGTAGTCGGGGTCAACACTTATATAGTGAGGAGTTCACAAGGCGTAAATATAGAAGGTTTCAACGTTGCAATTGCCATAGATGAAGCCACTTCCATATTAGACGAACTAGAGACCGCGACTTTTGTCTCAAAGCCTTCAGACGCCTTCTACAGCAGTGGTTTGGCCTACTACTACGATGGTCAGTACGAACGGGCTATCGAGGATTTCGACGAAGCGATCAGGCTAAACCCGCAGGACGCCGACTCCTACTTCATGAGGGCCTCTGCCTACCACTACCTTGGTCAGTACGACCTTGCGATACAGGATTACAATGAGGCCATCAGGCTAGATCCGCAGGGCGTCGACGCCTACTACAACAGAGCCTCAGCTCACGACGCCCTTGGTCAGTACGACCTTGCAATACAGGATTATGACGAGGCCATCCGAATCGACCCGCAGGACTCCATCGCCTACAACAACAGAGGTTTGGCGTACCACAAATCTGGTCAGTACGAGCGGGCGATACAGGACTACGACGAGGCCCTCAGGCTAAATCTGGACGCCATCACTTACTACAACAGGGGCTCAGCTTACACCGACCTTGGCCAGTACGACCTTGCGATACAGGACTACGACGAGGCCATCCGAATCGAACCGCAGGACGCCGACGCTTACAACAACCGTGGTTCGGCCTACGACCACCTTGGTCAGTACCAGCGAGCGATACAGGACTACGACGAGGCCATCCGCATCGACCCGCAGTTCGCTTATGCCTACCACAACAGAGGCAAAGCGTATTACCTCCTCGGTCAGCACCAGCGAGCAATACAGGACTACGACGAGGCCATTCGTTTCAACCCTCAATACGGCATCGCTTACTACAACAGGGGTTATGCCTATTACTATTTAGGTCAGCACCAGCGGGCGATACAGGACTTCGACGAGACCATCCGTTTCGACCCGCAGTACACTGATGCCTACTATCTGAGGGGTTACGCTTATTACAACCTCGGTCAGCACCAGCGAGCGATACAGGACTTCGACGAGGCCATCCGCATCGACCCGCAGCACGCTTATGCCTACTACATGAGGGGGTTAGCGAATCAGGCGCTAGGGAACAACAGCGCCGCTAATCGTGATTTCATCAAATCGAGTGACCTAGGGTACTCTCCATAGATACGTTCGTGTTCTTCTAGCTGGATCAGAGTTTGCCGCAGATGGCCGCCCGTAACCTGCAGAAAACCAAGCTGGGGCTTAAGAGCGGCTCGGTCAGTCTGTATATGATGGAATGGGGTAAGCCTCAACAAACTGCTGCCTTCGAAGAGAATTGATTTCATAGCAAAGTTAACTCGCGAAGAGATAATAGCCAAAGGTGAGGCTGGAGGGAGAGGATCTCTCCGGTCTTGACCTAAGATAGGCTTCACCGATACCAATAGCGTTGCTTGGGAAGGATCGATATGTCACTGAGACCGATTATGCTCACCCGCCCCCCAGTGGAGATAATGCTGGACGATGGCTTCTGGGACGAACTGGTCGAGGGCGGATTCAGAGATGTGTGTGTCAGCTGGATGGCGTTTCTCAAGGAAGTCCAAAGCGGCGAACATCTGCCGTCGCACGAGGAAGCCAGGCCGAGAGTGCTGTCCTATTTCGAGGACAAGAGCGACCAGTTCCAGTACGTGCCGATCATCAATCCCGACTATTCGCTCTACGACGGATTGACTCTCAACCCGCCAACCCGTTCGGACGAATTCGATTCTATCTTCGGTGAGCTTCGGGATTCCTTCAAGCGCGCCAAGGAGAAGGGCATCAATCTCTACCTGTTCGATGACAAAAGTTATTTCGAGATCAGTGGATATCCGGCGGGTTCCGAAGGCGATCGCGGGTTCTCGTGCTGGAACAACCCTGAGGTCGCCGAGTATTTGGTGGCGAGGACCAGGGACTACGTAAATCAGTTGCCGATGTTCTCGGGAATCGTGCTGGACGGCCCGGACTATAAGTGGGAGATTGCCCCGGGAGAGAGGGACGACCTCTTTGCGGAATTCTGCGCCTGCGACCATTGCCAAAACGCCGCCCGCGAGATGGGACTCGATCTGATGAAGCTGATCGATGCGCTGGCCACATTCAAGCTAGAACTTCAGCAACTAGACGACGAGAAAGTCCGTG
>PAIW01000144.1 GCA_002710885.1 Chloroflexota bacterium | reverse complement strand
GTCTCCCTCAAAGGAAAATTCGATGTCCTGAGGCTGGCCGTATGTGGACTCAAGGGATCGAGAGGCTTCGCATAGCTGTCGAAGTTGGCTTTCCGTGAGGGCAGGACTGTTGCGCTGGGCCAACGGCACCGGCGCTTCCATAGTGCCTTTGTTGCCGTCTCGCACGATCATGGTTTGTTTGTCAGCGATGTTGGAGGTGATGATCTCCATGTCGTGTTTGGACACGATGACATGGTCAGGCGTGACGATACCGGAAACGACTGCTTCGCCGAGTCCCCAGCAAGCGTTTATCATGATCTCGTCAGGATTTCTGGTCACAGGATTGGCTGTGAACACAACGCCGGCAGAGGTCGCATAAATCATCTTCTGAACTACCACGGGCATAGCTATGGCTTCATAGGGAATGCCCTGCATGTTTCGATACATCATGGCGTGGACGCTCCAAAGCGACGACCAGCAGTTCACAACTGAGTCTAAAACATCATCTTTGTCCATGATATTCAAGTATGTGTCGTGTTGGCCTGCAAAACTGGCTCCGGGCAGGTCTTCTGCCGTGGCTGAAGACCGGACGGACACTGGGAAGTCTCCGAACTCAGCGGTTGGCTTGAAATCTGAGGATTGGGCCAGCCGCTGATACGCTTCGACGGTCTGCTGGGCTACTTCTTGAGGCATCTCAGAGGCGGAGAACATTGCCTGGATGTCGGATGAGGCGCTTGTCAGTGCTGAAGGGTCGGAGCCAACGAGGTCCGCCAGACGTTCGCTTATCTTGGAACCGAGCCCGGCCTGACGCAGATGTGTCCAGTAAGCGTCGGATGTCAGGCTGAAGCCCGGAGGCACAGGCATGCCCGCCAACACCAAGCGAGCCAGGTTCGCGGCCTTGCCACCGATGATTCTCAGGTCAAGAGTGTCTCCGAAGAACTGAATGTTGGGGCCAGTTGCCAGATCGGCCATGATTCGGGATATTCCTAATCGTTTCCGCTGGCGTGGGCAGGTTGGTTNNGATTTTCCGTCTGGNTNCGCGTCTCTANAGCCCNCTCTGCCTGCATCAACAGCGTTCCGATATTTCTGANTTTCTTGTTGACCAGNGCCGGGCCAAGAGCGAAGGCAGCGACCAGGAAGCCGCCGATGGCGATGGCGAACGGCACGCTAGTGAATGATGCCACCGCTCCTGCCTGGGTCGCGCTGAGGGGCATAATGCTCCAGGTCATTCCGTAAAAACCCATGACCCTACCGCGCATGTGGNCAGGCACTAGGAGNTGGAGNGAACTCATTATCGAGATCATGTATATCGAACTGGACATTCCCATGACGATCATGAACCCGGCCGCTATCGGGAANGACGAGAAGTAATGCGCGGTGATGGCGAATCCAGCCACCGATAGCCCGAACATGGCTCCGCCACCGATGATGAGAAGCCCCTTATGTCGGAAATTTGTTTTTGACCCCAACACCATCGTCATGGAGAACGCGCCGATGCCCCCGATGCTCATGAGCGTTCCNTGGGAGTCGGCTCCCAGATTCANAACGTCTACGGTGATTGCCGGCATCATGCTGATATATGCCATGCCGAAGAAGCTGTTGAAGAAGGTCATCCCGATCAGGAACCAGAAGACGCTATCACNCTTGATGAATTTCAGGCCATCNNCCATGTTTTTNAGCGCATTGCCTGTGCTGGTTTCGATATATGGNACGTGGAGCCAGAAAATTACCATCGACATGATNGCAAATCCTGCCCCCGCNATAAAGAAAGTCGACGANGTTCCCAGNGAGGCAATAATCACCCCCGCCACCGCAGGGGCGAAGATACGAGTGCCTTGCCAGATGGCGGAATTTAGGGCGACGGCGCTGACCATTGCGCTTCGTTCAATCAGGTGAGGGTANAGAGCCTGTCTGGCAGGCTGGTCNAAGGCATTNACCGCCCCTGTNNCGAACGCTATTGCCAGGATGTGCCAAACNGCAACCACGCCTGTGACGGTCAGAAACGCCAACAAGAATATCAGCNCAGCTGTNATCAACTGTGTGATGATGATTAGCCTGCGNTTGTCCAGCTTGTCNGCGTACACGCCGCCGAACAAGTTGAGTGTNATGGCGCTGATGGCNTTGGCCGCTCCGACGTATCCAAGATACAGGGGGGATTCGGTCAGTTCAAANACCAGCCANAACTGGCCGAAATTCAACATCTGGAANCCGCTTACTGACGCAAGAGTTCCCAGCCAATACGCGCGATANGCTGGGTAACGGAATGCGGGAGGTNGCTGGAAGCGGCCTNTTNTTTCTGTGGCTTCAGATTCTGTGGNTTGACTCAAATGTGGGGGCTTTCCGATTGNTTGCGATAACGCCGGAAGGTCAGTCTTTTAGCGGGATTCTNCCCCAACTCACCGANTCGGCTTCTTGGGACAGATTTTTTTCGCCTATAAGATCACGGATCTGCAACAGTGTCGCGTTTACCTCATTGGTCACATAAACCCAGTCAGGCTCCTCTGGNAACCAGTAGGGGGACGTGATGCGAACGACCTTNCCTTCAGCAGCGTTTAGATATATTCCGAATTTCGATACGTGGGGAAGCATGTGCGACTCCTATGGNTTGATACGGTAGCACACGCACANGCTCCGTTCAATACTTTCAGCGCGGGTTAAAGGNTGGAGCGNTCCCAGCGTTTACTCNACCGTCACAGACTTTGCGAGGTTGCGAGGCTGGTCTATGTCGCACCCTCTCCACAGCGCAATATGGTAGGCGAGCAGTTGCATGGGGACGGCCATCAACACNGGGTTGATNANNGAGGACACTTCCGGAACGTAGATCACTTCATCGACTCGTTTTTTGATATCCTCGTTACCTTCGGNGGCGANCGCTATCACGNTGCCTCCTCTGGCCTTGACCTCGTTGACNTTGCTGAGCATCTTCTCGTAAAGGTCGTCCCTNGGCATCAANGCCACCACAGGCATTTCGTCGTCGATGAGCGAAATTGGGCCGTGTTTCATTTCTGCGGCAGGGTAGCCCTCNGCATGAATATAGCTGAGTTCTTTGAGNTTCAGCGCCCCTTCCATCGCCAATGGGAAGTTAATGCCGCGACCNAGATANAGGAAGTCAGACCGCCGCCCAAACTTCTGAGCCAACNCTTCGTACTGGCTCTCGTCGGCCAGGNCTTGCCCCAGCAGATCGGGAAGCCGGNCGAGTTCGGCGAACATATCTCTGCGCCTGGACTCCTCCAGAACCCCTCTGCGGGTTCCAATATCAATCGCTAAAAGATATAGTGAGATCAGCGAGTTGGTGAATGTTTTGCTNGATGCGACGCCGATTTCNAGGCCCGCCCTGAGAAGCATNGTGTGGTCTGCGANACGGGTAGTCTGAGTTCCNGGATAGTTGCATAGCGTNAGTTGCAACGCGCCGTNTTCCTGGGCTTTCTCCATCGCAGCCAGCGTGTCGGCGGTNTCNCCGGACTGGCTCAAGGAGACCACCAGGGTGTTTTCGTCTATCACCGGGTCGCGGTATCGAAATTCGGATGAGTTGTCAAACTCGCTTGGCAGTCTGGCCAGAGATTCCATCCAATTTCGAGCGACCATCGTGGCGTTGAAGCTGGTGCCCATGCCCAGAAACACCACACGGTCGATTCTGGCGATGTCAGCGTCTGAAATCGGGAACTCATCGAGCACCACTTTCAGGTCATCGAAGGACACCCGGCCTCGAAGGGAGTTTATGACCGCTTCGGGCTGTTCGTGTATCTCTTTGAGCATGAAGTGTTTGTACTCGCCCTTCGCGGCGGACAGTGCGTCGTAAGCGACGTGCATGGGGCTTTTTGTGACGCCCATGCCGTCGAGGGTGAAGTAGTTGGCTGAGTGGTNGTCTAGAGTNACCATTTCACCGCCAGCCAGGTANGCGANTTCCTGGGTGTGNGNGAGNAGAGCGGGCAGGTCGCTGGCAAGAAAAAGCTCGTCCTGTCCATAGCCGACAACAAGGCCTCCGGCGTTGCCCAGNCTGAATGCCACCAGCTTGCCGGGGTCACGNGTGGATATGGCGACCACGGCATTTGCGCCTTTGATTTCGCGGGCGGATNCTCGGACNGCCTCCTCNAAGGNATANTCNNGGTCGATATACGATTCAATCANGTGAGGGATGCACTCAGCGTCNGTCTGNGACGTAAATTCGTGGCCTTGNGAGATGAGANCTTCTTTGATTTGGACGTAGTTCTCAACGATGCCGTTATGGACCACGATTATCTGGTTGTCGCAATCGGTGTGGGGATGGGCGTTGAAGTCTGTGGGGNCGCCGTGAGTTGCCCACCGAGTATGNCCGACTCCCGTGACGCCCTCCGGGAGGGAACCTTGCAGNGCCGTGGCGAGGTTGACCAGCTTTCCCGANTTTTTGTGCACTGCGGGAATTCCATCGGCATCGAGCACGGCGATTCCCGCGCTGTCGTAGCCTCGATATTCGAGGGCGGCGAGTCCCTCAAGAATTATTGGAGCCGCCTGTCTGGCTCCTGCGTANCCGATTATTCCACACATATCNGNCTNTCACGCTATCGCGACCNGTTGATCCAGTCGGTGGATTCCAAGCGGCGCGACGCTCCNCAGAGTTGTNTATCCTNTATTCAAACGCGGCAAATGNANANAATTGCAAGCATTTAGCCNCAGTNAAATCTATCGNAAGACGGTTGTGAAATCAACGCCTGCGAGCCTATCANTCTGCCGAACGGNCAGACNTGCCAAGGTCNCTGTACTCCCCACGGTACTCCTCTGGGAGGAGTTCGGCGACTCGTTGCATAATCANCGTNTTCAGAGATTCNGTTACTTCTTTGCTCAACCTTCCTTCAATGTCAGGTAGGGAGAACACNTCACCGATACGCACTCGTATCCGCCCNGTNGGGTTGACTGCGCGCATCCAAGTGCCCATGCGCTCGGNGCCGGTGATCGCCACTGGAAGAATGGAGGCNTTGGTNCTGCGGACCAGGCCNACNACTCCAGGTTTGGCCTTCTGCATCTGGCCGTTCNTGCTGCGAGTCCCCTCTGGAAACACGACGAGGGCGCCATCGTTGTTGAGCAGNTTCAACGCCCAGCGGTACGCNCGAACGTCNNCACCGTCTCGGTTAACGGGNAACGCGCCGTAGGAACCGAGGAACCATCGCACGAGNGGGCCGCCTACGAACAGCGTGTCTTTGGCGAGAAAGCGAATNCGCCTGGGGAGNCTGGCNCCCAGTAGAGGCGGATCGAGGTTGCTCAGGTGNTTGGCGACGACGACCAGCGGCCCCATAGANGGCACGTTCTCTCGGCCNGTCACCTTCCAGTCNGCGAAGGCGCGGAGCGTGAACCTCTGGGTAACGTTGCACGNGGCGTAGAGCCAGTCCATCAGCGGCTCTCNATTTCGTTCAATATCGAATCCACCACTTGTTCGATGGTCAATTCTTTCGTATTGAGTATCAGGGCGTCATCGGCGGGNNTTAGAGGAGNCACNTCGCGTTCAGAATCGATTTTGTCTCGATTGACTAGGTCTTGGAGGATTTCTTGGTAGNTCAGCGTCCCGTGNGCGCTTTGAAGTTCGNGATGCCGTCTGTTGGCCCTCACTTCAACTGAGGCATCAAGGTAGACTTTTATCGAGGCGTCGGGAAGCACNACGNTTCCGATGTCCCTGCCAACCATGACTATCGAACCCCTGGCTCCGATGTTTTTCTGTTGTCTCACCAGAGCTGTCCTGACACCCCGCACGGCGGCGACCTGGGACACGTTCTGGTCAACATCGCGGTCTCTTAGCCGGTCTGTGACGTCGATGTTGTTAGCAATCAGGCGGTCGCCATCTGAGGACGCCACTATCTCAATGGGCATTTCTTCTGTGAGGCGAGAGAGAGCGTCTTGATCGCCGAGGTCCAGATTCTCGTTCAGAGCGACCACGGTCACGGCTCGGTACATGCCTCCGGTGTCNAGGAACCGGTATTCNAAACGATGGGCAAGTTTCCTACCCACAGTNGTTTTTCCAGACGCCNCNGGGCCGTCGATGGCGATTGCNCTTTCATTTTCCAACGAAGTATTTCTTTCTTTTTGAGCACGGTCGGTCTCAGAAACTCCGGGATTTACCCGCTCTCGTCTACTCAAAGTATAGTCGTGGACAGAATCGGCAAGCAAGCAAACACGAGGTCGCCTGTTTTGAACCTATGCGGTCAGCAGTATTCGTCGGTCAAAAACGATTGATTTCAGAGCCGATTGTCGACAAATTTCCGTTGAATCTGGTTCTTGAAATCCGCTTCATGACGGATGATTCGGCCCAGCTTGAGCAATGTATCGGGCGACGGTTGTGGAACTGGTCTGGGGAGAGTTGGCGTCGTGCCTATAGCGNCGGATTCTTCCATCGNGGTCACTTCGTCATCTGACATTCCCAACACGTCNNCCAACGCCCATCGGTTGTGTTCNCCTAACAGTGGAGCCGATCTGTGGATGCGNCCAGGCGTNTCGGAAAACTTCCACGGCCTTGTGCCGTAGGGCAAGGGCGGCATTTCTGTGGATTCGTGGTGTTTTGCTACCTCGAAAAAGTTGCGCTCATTCAGATGCGGGTCAAACAACAATTCCTTGCCGTCGAGAACCGCCCCTGCCGGGATTTTTTTGTTCTGGAGCGCCNGTTCCAGGTCGCGTTTGTCCCAGTCATTGGTTTTCTCNNTTATCAACTNGTCGAGGATGTGGCGATTTGANAGCCGCGTTTCGGCAGAATTGAACCGTGGGTCTTGAGTCCACTCAGGNNCNNCCAGAACNTCGCAGAGAGCCGACCACTGNTCGNCGGTCTGNGCTGACAAGGCGATGAAATTCTCGAGGCCGTTGCACTTGTAGCATCCCTGNGGCGCGAATGAGTTGCTNCCGTTGCCGATGCGCTCACGAATCCGACCGTTGACCGTATAGTCCATCAGCGCTTCGGGAATGGTGGAGCTGAGNGTCTGAGATTGGGACACGTCGATAAATTGGCCCAGTCCGGTGCGGGCGCGATGCACAAGCGCNGCGGCNATGGCGAAGGTGGTGTGCTCGCCTGCGGTGTAGTCGGTATATGGAATCTCTGGAACGATGGGCGGGCCGCCCTCGTAGCCAGTCANGTGGGCCAGCCCTGAAGTNGCCTCTGTGCCGAACCCGATTGCCCCNAANTTGCTCCATGGACCTGTGTGGCCGTAGCCGGTGGACGACACCATGATGATGTCAGGCTTCACTTCGCGGAGTTTTTCGTAGCCCAGGCCAAAATTTTTGATCACTCTTGGGGTGAAATTCTCCGCGAACACGTCGCTGATGGCGATAAGNTCCAGAAGCGCTTCTTGCCCTTNTGGCTTGGTCAGGTCGAGGGCGAGACTGTGCTTGTTGCGGTTCTGTTCGTGGAAATTGATACTTCGGTTCCACCACTCGCCGTCCACACGGTCATCGTAGAAGGCNGTGCCNCGATAGTTCTCAAGACGGACACATGACTCGATTCTCATAACCTGAGCGCCCATNTCGGAGAGAAGTTTCACGGCATATGGAATTGCGATAAGCTGGCTCATCTCGACGATGCGGACGCCTTCCAAAGGCAGTTTCACGCTCATATCACGCCCGCCGCGNATAATCTGGCAATTTCCGATNGAGGGATACCGAGCTTGTCCTCATAAATCTCCCGGTTGTGTTGTCCCACGGTCGGAGCAGNANNTTGCACNNTCCANGGNGTTGCGCTCATGNTGAAAGGCGCTCCGGGGTAGGATAGTGTGCCTGTGACAGGGTGCTCGATTTCCTTGAAAAACTCGCGCCANATGTATTGAGGNTTNTCGACAACCTCTTTAGGGTCGTGAACGACACCGTAGATAAGTCTGCGTTGNTTATGTGCCTCGTAGAAGATTTCAAATTTCTCGCGCTTCTCGAAAGCTTCGGAAATAATGGAGTCAAACTCCACGGCGTTTTTGACTCGACTGTCCGGGGTCGCGAACTTTTCGTCCATTAAATCAGGAGCGTCGAGGAAATCCGCAGTTGATTCCCAGTCCACCGGGCCGAAGTTTATGGGCATTATGTAGCCGTCGGACACTTTGACCGGCCCACGGGGGATTTCNCCGGTTTCTTTTGGTTGTCGCCATTTCACCACACCAGTGTATCCGTATGCCGAGGCTGTGTCGCGGATGGCCGAAGCGACCGACTCTTGAATAGATACGTCGACCCATTGGCCCTGGCCGGTCAACTGCTGATGTAATAGGGCAATGGACGCTCCGGAAGCGGCGTTGACTCCTGCCTTGTACTGCGCTTGGTTCATAGAATGCTTGAGAGGCTCGCGTTCGTTGAGNCCAAATATGTACATCAGTCCGCCCAGGGCGTACTCTACTATGTCNGTGGCCTCGTAGTCGCGATANGGCCCCGTCTGCCCAAAGTTCGATATCGACACCTGAACAAGCGAGGGGTTGATCGAGCGCAGTTCCTCATGGGACAATCCGAGAGTCGAGAGCGTCCCAGGGCGAAAGTTCTCGACGAGTAGGTGCGAGTCTCGGATAAGTTGCTTTAGAATGTCTTGACCGGCATCGGACGTGATGTCTAGCGTTATCGAGCGTTTGTTGGTGTTCAGATACAGGAACGGCAGGCTGCGGTCTGAATCNGGGATGTCTCCGGCGAATGGGCCTGAGTTCCGGGCTGGATCACCGGCGCCAGGACGCTCGACCTTGATGACCTCGGCGCCGAAGTCGGCCAGCAGTTTGGTGCAGTACGGNCCGGCGATGTGATGGGTCAGGTCNATTACCTTTATGCTTTCAAAGGCGCCCTGNGCCAATTGTCGTCTCCTNNTCGGTAACGGTCGAGCGGTGTCGCAGGCACGATTATACAGGCGCATTGCCATCNGTGGAAGGAAGNATTGATTTGAGCCAAGNGCGAATTGGAGTTGTTGCTGANGATTTGACGGGCGCGTTGGACACCGCGGGNGCGTTCGCCTCGCGGGGTTTGCGCTCCAGAGTTCTGACCGCGCCTGCCGACAAGATCGATCCTCATTACGACGGAGATGTGGCAATCGCCAACACTCACACACGCAACGTCGATGCCGCCCTGGCAATCGCTCCGGTCCACCGAGCCGCCAAAGAGCTTTCAGATGCTGGTTGGAGCCGNCTTTATAAGAAGATNGATTCCACCGGGCGAGGCAACCTGGCGGCTGAATGCAAGGCTGTCATGGACGCTCGGGAGGCTGTGGCTGCCATAGTCTGTCCGGCATTCCCCCAGATGGGCCGGACTGTGGTCGNCGGCANCCTNANGGTGAATGGGGCGGTNGTGACTGAGGCCATCGAAGGCTCGGANGCCCTGTCNGCGGTCTCNTCGGACTCACTGTTGAACCTCTTGGCGCTTGAAGGNGANTTNGCGCCTGGATTGGTGCCNCTGTCGGTGGTCAGGCGAGGGACAGACGCCATNCGGATGAAAATATCTGAGTTGACCAGTCAGGAAATNAACGCNATNGTCNTTGACGCNGAGACCGACTCCGATCTNCAAGCCGTCGCGGATTGTTCGGTGAGCTACTCAGATCACATCTTAGTAGGCTCGGCNGGNTTNGCTTACGCGCTAGGAANCCTGTTCAGGCNTGACATCGAANCCTTCGCCCNGAACATCAGGACAAACTCTCCTTTCNTCATTGTCGCTGGCAGTCGCCACCAAGCGACAAAGTCTCAGGTCGAGTCTCTTGCTAGCGCAGGCGTCGCCGAGGTCATCTCCTTGAGTCCTGAGCCTGTGTTAAGCAAACGGGAGGAACGAGTTGTCTACTCCAGACAGGTGATGGCCGATCTTCATCGGATCCTGTCTGATGGCCGGAACGTCGTGTTGGAGTGGGAGGAGTTTGACCGCCCGCAAGATTCGGATTCACTAGAAGATGCCACTGTCTTGGCGAATTTCGCGGGCCTGATAGTTTATGGAATCGCTCGCAAATTGAGCCTCGGCGGACTAATGATTGCGGGCGATGACACAGCGTTCGGCGTTCTTCGGGCGCTCGGAGCTTCGACAGTTGACGTCTCGGGCGAGATCGAACATGGAGCGCCGCTAGGTGTGATCGGTGACGGGGTGGGGGCCGGCCTGACTATCGTCACCAAAGCGGGAGGTTTCGGCGACGAAGAGTTTTTCGTCAGAGCGCTGGAGGCCATACGTAAGTCAGGCGAGCCCAAAAATTGAATCAAGTTGCCGGAGTTTGGTTTCCGCCTTATAATTGGCGCAGTCAGTCAGAGGCGGCGTGGCTGATCACAAGTTGCCAGCCGCCACATTTTCACTATCTGGAGGGATCATGGGCGCTCAAATTATTATTTACGGACCGGACGAGTCAGCGTTGGCGGCTTTTGAGGAGATCAAGCCCGAAGGGGTAGAAATCGCTTGGGTTAATTCAGATGATTCAATCGAGGATCAAGCGTTGCAGATGCAGGACGCAGTGGCGCTCATCGTCGCAGGACGAGGAAGGCCGACGGTAGAATTGGCGGCCAAGTGCTCGAACCTCAGGCTGATTCAGACCACCAGCGCAGGGACTGACTATCTTGACAAGGTTGGCCTTGGCGAACTGGGCATTAGTGTTTCCAATAACGGGGGCGGGAACGCCGTCGCCGTCGCCGAGCACACGATGGGCTTGATCGTCAGCACGATCAGGAAACTTCAGCTGCAATTCAATGCTGTGAGCGCTGGCGAGTGGGCTGCTGATATTCGGACCAAGTGGTTCTCTCAAGCCCATGAGATCGCCGGCAAGACCGTTGGGATCGTTGGGCTGGGCCGCATCGGCTCCAGGGTCGCGCGACGGCTTCAAGGCTGGGAGTGCGAGGTCGTTTACAGTGACATAATTGATATTTCCGAAGAGCTTGAACACGAACTCAACGTCACCAGACTACCTTTGGACGAAGTTCTCCAGACCGCCGACGTGATCACCCTGCACGTTCCTCTGGGCACCCAGACCCGTCACATGATAAGCGACCGCGAGTTCGACATGATGAAGCCGACGGTCATATTCATAAACGCTTGCCGAGGCCCTGTGGTCGACGAAGCCGCCCTGATTCGCGCTCTGAACGATGGCAAAGTTGCCGCCGCGGGTCTCGACGTTCTGGAGCAAGAACCGACACCCGTGGACAACCCTCTGCTGAAGATGGACAACGTGCTGGTCACGCCCCACCTGGCGGCATTTTCGCAGGAAGCCGGAGAGAAGAGCCGGATGTTCGCAATCACCAACTCCGCGCGTGTTGCAGGCGGAGACGAGCCTGATTCTGTCGTTCCATCGACTGACTTTTAGCGGCAACCGTCCAACCGAAAGGTTCGAAAATTGGACTTCCGATACTACGGCATCGCCGAGCTTGCCATTGTGGCGTCTGACATCGGAAGTGCCAAGGAATTCGACACCGACCTACTCGGTTTCGAGGCATCAAACCACGAGTTTGGGAAAGGTCCGGCCATCGTCAAGATTGGCGAGAATCGGTATCTCTGTCTCTGGGAGCCGTGCGAGTGGCGCAGCGACTTTCTGTCGCCGGAGCGTAGCGATGCATACTTCGGCAACACCGCTGCCCCGACGCATCCGGTGTTCGCCGTCCGTCAGGACGACGTGGCAAAGATACCCGAAGGACTGCCCGATGCAGGCTTTGAAGTGGACGGGCCGATGCCCCACGGCGATGGCTCGACGCACCTGTACGTCCCAGACCCGGACAACCACGCCATGGAGTCCTGGGGGTGGAGCCCCGGGTAACCGGACTCATCGGAAGCGCTGACAATCCAGAAACAAACAGGAGCGGGCCCATCTACCTGCTCCTGTTTTTGGTCAGTCTCTTTGGATGCCAACTTTTCTTAGTAGATCGAGCGGAGCGGCATCCAATAACGAAATTGCTTCATCCTGATCCATACCCGCTCCGCGAGCCACAGACATGGCGAACTCCCGTGTCAGCAAGTCCCCTGGAGCGTGAGCGTCGGAGTCCAGAACCATGCGCGCTCCGGCGGCTTTTGCGGTTTTCACGACGTGGCCATTTGCGGCGCTGTGGCCTCGGCGGGCCGACACTTCCAGGAAAACGCCGTTTCGAGCTGCAATGTTGGCCTCTTCAGGCGTTATCAGGCCAGGGTGGGCCAGAACATCGACGTGTTGGGATATCACGGACGCTAGATTCGTCCCAGCCACCACAGGCTCGGTTATGGTCTCTCCGTGGACGTTGACCACCCTCGCTCCGAGTTTCCGGGCTTCCTGGGCCAGCATGTCGATATCCTCGGCGGGCGTGTGGGTGATCTCGACGCCGGGCAGCGCGAGGATGTCCCAGCGTTTGGACGCCATCTCGCAGTCTGCGATCAGCGTCTTCAGCACAAACTCCATGTTGCCAGGGCCGACATGATCGGTTATCGCCATGACCTGGTATCCGATTGCGATGGCCCGCCGGATAAGCTCAATGGGCGCCAGAACACCGTCACTGAGGAACGTGTGGGTGTGGAAGTCGTACAAATTGTGATCTCCTGGCTAGGCGTCGGACGATAGGTTCGAGGCGAGACGTTTCATTGCTTCTGCGGTGTTGCCCATGTAGAACTCTGGTATCTCGTCTGGGTGGTTGACCTTTAGAGCCACAAACACGGGGCCTTTTTCGTTCATTATTCGTGGGAGGTCGCTTGCCATTTCCTCCAGGTCGTCGAACTGGTAGGAGGCGGCGAATCCGGCGTCACGAGCCATGGCTGCGAGGTCGAACCGCCCCGCTCCGGGAACTGGTTGGCNTCCNGTAGTGAAGTAGACACCGTCCTCGAACACGAAGTGGACGAGGTTTTCGGGCGCGGTTCCGGCAANGGTGATCAGNGANCCGAGNTTCATGAGNAGNCCGCCNTCGCNGTCNAGNANNANGATTTTNTTGTCAGGCTGAGCTAATGCGATGCCCAACGCCACCGATGATGCCTTGCCCATCGCTCCAAAAATCGGCAAGTCTAGGTCACGGTTCTCGGAAACTGATTCCCAGTACCGGTTGGGAGTCATCGTGGCCACAACCACGGCGTCTCGGCGCTCGCGGCTGATTGCCCTCACGGCGTCGAGGGATGAAATCATTTGGTTATCGCTCCAATAACATTGAACGTATATTTGTATGAAATTAAAAATTCATTGGTCGTCGAGGTAGGGCGATTAGAAGTCTTCCGGACCACGATACTGCAAATGATTGGGCAAGGTTTCTGACACGCCGAGGGCCGCCGAGATTCGGTAGGCGAAGTACTCGACAATCTGGTCGACACTCGATAGCTTGAGGTAAAATGGCGGATCAGGCGGCATGATTGTGACTCCCAGGTTCGCCAGCTTTGCCATGTTCTCCAGATGGATCGCGCTCAACGGGGTCTCGCGGGGCATCAACAAAAGAGGCCTGTGCTCCTTGATGCACACATCAGCCGAGCGACGGATGAGATTGTCGGCCATTCCATGGGCTATGGCCGCGAGAGTCGCCATACTGCAAGGCACGATTGCCATTCCACGGGTCGGAAATGACCCGCTGGCGATGGGCGCGTTGATCTGTTGGGGCGGATGATACTGGAACAGGTTAGAATCGCTCCAGCGTTCGATAGCCGCGCCGAAGGACTCGTCCATCTCCTCTTGCCAGACGATTCGGGCCGCAGAGGACGCGCAAACGATGGTCGGAGTTGATGATTCCAAGAGCGTGTCGATGGTCTTTTTCGCCAACACGGAGCCGCTGGCGCCGGTGATGCCTATGATGATAGGGAGGGCGTTGCTCATATTTTGAACCTGTTTTCGGCCGACTGGGTTGTGACTCACAGGTAAATCGCCGCCAGAGTTCCAGCAAGCATGGTGGAGGAGATATATGCGTTGATTCGGGCGAATGCCAAACCCATCCGGGAGAGGTCGCTCGGATTCACCAGCGAATACTTGTACAACAAAAACGCTACAGCGCCACCGCATCCCACGAAGTAAGGCCAACTCAAACTCATCCAGATGCCTAGAGTGACCAGAACTCCGATTGCCAAAGTGTCGAGGGTGCGTGCGAATCGGAATGCGTTGACGATTCCAAATCGGGAGGCCACCGAGTGCAAGCCCTCTTTCAAATGAAACCTCCGGTCCTGGGTGTGGTACAGGATGTCGAAACTTCCAGCCCAAAACGCAACGGCCACTGAGATCAACACAGGCTGGATCGACAGACTGCCCTGGACGCCTATCCACGCGGCGGAAGGCGAGATCGCCAGCGCCCAGCCCAACAGCAGATTCGCAGCCCAAGTGAACCGTTTTGTGAATGGGTAGAGTACCAGGTATGCCGCAGCAAATGGAGCAAGAACCAGCGCGAGGGTGTTCAACTGGGCCGCAGCGATAATGAATGCCACCAGAGCGGCGGCGGTTAGCCCGACCATCTCTCCAACCTTGAGAAGTCCGCTGGGCAGGTGCCGGACGGCGGCGCGAGGGTTTTTGGCGTCGATGCGTCGGTCGATTATCCGGTTTGCGGCCATGCCGACGGTTCGGGCGCTGACCATCGCGACGGTGATCCAGATGAAGGCGTGCCAACCGGGGAACCCATCTGCTGCCAGGAACATGCCGATGTACGCAAATGGCAAAGCGAAGACGCTCTCGTGGAACTTGATCGCGTCCAGAAAGAGCGGAACCTTGCGGATGATGTTCTGATTCGTGTTTGCTGCCGTGGTCAGAATCCGTACTCCTTCCACCTTTGGTCAACCAGCGTCTTTATATCCTCTGACATTACGATATCTGGGGGCCACTCCCTGGAACGACCGTCGGTGATTCCTTTTGCCGTGGCGTCGATCCCCATTTTGCTTCCGAATTTGGGGATTGGCGTTGCATGGTCCAGGTCGTCGATTGGCCCTTCCGCGAATGTTATGTCGGTGGCTGGGTTAATGTTGTTGGTCACGCGCCAGGCGACCTCCGATGGGTTCTGGATGTTCACATCATGATCGACGACTATGATGGTCTTGGTCAACATCAAAAGCCCCATGCCCCAGAGGGCGTGCATCACCTTTTGGGCGTGGCCCGGATATTCTTTTCGCATCGACACGATCAGCAGGTTGTGGAAAGCGCCTTCGGCTGGCATATTCATGTCCACGATTTCCGGCAAGGCCATCTGGAGGATAGGCAGCATGATCCGCTCGGCGGCTTTGCCCATGAAAAAATCTTCTGTGGGAGGTCGTCCGACCATCGTTGTAGGGTAAATCGGGTTTTTCCGATGGGTGAT